>CAZWVK010000005.1:0-52104 GCA_964636785.1 uncultured Pseudobdellovibrionaceae bacterium | reverse complement strand
AAGCTTTTCAAGCATTGACTCCTCAAGAACTTCAACAATCTCCAGAAAAGAATATTGAGAAATTAGTTGCTAATCTCGGCCTTAATCCTGAACAAAGCCAAATTGCAAGTCAGCTATTCACTGAACTCATTGATCGAACCGGATCTCAGCCATTGGCCAGTGAGCTCAAAAGATCTGAGCGGGACATCAACTTAAGTGTTATGAGTCAACGCGATCAAGAGCAACGTAAAATGTCGGAAGCGATTGATCGAATGAATCAACAGTTTTTTATGAAGGGTCCAGAGAATCAAGTTCAGGCATCGACCACTCCGCTGCAAAGTGGAACAGAATTCTCACCTGAGCTTCTTGCACAAATGAAGCCTGTGGATGAAATGGAATCTCAGAGACTTGTTGAAGAACTCGGACTGAATGACATCGCTCAACAGTCACAGTCCGCTACAGAACGAAGCCCATCCACTCTGGATCAGAGATTCGTTCAAGCGATGAACTCGATGAAGGCGCCTGAGCAGAGTGTGGAAGTGGATGAGTCGTCCAATGGAGAAGAGACTTCGGCATTGGGGCTTAATGAAGCTCTTTCCAAGCCACAAGCGAAAGTCACATCGAAGTCTTCTTCAAGCAAAGCTGGAGATTTTCTATCTCAAAAAGGAGAATCGGCTTTTACGACTTCCATTCCTCTTGAGAACATGTCGGAAGCCGTTGTTGATAAGCTGAATTTCTCAGACGCTCTGGAAGTTCCAGTGGCAGGATTGGAGCCAAAGGAAACATTTTCGACTGAGGATTTGATTCAAGAAGCTCGTTTGATGGTGAAAGACGGTGGCGGTGAAGTGAAAGTGATTCTTGAGCCGGAAGGTCTTGGTGAAGTCGCCATGAAGGTGAGTGTGCACGGTGATAAAGTGAATGTGGAGGTGATCACCGAAAGCGACACGGCTAAGAAAATGCTTGAAAAAGGCATGGGAGATTTGAGGTCGCATCTACAGGCCAGCAATTTAAGTCTTGAGACTTTGAAAGTGGATACAGCTGCGCAAATGGAACAGAATCTTGAGCGTCAATACGAAGATGCTCAGCGCCAGCAAGCTCAGCATTTTATGGAAAACTTTAGACAGGGCAATCAGGAATTTAAGAGGGGCTTTTTTGATATGCCTGGGGCGAGACTCTATCAGTCTCAAACAAAAACAAAAGCTCCAGCGGTGGAAGCCGCACCAAGCACAAAGGCCAAAGAGGGCCGCCGCTTGAATTTAGTCGCGTAGGGAGAAGGAATGGCGTTTTCGGGAGTTAAAGCAGGAGCAAAGGCATGGTCAGATGCTCCACAAAGAACAGACTTCAAGTCCGATGGGATGCAGTCTATGAGTGCCCGTGACAAAGCCGATCTTTTTCAAGGTGAGGACCTTGGTACGACCTTAAACAAGGCGGCCGATCCAAACTATATCGACTCGAGTAAAAAAATGCGCACTGTTGGAAACAACCAACTCGATAAAGATGCATTTATGACTTTGCTTCTCACTCAGATGAAAAACCAGGATCCAACGAATCCTCTAAAGAGCCATGAGATGGCGGCACAATTGGCGCAGTTCACTTCTCTTGAGAAGTTGTCAAATATCGATTCTGGAATTGAGAAAATGAATTCTAACAAAAATCCATCTCAAAGTTTTGAAGCATTAAATTTTATCGGTAAGTCTGTTTTAACAGATTCCTCTAAAATCAATCGCACCAATGTGAATGAGATGCATGACCTGAACTTTAAGCTCGCAGGTGATGCAGTTAAAGCCGAGATTCAAGTCAAAGATGCCGCAGGAAATGTGATCCGAAACTTAAGTGCAAATAGCTTAAAGACGGGCAAAAACACATTCACCTGGAATGGAATGATGGATGATGGCACGCCAGCTCCTCAAGGTGAGTTCACTTTTGATGTGGTGGCGAGAGCTTCGAACAATGCCAAGGTTCATGTTGAAACAAAAATGGAAGGTGTTGTCACTGGAGTGAGCTTCACCGCAAAGGGCCCACAAGTCATGGTTGGCAAACAAGCTATTGATCTTGCAGATATTAAATCCATTACGGATCCGTCTGTGAATCAAGGTGCCGTTCACAAAATTGAGCCGCTTCAGAATGCTCCCACTCCAATTCAAAAGGGTGTTCAAGTGAAACCCGAAGAGCAAACAGACGGTGCTAAGAAAGCAAAGCTTTCACAAGGTAATATTAATGATATGGCAATGACTCAGGAGTTTATCAATAAATTAGCATCAGAAGGTGCAAAAGCCGGGATGGGACATGAAGGCGGATAGTTTAATAAACTCTTCTATAGGCTCGGTAGGGCCGAATAAAGAGATCTCTCAAGGAAGCCTTCGTCCAGGGCTTAAGGGAGAATTCGAAGAGGCATTAAGGTCTCTTCGTGAGAGTGCGAAACCAAATATTTCGCAAGCGGTTCCAAGCGCAAAGGAAAGCACTCTCAAATTTTCGAATCATGCAATTGAAAGGATGAAAGCGCGTGGTCTTGCGTTTTCACCTGAGCAGTTGACGAGAATCGAGCAAGGCGTGGAAAAGGCGGCCAGGAAGGGCGCCCAAAACACACTGCTCGTCTCTGATGGAGCTGCATTGATCGTCTCCGTGAAGAACAACACGGTGGTGACAGTGATGGATCCCAATCAGATGAAAGACAGTGTAGTCACTAATATTGACTCCACTGTTCTCGTTTAAGAAACAGCAATGAGGGCTGGTCCTCCTTGAGGGGGCCCTCCAATTAACCCCACGGATCGATTGACGTGGGAACATAAGACATGGAGGTCTTACATGGGAATCCTATCATCACTCTATACAGGTGTATCGGGTCTAAGCGCACAAGGTGAAGCTCTTGGTGTGATCGGCGATAACATCGCCAACGCAAACACCACTGGTTTCAAAGCATCGCGAGCCGAGTTCCAAGATATCGTTGCAAAATCACTTAAAGGAATTCTTGGTGGTAACCAGATCGGTCGTGGGGTAAAGATCGGCGCTGTTAACCCTATCCTCGTTCAAGGTAACGTGGATGCCACAGAAAAGTCGACGGATCTTGCGATCTCTGGAGATGGCTACTTCACTCTAAGAGGAAGTGATGGCGAGTCTTTCACTCGAGATGGGTCTTTTAAGTTCGATAGAGATGGATACCTTGTGACCAATGATTATCAAAGAGTTCAAGGGTTCCAAGCCGATGACAATGGCAAGATCGTGAACAAGCTTGGTGATATCCGCTTCCCAAGAGCACTTGTTCCTGCAAAAGCCACTGAGAAGATCCGTATGGATATCAATTTGGACTCAAGAACTTCCAATTTAAAGACTTTTGATCCAAAGAATCCGTATGAAACTTCACACTATTCGACTGGCATCGAAATGTACGATTCTCAAGGGAATAAACACCTTGTAAATATGTTCTTTACTAAAACGGCTGATCGTCAGTGGAACTACTATGGAATGGTTGATGGTAAAGAAGTGACTGGCGGAAAAGAAGGTGAGTTGTCTCAAGTTGTCGGCGGGAAACTAACATTCACCGTAGATGGAAAGCTCGATACAGAAGAGCAAAGCATGTCTGCCTTCAACTTCAAAGGCGGAGCTTTACAAAACCAAAAAGTGGCCATTGATTTTGGTGATTCCATCACAACAGATAAAGGTGATGGCATTAACGGATCAAAACAGTTTGGTAAAGAGTCTGATCTGATCACTTGGGGACAAGACGGATCGGCTGCTGGTTCGATCACAAACCTTTCGTTCAACGATGAAGGTGTATTAACCGCTCTTTATAGCAACGGTCAAACGAAAGATTTAGCACAAATCGCTCTTGCTAAATTTGAAAACCCAGAAGCTATGTTCAAAGTGGGTAATAACCGTTTCAAAGAAGCCAGAGATTCTGGATCGCCTGCTGTTGGTTCACCAAACCGTGCAGGTCGAGGAAAGATCTTCGCAAAGTCTCTTGAGAGATCAACAGTGGATCTTGCGATGGAGTTTGTGAACTTGATTCAGAACCAAAGAGGTTTCCAAGCCAACGCGAAGACCATCACCACAACAGATGAGCTCCTTGGCGAAGTGATCAATCTCAAGAGATAATAGCTCATTGAATGTAACGCTTTCGATGTAAGAACCTTCACATAAAGACCAGTTCATCCCCGCTCCAAAATGGAGCGGGTGATGAATTCACTCAGAGATCTCAATAAAAAAGAGTGAAATACTACTTGTTATTAAGTTATTTTATTAAGAACCTCTAGCAAGGTCTTCACTTGGTCAATCGTGTTGAACAGATGGAAGGATAGCCGCAAGTTTCCTTCCCTTACACTGGTGTCAATCCCTTCAGATCTTAAACAGCCTTTTAAGTCGTTATAGCCACCATTCACATGAATTCATAAATTCACGTCGATAAGGTTTGTGCTAGTGCTACCAACTCCTGTGGCACTGTTTTTTTCTTGGATGCCGATTCGCTCAAAGGAACAGTGACAAGTTTTCCACCCTGAATTCCAATCATAACTCCGTGCTGTCCCTGAAGAAGGCATTCCACAGCAGCAGCTCCCATGCGTGAAGCTAATATTCGATCGTTTGCAGTTGGCGAGCCACCGCGCTGAACATGTCCCAGGATACAGACTTTGGCTTCAAACTGGGATTTCCTGCGGATCTGATCTGCCAAATCATAGGCGCGTCCTGGATTTTGCCCTTCTGCAGTGATCAAAATGCTACTCATTTTTCCACGCGCCATTCCTCTTTGAATATGCTGAATCGTGGAGTCAATCGAAGTGTAAGTTTCAGGAATAAAAACAGCTTCCGCTCCGCCGGCCAACGCGACTTCAACCGCAATAAAGCCAGATTCGCGTCCCATAACCTCCACAATAAACAGGCGATCATGGCTGGCGGCAGTGTCACGCACCCGATCGATCGCCTCTAAAGCCGTGTTGACGGCCGTATCAAAGCCAATTGTAAGATCTGTTCCATAGATATCATTGTCGATGGTGCCGGGGAGTCCAATGCAAGGAATCTGAAACTCATCCCCAAGCGCAAGCGCACCCTTATAGGTGCCATCACCGCCGATCACGATCAGAGCATTTAGGCCCATGTCATTAAAATTTTGTGCCGCTTTTTTTCGACCTTCGGACTGCATCATCTCAGCACAACGGGCGGTCTTAAGAAACGTTCCGCCTCTTTGGAGAATATTTGCCACTGAACCTGCTTCCAGGGGAATGACGTCTTTTGAGATCAGCCCACTATATCCATGTTGAATTCCAAAGCACTCATAGCCATTTGAGATGGAAGCACGAACTACAGCGCGGATGGCTGCGTTCATTCCGGGAGAGTCTCCGCCACTTGTTAAGACACCGATTTTACCTTTGGACATACATCCTCCGTGGTCGATTGCTCAAAATTAATCACAAAAGGGATAAAAGATTAAATAAAAAAGGGACCATACGGTCCCTTTTTTCATAAAGCTTTTCGCCTTCTCAACTGGCGTAGCTTAAAAAACTATCGAAGCATTTCTTTGAATTCTGCACCTGGACGGAATTTTGGAAAAGAAGTCGCAGGAATTTTAATTGTCTTTCCAGTCTGAGGGTTGCGACCAGTGCGAGCTTTTCTTTTTGCTTTTAGGAAAGTTCCAAAACCAACAAGCTTAACATCGCTTCCTTTTTTAACGGTTTTCTTAATATTAGAAAGGGTCGCGTCCAAAACTCTTTCAGTATCTGCTTTTGTCATTCCAGTTTCGCCCGCTACTTTTTCAATCAATTCTGCTTTGTTCATAATGATCCCCCATTTGATGAACGATTTGTTGTTTTGAACTGTTCTTCATTGAAGCCAGGAATTAACAAACTCGTCAAAGAAAAAAATCACTGAAGTTCGTTTTTTGATTCGGAATTTTCATTGACAGAAGAATCTTGCGCTTCTTCGCCAGAAATCTTGTAGCTTTCTTCCGCCCAAGCCCCCAAATCAAGCAGGTGACAGCGTTCTGAGCAGAATGGGCGATAGACGTTTTCTTTAGAAAACGTCACTTTCTTTTTGCATGTGGGACAAGACACTTGCTTTTCGATTTCCATGATTAGGAAATTGGCATGGAAACTCTAGATTTTCAAGAGGGCACCCGCTTATTGGGTGACTGTGCCCTCTGCAACAACTTCATTTTGATAAATGATTTGTACGCGAAGTTGCGTTTTTTCAGCATTCAAATAAGTGAAGTGAAATTTAATGCGCTCATTGTATGCCGAGGTATGACCCATTCCATTTACAATCACCTTAAAACCGTCCTGTGACGGATAAGCTGAACTTGTAAACTGGATATTTTGGGCATATCCATAGGTGGCGTGTGCCGTATACAGATTGATTCGTGCACTTCGAGATTGTGGAGCACCATAGTTGTATCCAAACTGCATATGGAAGGCTGAGGATTGATTGTATCCTGGAACCATTGCACCCCATCCGCCGTTTGTCCCACCATACTGGTAGTTCTCACCAAAAATCTGAAGTGACAAATAAGCCCATGAAGCTGATGGACAATCCTTCATATAACAGCGTCCAAGATCTTTAATCATTTTTTGAAACTTCGAAATATTAACAACACTAATACCCTCATCCCATGTTCCTTGTGGAATTTCAGAACCAATGGTTCCGCGATAACAGCGGGCATCGCCAGGGTTGTAGCCATATCCAGATGGACATGATCCAGGATTTAAACATCCAAACTGAGTGGTATAAACTTGCCAAGGCTGGCACTGACTCCAAGGTCCACCACCGTTTATGCCTGGGTCTGTTGCAGGCGGAGTCGCAGTGGATGATGATTTGCTGCCACACCCGATAGATCCAAGCCCAAGGCTTATCGAGGCTAATAAAAGTAATACGATCCGTTTCATCTCAAACTCCTATAAGTTTTCATGGCAGACTGAGAGTCTTCCGCACCTTTAGGGTTTCAATGCGTGTGCCAGGCCTTTTTCCTACTGAATGGATTTTCACTTGAGCGAAAGTGACGATTCTTGTCGCTACCGCCAAAGTTGAGCCCAAATTTGTCATGAAAGGTCGCTATAGGTTGACTCCGCGAAGTTCAAATCTAAAAATTTAGGCTCAACACATTCAAAGAGGTCTCGATATGCTTCTCTTAAGATTTTTCGCCACATTTTGCCTTTTGGGAGGACTTTTTGGACCGACACTCACGATGGCCAATGTCCTAGGAGATATGCAGACCTTTCAGCCGAATATGGATGGCTTGGATTTCATCACTGTTCATAGCTCACGCCCACTCAATCCTGGTTTTTTCGCTGTGGGTGGCCATTTTAGTTATGCTCGAAATCATCTTCAGGTGTTTAGAGATTTGCAGCGGCAAGAATTGCTCGATTACAAAGACCAACTGGTTGAGTTCGACACGGACCTTTCCTATGCCTATTCAGAGAGATTGGGATTATTTCTCGCCATTCCCACATTGCTCTGGCAGGAATCCGATCAGGGTCAACCCGTCGATGTTGAGATCTCGCGAGGAGTGCATTCCTTTAGACCAGGCTTTAAATACACATTTAGCAATTCTCCAGAGGCATTTGCATTTATTGGATCTGTAGACTTCCCCAATGTGCAAAACAGTCCTTATACAGGGGTGGACCCTCGCCCAATTGTGAATCTTGAACTCGCGAAAAACTGGAAGCGCCCGAGACGTGTCACCTATGGTGCGAATTTAGGCTATCGCTTAAGAGAGCCCACAGCGACGCCATCCGATGCGCAGATGTTTCCATTGGACGATCAGTTGACCTTTTCATTGGGTCGCTCTGCTCCTCTGTGGGAGCGCACAGGGTGGGTCGCTGAAGCGTTTTTTTCTTATCCCATCTCCAAAGATCCATATGATGACGCACTTCATGCGGCTTCTGCAGATATTTTATTAGGGATCAAACATCGCTTAAGAAAAAATCTAAATATCGATGCTGGATTTACATTTGAGCCGTTCATTGATTCGCAGGCTCCTGATTTTCGCGTGTTCACAGGTGTTGTGTATTATTTCAAACCAGGTTGGTTCGGTCATAAACCACAGCAACAAGAAGAACAAGTCGTTCCAGCGTCTACGATAGATATGGAGCTCGCGCAGGTACAAGAGACCGGAGAACTTCCTAATCGAAGATCGAAGCCCGTTCGTTTGGAAGGATTTTCCATCGCACCAGAGCGCATTGAGGTCTTTGAAGGTGAATCCGTGGACTTTGAAGTGTTCTCTTTGAATGATCCTGTTGAGATGGAGCTCTTAAGAGGGAGTGGGATTATCTACAGAAATGAGTTCAGATATCGCACTCCATTGAAGCCAGAGCGTGCGCGCATTCGTTTTACGGATGCTCTTGGAGTGTCGAAAGTGGCTCAAGTGATCGTCAAAAGAGCACCTCGCGCCGACGACACACTTCGAATTAAAAATTTAAACTTTGTTTTTGCAAAAGCTGAACTGATTGAGTCTTCAAAGGTTGAAATTCGCCGCATCGTGCGCGCACTCAAAGATCGTAAGGTCAGTCAGATCATTGTTGAGGGACACACGGACAGCATCGGAACCAATCGCTACAATTTAGAACTCAGCGAGAGTCGGGCAGGGGCGGTGAAGAAGATTTTGATGGAAGAGTTGTCTTTAAAAGCCAACCAAGTGATTGCTATTGGATTTGGTGAGGAGCGTCCGATCGCAACGAATAAGACTGATCGTGGGCGTCAAGCCAATCGCCGAGTGGATCTCAAGGTGTACTATCGAAGATAACCCTGATAAAACTCGTTTTTATGGATTTAAAGCTCTTTATTGCAACCTTTATCACCATTTTTATAGCTGAGCTGGGAGATAAAACCCAATTTGCCGCGATGGCGGCATCCGCGCAAAGCAAATCAACGGTAACAGTTTTGGTTGCCGTCATTCTTGCTCTCAGCCTGGCGGGGATGATCGGTGTTTTCGCTGGCCGATTCATCGGAACGTATTTTGATCCGCAGGTTGCAAGATATGTGAGTGGCGGATTATTTATCGCGGTTGGTCTTTGGGTTTTATTGGGAGCGCGAAATTAATCTTTCGCTTCAGTCTTATTTTCAAGAATCATATGTAAGATAAGAGCTCCCACTCCACACACAATGGCCATATCCGCGATATTAAACGCAGGATAGTTCCAAATATTTTTATAATGGAAATCCAAAAAGTCGATCACATACCGATCTCTAAGACGATCGATGTAATTTCCAAGAGCACCACCAAAGATCGCACAAAGAGCGATCACTTGTAAGCGATCAGAACTAGGAACGCCTCTTAAAATTGCAATGATGATGATCATTGCAATTGGGGGTGTAACTAAAAAGAACAAGTTTCTGAAATTTTCAGGGGCATCTCGAAGAAAGCCAAACGCGGCTCCCGGATTTCTAACATAAGTGATATTAAAAAAGTTCGGAATCACAGTGACGGATTCACCAAGTGCGAACTGAGTATGAATATACATCTTAGTCAACTGATCCAGAGCCACTAGAGCACAAGCAATGGTAGCAAGAAGTAAGTACTTGGATTCGATTTTCATTTACTCTCCTATGAACTGAGTGCGGCTATGCACTTCGGACAGATTCCAGGGTGATTGGGGTTTGAGTTCGTCTCTGGGTCGATATGCCAACATCGCTCACATTTTAACCCTTCTGCCCGGGTCACATTCAAGTGAAATGATTCAGCCATTTCAATTTCTAGATCGGAAACAATGAAAAATTCTTTCAAATCCTTCTTATAGATCTCA
The DNA here is from genome assembly GCA_964636785.1 of uncultured Pseudobdellovibrionaceae bacterium. Taxonomy (GTDB): domain Bacteria; phylum Bdellovibrionota; class Bdellovibrionia; order Bdellovibrionales; family UBA1609; genus UBA6776. Next base: position 42,403 of record CAZWVK010000005.1, on the reverse strand, counting down.
AGAGTCTTCATATCTTCAGCTGTAGCTTGAATCTTCACAGCGGCTTCAAGCGAAGCGCCAATCTCTTTAGACTGTCTCATCTCCTCAATTCGTTTTTGAACCTGGGAGCGGATTTCAAGTAAATATTCAAAATCCTTCTGAAGTTTTTCATTGATCCGCTCTTTTGAGCCTTTCGGGAAGTCCATCAAGAACACACTTTCTTTTTCCCGATGTGGAAGGTGCTCAAAAACTTCTTCGGAAAGAAAGCAAGTGATCGGAGCCATAATGACTGCTAAAGATTCAATCATTTCAAAAATAACAGTTTGTGATCCGCGACGAAGAGGTCCATTCGCTTTGGACGTATAAAGACGGTCCTTAAGCACATCCAGATAGATCGCAGACAGCTCAACTGTGAAAAACTGATTTACGGCATGGAAAACTTTGTAATACTCGTAGTTTTCATAAGCCTTAGTCACTTTATCGATCAAAATCTGCAAACAATTCAGTGCCCAGCGATCGATATGAGACAAATCTTTATCTGCGACTTTATCTTTTTTAGGATCGAAGTCGTAAAGATTGCCAAGCATAAATCGGAATGTGTTGCGAAATCGTCGATACGCCTCAGTGATTCGTTTGATATGTTCTTTGCTGATTGTAAGATCATCCCCATAATCCTCATGGGCCACCCAGAGGCGAAGAATTTCAGCGCCACTCTCTTTGATGATCTCTTCCGGATCCACGGTGTTTCCAAGGCTTTTGCTCATCTTATAACCTTGAGCATCGTTGACGAATCCGTGTGTCAGAAGGCGTTTGAATGGAGCTTCGCCGGTAGAGGCCACCGAAGACATAAGGCTTGTCTGAAACCATCCTCGATGTTGATCACTTCCTTCCAAATAAACATCCGCTGGAAAATCGAGCTCCTCACGGCGCTTTTGAACAGCCGTATGACAAATCCCGGAATCAAACCAGACATCTAGAATGTCATTTGTGTTTTCAAACTCCTGACCTTGGCACGATGTGCATCTGAAGTCTTTTAAAAATTCCTGAGGTTGTGAATCATGATAGACCTCAAGACCTTTTCCGCTTTCCTCCATCTTGTCGGCCAAGCGATTCATAGCGTCTGCGCGCAGATGAACCTCACCGCAGTTATTACATTTATAAGCTGGAATCGGAACACCCCAGATCCGTTGACGCGAAATGCACCAGTCGGGTGAGCTGGATATGGTTCCGAGAAAACGCTGCTTTCCCCAAGACGGAACATATTCAACTTCCGATTCGGCAATACTCAAAGCTTTTTCGCGCACATTAAAGTCTTTGTCGTCCATCCGGATAAACCACTGCGGAGTCGCGCGAAAGATCAATGGCTTTTTGGACCGCGGGTGATGAGGATAGCTATGCTCAATTTCACTATGCGCAAGCAAATGTCCTGAAGCTTTCATCTTTTTAAGAATCAAAGGATTTGCATCCCAGATCTTAACACCTTTCATTTCTTCGAAAAGATGATTGTACTTTCCATATTCATCCACTGGGCTTAAGACACCCAGCTGATATTTTTGACCGACAACGTAATCCTCCATTCCATGCCCTGGGGCCGTATGAACAGCACCTGTTCCAGACTCCAATGTGACATGATCACCAAGGATGATTTTTGAGGTGCGATCAATAAATGGATGTTTTGCGAGATGCCCTTCTAATTCCTGGCCCTTAAATGTTTTAACTAGTTTAAGTTCAAAACCGCAGGCCGTCTCCACACTCTCTTTTAAGTCTTTGGCAATGATTAAAGTTCCATTAGGGGAAGAGAATGCGCCGTACTCAAACTCACTGTGAACTGCAACACCTAGGTTTGCAGGAAGTGTCCAAGGAGTTGTTGTCCAAATAACAATCGCAGCTCCATCATCAAGACCTAAGGAGGCTGGATCTTTAAGTTCAAACTTCACATAGATGGATGGACTTTTGTGATTTTTGTACTCCACCTCGGCGGCTGCCGTTGCAGTCTGAAGAGCAATGTCCCAATAAACGGGTTTTTCTCCACGATAGACAATTCCATTCTCCAAACATCTCGCGAGAGTACGAATCTCATCGGCCTCGTAACTGGAAGAAAGAGTCAAATAAGGATTTTCCCAGTCTGCCAGCACTCCAAGGCGCACAAACTGCTTTTCCTGAACATCTTTCCAATGAAGAGCCTCTTTGCGACACAGCTCACGAACCTCTTTTGGACTCGCCGACTTTTTTTCCTGATTTAATTTTTTAGTGACGTTCAGCTCAATCGGAAGACCGTGGCAATCCCAACCGGGTATGAATGCGCTCGGGCGTCCGCTCAAATTGCGATATTTGATTGTGATGTCTTTTAAAACTTTATTAAGAACGTGTCCGACATGGATTTTTCCATTGGCATAAGGAGGGCCATCAGGAAGAGTGAAACGTGTACCATCTTTTCGGGCATCCAACATTTTCTTATAAATATTTTTATGCGCCCATTCCTGAATTCTTTTGGGCTCATTTTCAGCCAAATTGGCTTTCATTGGAAAATCGGTTTTTGGAAGTTGTAAATTCATTCACTCACAATCACTTGTGGTGAGATCAGAGTCAAGAAATCAGCCCGTTCAACCGCTCGGCTCCAAGCGCAATCATCATTCGAATGGCTTCACTTTCGGAGCTTAAATTCAATCGCTCTTTGATCATCTGCGCTTGAGCCCAACTTTTCGGATCTACACTCCACTGAGGAGTGCGTGGGGCACTGGGCGTTGGAGAGGCGTGATGAGACACAGGCGCCTGGACTGGTGGCGCCGGAGGAGCTGCTGGGTGCGCCGCTGCCGGGGGAGGCATTTGCGGCGCCGCCTGGGGGGGCGGTGGTTGTGGGGTAGGGCTTGGCGCTGAGAACTGTTCCAGGTCGCGAGCAAGGCTTTTTAAATCTTCAGTGAATGCCTCGCCACTGACCGGGTAGCCACTCATCGCTACAGAGCCCCCGTTTCGTCGTTTGGTCTGAAGATAGAGCCCCACCAGCGTATCTGCGTTGGTGGCCTGAGACCTTAACGACTCTGGCTGGTGTGCAATCCAATCGATCGCCTTCACCAAAGTGTCTCGTGTGTATGCCTGAGGTGGTGCACTATATCCTGTCATTGAGAAATCTAGTTCTAAAGAAGCTCAAAGCCTTAAGCAATGAGTTTCTTTTTTAGGCATTAAATTCACAGAGTTGTCCACAGGGTTGTCAACCTTGCGCGTGATCAGGTCGAGTAATCCTTGGCAACGATTCCATACTTTTCGATTTTTCGTAAAAGAGTCTTTTTCGGAATATTTGCATGAAGCGCTGTTTGATTGATTCGACCATTAAACATTTTTAAAGCTTTGATGATAAATTCTTTTTCAAAGGCCTCTTTATGTTTATTGAAATCCAAATCGCCTTCAGGAATTCGTATCATTTCCTGTGATTCCAAATCTTCATCAACCTCACCTTGATTCGTGCTGTCGTTTTGTGAGTAAGAAATTGGTGAGTCCTTTGACGTTTCAATCGAGGCCACATCAATTCCAACCGCTTCAAGAATTTTATCGGGAAGTGATGAGAGCTGCAGCTGAGTGGTTTCCTCTAAAATGAATGCATGTTCAATGATGTTTTCAAGCTCGCGGATATTTCCCGGCCAGTCGTACTTCTTAAGAACGGAAAGAGCGTCTGGACTGGCGCCATGGATTTTCTTACCTTGAGCTTTGTTGAATTTTTGAACAAAGAGATCCACGAGTTGCTCGATGTCTTCTCTGCGCTCATTGAGGGGTGGAAGAAAAATCGGCATCACATTCAGTCGGTAATACAAATCCTCTCGGAAGGTCCCCTTTTTAATCATCTCTTCCAGTGGTCGATTCGTCGCTGCAATGATTCGCACATTGGTTTCAATTTCGCGATTGGCACCAACTGGTGTAAAAACCTTTTCTTGAAGAACACGCAAGAGCTTAACCTGCATCAATTGGGGCATATCGCCCACTTCATCTAAAAAGAGTGTTCCGCCTTCGGCGTACTGAAACTTTCCGATTTTTCGTTGATCGGCGCCTGTAAACGAGCCTTTTTCATGACCAAAAAGTTCGCTTTCAAAAAGATTCTCTGGAATCGCAGAGCAGTTGATCGCAACAAACTTTCCGTCTTTAAAGCTTGAGTTGGAATGAATGGCTCGGGCGACCAGTTCCTTACCGGTTCCGGATGGACCTCGAACAAGGACTGGTGTTTCAACTTTTGATAATCGATTGATGACATGAAAAACCTTTTGCATAAGGCCTGTTTTTCCAATCATCGGTCGCTCAAGCGAATTCATCTTTGGCGCTGAAGCGGCCACCCGAGAAATCAATGAATGAGCTTCCAGGGCCTTACCAATCAGAGTCAGAAGCCTTTCTTCCTTAACCGGCTTTGAGAGATAATCATAAGCACCTTCTTTAACAGCAAGAACGGCATCATTCACATTCGCGTAGGCTGTCATAATTAGTGCAATAATGGATGGATCATGCTCTTTAATTTCTTTTAAGGCTTCCAATCCCGTTTTTCGTGGCATATCGACATCCAAGAGAACCAGCTGAAAGTGCCCTGCTTTGATTTTTTCAATGGCATCTTGTCCATCCACAGCCTCTTCCACTTGGAACCTTCCGGATGCAAGTAAAGCCGACGTTACAGACAGTCGAAGTGTCGCATCATCATCTGCGACCAGTACTTTAAGCATGAGCGTCTCCCTGTTCAATTTGAGCTTCTAATTCATAGGGCAGGAACACTGTGAATGTCGAGCCTTGATTCGGCTCACTTTCAACAGAAATACTTCCCGAATGCAATTCCACAAAATATTTGGATAGATAAAGTCCAAGTCCCGAGCCTGAAGTGGAGCCCTCAACGGATTTGGAGCGATAGAACTTCTTAAAGATTAGTTCCTGATCTTCTCTTGGAATTCCAACCCCTTGATCAGCAATCTGAATCGTCACACCACCCACAGAGTCATCGGATGTGACTAAGACCGAAGAACCTTCTCGTGAATACTTTATGGCGTTTTCGATTAAGTTGGTGAAAACCTGGCGCAAAAGACTTTCATCGATTTTCAAGCTGAACAATGGTTCAAGTTCTCGTCGAATGACAATATTCTTTCGTTCTGCATGGTATGTGCAGCGTTCAATGACCTCTTCCAGAACCCGGTTCACATCTCCAGAGCGCAAGTGAAGCTTCACTTCCTCACTTTCAACTTTGGATAAATTTAGAATCGAAGTTACAAAGTCTTCCAAGTCATCTGCAGAACTTACGATTTCTTCAAGGGCCTTACGTTGTTGCAAATTGAAGTGATTGGGTTCCTTCATAAGGATTTCAGCCATGCCTTGAATTTTCGCCAATGGTGTTTTCAAGTCATGGGACATTAATCTTAAGAAATTGCTTTTTAATTCCTCAACTTGTGTCAGTAGTTTGTTCTTCTGATAATACTCCCAACTCCTGCGGTTCTCTTTAATGAGTCGGTAAGGAATCACAAAATAATAACATAGGAAAACAGCGAGCAGAGGTTGAGCAAGCGGAATCAAAAGATTCTCTGTATAGAAACAAATCAACCCAAGAGTAAAAAGTGCTGCAACGGTAATCAATAAGACTCCAAGGCCCGTAATCGGCTTTAAAGTCATAACTGCATGGATAGTCAAAAGTGCGACCAAAAAGGTAAGGACAAAGCCGACTGCAAATGGTGTAGGCTTTGGCGCATCATTTTGAATGATCGTTTCAATGGAATCGGCATGCAGATAAAGATGACTTTTATCAAATGGTCCTCGAGAAGTCGGAACAGTCACATAATGATCAGCAGCATCTTTGGAATCTAGCCCTAAGAGAACGATTCTGCCTCTCGCTTCAATGGAGTTCCAGCGTCCTGAAGAGATATTTGAGAATTCAACGCGAGAATAAGAACTTGGCTTGTGAAAGCGAATAAAGAATTGTTTGGAATCTAGAAATGAAAATGCACCAGCGACATCGATGCCGTTTCCATTGGTTTTAAAGTCTTTGGCCAGACGCGGATACAGAGTCTCAGCACCTTCATACTTTAGAATGGCTCGTCTCGTGATTCCGTCTTTGGCAAAAACAGTTCTGTCCGAGGTTTTTGGTGCTGGAAGACGTTTGATCTTTTCAAAGGGTGCGCTTAAATCCGGAAACTCAGAAAGACCTGTGGGCGGCAAATCATTTTCAGCATAGATCAATTGAACTCGCTCACTGAGCGCCGCAAGTTTTAAAAGATCACTCTGAGTTCCATCGAGTTGAAACGGATTTAGAAAAGTCACAATGGAGTGAGGCTGAACTTGAGCGAGCTGCTCGATCACGGTATTGAACTGATCAAGACTTGGAGCACCTTCAAGACGTTTAACGGTTTCTTCGGCAATTGGAACAATAAAGACGTGGCCGGAGGAATCCGGTTGAGGAGTCCAGCGCATCCTTAGGTCGGAGGTCAAGAACTCAAGCGTGTGAAACTGAAACTGGGATAGAACAACGGTGATTCCCAGTGCGAGCAGGATTCGTATACTCCATTTGAATCTTTGAGTCTTAAACACGAAAGCTCCTCCTCCTCTGAGGAAATCTCGATACTAGGAAAGCAAAGATATGGCCAACGCCTCAGAGCTTTAAGCTCCTGAAAACAGTGTCATGATGACACCATGAAACCAGTTTTTCACTGTAAGATATGCCTATCTGTCAAATCTTTGGTCAGTGTCGGCTGGAAAGAGGTCAAGTGCTTTCGCGACTTCTTTCACTTTCACTGGAGAGAACGGTTTCCTAAAGAAGTGCTTAACAAAAGGAAATCGCACCGCTCTTTTGCGATCATCAGGGCTATCCGAATTCGTGCAGACCACGATCTTCGTGTTCTGAAAAGAAGGATGCTTGGAAAGCGGTAAAAAAGCTTCCATCAGTTCAAAGCCATCCATTATCGGCATCTTGAGATCAATGAAAATCACTTCAGGTGGAAAGCAGCCGTGAGGTGGGCTTTCATCCGTGAAACGAAGTAAAAAATTAAGTGCTTCTTTTCCGTGCGAAGCCGTATGAACTTCTTTAAAAAGTTCAGAGCGCTTCAAAGAGCGCTCTGCAAGATAGAGATCATCCTCAGAATCTTCAACAATCAAGACAGATGTAAGCATTTTTATATGATAAACAAACAATATTTAGTTGGCCAGAGCTTTTTCAATTTTATATGAGAGAAGGAATGTTTGTGTTTCACGCTCAGACACACGGGCTTCTATCAACATTTCCACTGTACTCTCTGTCTTTCGTACTTCTGCGAAGACCTGGGCCTTTGTCTTAGGAGATTCCACTAAGCCATCACGGACTTCGGCTTCTTCGGTTCTCAATTCCAGAAGGTCGCGGATATCTTCAAGTGCTTTGTCGCCTATGGATTCAGCATCAGCTAATTGTCCGACTTCTAAAGTGAGAGTGTTGTTTTTTATAACTGGTTTTAAGGTCACGTACTTCGCGTTCTGTTCAAGGAGATCTTTGTCCAAGAAGACCTGAACAAACATTGGAAGCGCTAAAAGGTCAGGATTCACAGATTGACCGATGGTATCGCTCTCCTGAGGTGCAAAGGTGTAGCCGCCATCTTTATCCATTTCCACCGCCGCTCGATAGAGCGAAGTGAAGTTCTTCCCATCGATGGTAGATTGAGTCGATTTAAATAAAACTGTGACTGCTTCCAGAGTGAGTGTGGAATCCTTGAGCTGTGAAAAATCGCTGACTTCGCCATCCAATCTCAATGTTTCGAATCGTTTCAGAATTTCATTAGAAGCCTGCTCATCAAATTTCTCTTCGCCAGCAGTGTCAACAGGAGCTGGAGCCTGGGTTTCATCCTCACCGGTTTTTTTACCGGACTCAGGAAGATCTGCATTTTGAGATTTTGTGTTCACAGGATTGATGCGTGCGCGTCGGTTTTTACCGCCACCGTCAGCACATCCCAGATTCAGTGTGATGAACAAAAAAGCGGCCAGTGCGAAAATAGAACTCTTTTTCATAGTCGGTGCTCCTATTATAAAAAAAGGTAGGTTCATGGAATATGCCTGCTTTAAGTCACGTATATGCGGTCTCGGCCTCACACTGATGTGAGAATTTTTTTCAGAGTGACGAAAATGGTCCACTTCAAACCCATTAAATCATTGATCAATTGCGCTCTGCACGATAGGTCATTTTCTGACCTCGGAGGGAATTAAAATTTCAAACACAGATGTATTGGCATTCCGGCGATTACTGACTCGCAATATTGTTTTTCCTCTCTTAATGAGTGTAGTCACGACTGTCATTTTTGTCGGGTTGATTTTCTTTCAGATTTCAGCACAAGAAGAGGCCGAGCTTGCCAATCGAGTTCTTATTCAAGTTAAGAACATTGAGCACTTGGTGAGCGAGTCCGAAAGTGGAATGCGCGGATACGCGCTTGCGAAACGTGATTCTTATTTGGAACTTTATAAAGCCTCATCACTTCGAGTAGTTCCCGAATTAGAGCAGCTTCGCAAACTGATCCGCGATCCGCATCAGATGAGACGTCTCGGGGTTATCGAGGCCAATTATGAGAAATGGCTTCAGTATTCTCAGGAGATCATTAGGCTGGTTGGGGCAGGGGCAGATCCTGAGCCACGCATGCGCTCTACAGATGGCAGCAGCTATATAGCCGAAGTCCGTCGATCGTTTGCGGAATTTCTGGATTTTCAAGAGGTCGTTCGCCAGGATCGAAGAGAAAACGCCGAGCGCACAACGATTTACCTTGTTATTTTAGTTATATTCGTCTGTCTTCTGGCCGGTGCATTGATTGCGTATATCGGAAGAAAGCAGCTTCTGACATTGGCTAACGATTACACCAATGCTCTTGATGCGCAGAAAGATCAAACAGATAGAATTAAAAAGCAAGAAGAGATTAAGACTCACCTCGCCGCTCTTGCTGAAACAGTTATGGGCGAAAAGAGAACGCCAGAACTCTGTGATTCCATCCTCTCTTACTTATCGGGCGTTATGGATTTTAGCGTAGCCTCACTTTATGTGGTGGATGAAGAAAGACTAATTCGACGTGGAAGCTTTGCGCTGGCAGACGCACAAATCACCTCTAAGGAATTTTTGAAACATGGAGAAGGCCTCGTCGGTCAGGCCGTCAAAGAGAATCGTATCTTAACCCTAGAGGATATTCCCGACGATTATCTCGAGATCTCATCTTCTTTAGGAGATACGAAACCTCAGCACTTATTCATCTGTCCGGTCGAGATTGATAATAAAGTGATCGCCGTGATTGAACTCGGTTTTCATAGAATCGAAGATAAACCGACCATTCATCACTTTTTAGAAGAAGCATCGCTCACGATTGCCCAAGCGATTCGCTCAGCACGATTCCGAGAGCGGTTGGAAGAGCTTTTAAGAGAAGTCAGAGAGCAGGCCAAAGCTCTACAGGCACAACAAGAAGAATTGCGAGTGAGCAATGAAGAGCTTGAAGAGCAAACAAAACTACAACGTGAGAGTCAGGCCCGTCTCGAGGCTCAGCACGCAGAGCTCGAACAGACCAATACACAGCTCGAGGCACAAAGTCGTCTGCTTGAACTTCAGAAGGAAGACTTGAACTTCAAGAACCTTGAGCTTGAGAAAATCAAATCTGCACTGGAAACCAAAACCCAGGAATTACAGCAATCCAGTCGTTACAAATCTGAATTCTTGGCCAATATGTCCCACGAATTGCGAACTCCGCTCAATAGCTCGCTGATTCTTGCAAAGCTGCTTGCGGATAATAAAGAAGGTAATTTAACTGAGAAACAAATCGAGTTCAGTAAACAGATTTTAAACTCTGGAAATGATCTGCTCAATCTGATCAATGATATTTTGGATTTGAGTAAAGTGGAGTCTGGAAAGCTTGAAATTCAGCCAGAAGGAATTGATATTCAAGATCTTGTTCAGTCTTTACAAAAAACGTTTGAACCTATCGCAAAAGAAAAATTTCTTGAATTTGAGGTCTCGATTTCTGAAGATGTGTCTCCAAGAATCACTACAGATCGCTTGCGTCTCGAGCAAATTCTAAAAAATCTGCTCTCGAATGCTTTTAAATTCACATCGAAAGGATCGGTTGAACTCAAGGTCGAAAGCTCACTCGACGATGGAATCAAGTTTTCGGTCACGGACACTGGAATTGGAATTAAACCAAATCAACAAGATGTTATCTTCGAAGCTTTCAGACAGGCGGATGGAACAACAAATCGCCGATTTGGTGGAACGGGGCTTGGCTTATCCATCTCCAAAGATCTCGCACATCTCTTAAGAGGTAAGATCTCAGTCAACTCACAAGAGGGAAAAGGGAGTACGTTCTGTCTGGAACTACCGATTGAATACGGTGAGAAAATAATCTTACCTAAGCCCGATTTAGAAAAGCAGGCAGAGCATTCACAAGCTGTAGAGTATTCGGCCATTATCAGCTCGGCTTCTGCATCGGTTTTGTCAGACCCACTCGGTGATGATCGGCAGAATATGGCGCAATCGGATCGTGCCATTTTGATCATCGAAGATGATTTGAAGTTTGCGCAGATTTTAAGAGATATTGTGAAAGAGCAAGGGTTCAAGTTTCTTGCAGCAGCAACTGCCAATGAAGGTATAGAGCTGGCCAAAGCTCATCATCCTGATGCGATTCTTCTCGATTTGGGGCTTCCGGATCACAGCGGACTTATTGTTTTGGACCAATTAAAGCAATCTGCAGATACAAGACATATACCAGTTCATGTGGTTTCGGCGCAGGATCAAACCGAGCAGGCTTTGCAAATGGGAGCGATTGGTTTTCTTGTTAAACCGGCGAACCGGGATGACCTTCAAGGAATCATTGCATCGCTTGAAACTCGAATAAAAAAGGACTTTCATGACGTCTTGATCGTTGAGGATGATAGCGCACAAAGGATGGCGATTCGTGAGCTGATCGAAGATCGGGATGTCCGTATTGTTGGAGTTGGAACCGGCCAGGAAGCTCTAGATGCTCTTCGCGAAAAACCATTTGATTGCATTATTATGGATTTGAATTTGCCGGACATCTCAGGGTTTGATTTGATCGATCGGCTGGCAGCGCAGGATGAGATTTCTCACCCTCCGATTATCGTTTACACTGGGCGGGACCTCACTCGGGAGGAAGAGCTTCGTCTGAAGCGGCATTCGCAGTCCGTCATTATAAAGGGCGCAAAGTCTCCTGAGCGGCTTCTCAATGAGGTTACGCTGTTTTTGCACCAGGTTGAATCGCGCTTGTCTCCGAGACGAAAGAAAATTCTAGAGGAACTTAGAAATCGCGAGCAGATATTTGATGATAAAAATATTTTGGTTGTTGATGATGATGTTCGAAATATTTTTGCGCTCACTTCCGCACTAGAACAAAAAGGAGCTACCGTCATTATGGCCCGAAATGGACAGGAAGCCTTGGAGAGATTGGAACAAGGACCACGTCCCGATATTATTCTTATGGACATCATGATGCCGATTATGGATGGTTATGAAGCGATGACGAAAATCAAAGACTTAAGAGAATTTCGCCAAATTCCCATTATTGCACTGACGGCAAAAGCCATGGCCGATGACCGCGAAAAATGTCTTCGTGCTGGAGCGAGTGATTACCTCACAAAACCTGTGGAATTGGATAAACTACTTTCCTTGATGCGCGTTTGGCTCTCTCAGCAGGGGGGATTGTCACATGACCTCGGTAGACCTTTCTGATTCAGAGCTTAAGGATTTTCTCGAAGGTATTTTTTCGAAATACAATTATGATTTTCGCGGCTATGCGCAGCCCTCCGTTGTCCGCCGTTTAAATTCCGCTCTCACGCATTTTGAGCTTTCGAATTTATCGGCGCTGAACGATCTCATTATGCATGATGCGAAGAAGTTCACTGAGCTACTGCAGTTTATGACGGTGCCGACCAGCGAGATGTTTCGTGATCCGCCTTATTTCAAAGCGTTTCGTCACAAGATTGTTCCTATTCTTAAAACCTATCCTTCGTTTAAGCTGTGGGTCGCAGGCTGCTCCACAGGGGAAGAAGCTTATTCTTTTTCTATTTTATTGAAAGAAGAGGGGCTTTCCTCACGAGCGATGATTTATGCGACGGACATCAATCCTGAAAGCCTCAAGAAAGCTGAAAAGGGCATATTTTCTGCGGATCGAATCCGAGATTACACGACTAATTATCAAATGGCTGGTGGAAAGGCTTCATTTGGTGATTACTTTGATTCCCATTACGGCGCGTTTATTCTTGATCGTGAATTAAGACGAAATATTGTTTTTGCAGATCATAGTTTGGCCACCGATGAAGTGTTTGGGGAAATGGTTTACGTGTCCTGTCGAAATGTGATGATTTATTTTGAAAACGAATTGCAAAACAGAGCCGTAAGGCTGTTTCATGAAAGCTTGAGCCATAAAGGATTCTTGGGCATCGGGATGAAAGAAAGCCTTCGTTTTACGAGCTATGCAGACCAGTTTGAAGAATTTTGCCCAGAGGAGAAGATTTATCGCCGTCGCTAATCCACACTCCACAGAGATGATTGTTATTGGAGCTTCAGCGGGCGGAATCACTATTCTGCGACGGCTCCTTGAGAAACTTCCTGCGGATTTCAGCGTGCCAATTGTTGTGGTGCAACATTTTGGAGCTGAACACGGTGAGAGCCTTGCAAATTTTTTCAATGAATTCACTCCTTTGACCGTCAAAGAGATTGAGGATAAAGATCCAATTTCATCTAAAATGATTTATTTTGCGCCGGCCGATTACCATGTTTTAATCTCGAAGGAGAAAAGGCTACATCTTAGCATTGATGCACCCGTTTATTATTGCCGACCCTCGATAGATATTCTATTTGAGAGTGCAGCCTTTGCATTTGGAGAAAAACTTCTAGCGATTATATTTAGCGGTGCAAATGAGGATGGAGCGATTGGTATAGAGATGGTGAAGAAAATGGGGGGAAGAGTTGCCATTCAATCCATTGAAGATGCCGAGTATCCGGTTATGCCGGCAGAAGCACTTAAGCGCGTGCCTCAACCTGATTTTCTTGCCAGTGCGGATGAACTTTTTGATGCCATTGTTAATGTTGAGGTGAGCCATTCCACTTAAGATTTTGATCGTTGATGATCGCAAAGAAAACTTGTTCTCCCTCAAATCATTATTAAGCGATTTGAGCGTTGAGATTCTTTGCGCTGAATCCGGAATCGAGGCTTTGAATCTCATGGTCGACCACGATTTCGCACTGGCGATTTTGGATGTGCAAATGCCAGAAATGAATGGATTTGAATTGGCTCAGCTGATGAGGGGCGCGGAACGAACCAAAAATGTTCCGATCATTTTTGTAACTGCTGGCGTGCATACGGAAATCAATGAGTTTAGAGGTTATGAAAGTGGCGCGGTGGACTTCTTACCGAAGCCTCTCAATTCTGAGATTTTAAGAAGCAAGGTGAAGGTCTTTTTGGAACTTGCCGAACAACGAGCACATCTTGCAGCAGCGAAAGAGGCGGCTGAAGAGGCGAGTCGGCTGAAGTCCTCGTTTTTGGCCAACATGAGCCATGAGATTCGCACTCCTCTTGGTGCGCTTATGGGATTTGCCGAGTTATTAAAAGATGATCTAACACCGGATGAAAAAGAAAAGTACGTGAATGTGATTTTGCGCAATGGAAATGCTCTTGTGCAAATTATTGATGAAATATTGGATTTGTCAAAAATTGAAGCCGGTCATATTGAAATTGAAAATCAGAAAGTTTCTCCGCAAGACTTAATCAATGAAATCCGCGATCTTCTTTCACCGTTGGCATTAAAGAAAGATTTGAAGTTGAATTTGAAGCTTTCAGAAGGGCTACCGGATTTTATTGGAACAGATCCGCTGAGATTTCGTCAGATTCTAACCAATATTTTAGGCAATGCCATTAAGTTCACTGAAAGTGGATCTGTCACATTGGAGATCGACTATCATAAGGCGCTAAATCCAAAAGTCATTTGCCTGATCTCGGACACAGGTATTGGAATTCGGCCGGAAGTTGCGAATAAGCTTTTCCAACCTTTTTCACAAGGTGACGTTTCTGTGACAAGAAGTTTTGGAGGAACAGGCTTGGGACTCAGTCTCTCAAAACGACTTGCAGAGCTATTGGGTGGAGATGTGCGATTAAAAGAAAGCGAACCTGAAAAGGGAAGTGTTTTTGAAGTTCAGGTGGAGGATCGCATTCGTGAGCTGAATGGTTTTCATCTTAGAGATCGCCAGTCGAATCAATCAAAATATGAGGGACGAAAGAACCTCGAAGGCGTCAAGATTCTCGTGGTCGATGATTCATTAGATAATCAACTTTTTGTGAGAATGCTTCTGACTTCTCAAGGTGCTGACGTGTCCGTCGCAAACAATGGAAAAGAGAGCATCGATCTGGCTCTAAATGGGGATTTCGATCTGATCCTAATGGATCTCCAGATGCCTATTTGTGACGGAGTTCAGGCCACGAAAAAGTTGCGAGCCAGTGGTTATTCAAAACCGATTCTCGCTTTGACTGCCAATGCGATGAAAGAAGAGCGTATTCGCTGTCTAAGTCAGGGCTTTACGGATTACGTTTCAAAGCCAGTTGATAAAAAAGTTTTGTTTGCAGCCATCAAAAAAGGCCTAGGTGGTCCAGCTGAATTTCAAAGCTTAAATGGATAAGAATCAACAACTTCCGTTTTAACATCTTCCGGCCAGTCAAAATCATTCTCAATGGTTCGATGAATTTTCTTTTCAATAGCGCCCCAGATGGGAAGCGCTCCACTGGAGCCAGTTAACATGGTTGTGCCGGCATCATCGCGTCCAGTCCATACGACCATGAGATGCTCAGGCATGATTCCAACAAACCAGGAGTCCTTAAGATCATTGGTTGTTCCAGTTTTTCCTGCGATTTTATCCGGATTTGAAATATTTGATTTTAGTCGTTGAGCTGTTCCAATTGATGATGAAAGTGTCAAAGTCGAGATGAGAGTTGCCGTCTGATGCGCATCCAATCGAGCGTCCTCGGAGTGGTTGTCATTGATATAAAGAGAATTTCCAGAAAAATCATCGACACGCAAAATCGCACTGAGTTTTTTATATCGTCCCATTTTTCCAAGAGTTGAGAAAATCTGAGCCACTTCGATGGGTGACATCTCAAGAGCACCTAGTGCCACAGAAGGGAGGCTTTCAATGGGCCTCTCAAAGCCTGCAGCAAAGAGAGTGTCGCGAATCGTATCGATTCCGACTTCCTGAGCCAGTTTCGCAGCCGGAACATTCAGCGATTTGACCAATGCCAAATAAAGCGGAACCTCACCTTGGTATCCGCGATCATAGTTTCGCGGTGTCCACTCCCGGCCATCAAATTTCCAAGTGAAGGGCTCATCAACAATTTTGTCCCACGGACGATGTGCCCCAAAAGCTTGCCAATAAATAAACGGCTTAATTACGGAGCCAATCTGTCTTTGTGCACGCAGAGCGCGATTGTAAGGAGCCGTTCGAAAATGACTTCCGCCTACAAGGCCGGTGATCATCGAGCTGTCCAAGTGAACTCGGACTGCGGCCACTTCCACCGGCTGATCTCCGCTGGCACGACTTCGAACTTTAGGAAGTTCTTCATGGATCCCACTTTCAAGTGCCATCTGATCCCTTGGTGAAAGAGAAGTAAGAACTTTGAACCCACCTTCTTCACTCAATCCCAATGAGACCAATTCCGAATAAGCCACCTCAAGAAAGTAAGGCGCCGAGGGTTCCGGCTCCTGAATTTCACGATCGGGAAGGGATTGATTTTCGGCGAAGCTCTTTTCCTCAGCGGAGATCCAATCCAATTCAAACATTTTGCTAAGAACCAGGTTTTTTCGTTTTATAGCATTCTCTGGATTCTTTAATGGATTAAAGCGCCCAGGATTATTGATCAATGCCGCCAAGACGGCACAGTCCGAAAGATTCAGATTAGAAACTGGCTTTGCAAAATAGCGATGCGCTCCAGACCCAAGGCCTATGATTTGATAGGGACCTTCTTGACCCATATAAATGACGTTCAAGTACTTTTCTAAAATTTGATCTTTGGTGATCTTGGACTCTAAAAGAACAGCCAGAATCTGTTCGGTGACTTTACGCTTCAACGTCTTTTCGTGGGTTAAAAAGTAATTTTTAACAAGTTGCTGAGTGATTGTAGAGCCGCCTTGAGCGAAGCGCCCGGCCAGCAGATTTCTAATCAGAGCTCGTGCCATTCCACTCGGGCTGACTCCGCTATGACTTAGAAACTCACTGTCTTCAATAGCGGTGATGGCCTGAAGACAGACCAGTGGAACTTCAGATAGCGAAACCTTTCTTCGTTTCAGGGGCTGGCCACCTTGAAATTCGCCGAGAAGCTTGGGCTCAAGGTATATGGAAGGAGTAGCAATTAAGCCTTCACCTTTAAAAAAGTGAACAGACGTTTCCGTCCAAACAATTGAAAACAACTCTTCTTGATCACTGCGTAGTCGTAAGCACTGAAAAATTTCACCGAGCTCTCTTTCATAAAACTCGGTTTCACATTGGGTCTTTGGAATCTCATAAAAGTCCTTGGTCTGAAGGGGCTCTGTGTAGCTCCGCTCGCGAAAGCCATGGTTGAGTAGGGTTTGTTCAAAGTCGGAAAATCCAATCTTTTGCCCACGGTGAAGTTGCACCCCACCGTAATAAAACTCTACGGGTGGGGTAAACCAGTCCTCAGAGAGCCTTTGATTGAGTTGTTGGTTCAATCGCAGCACCCACGTCGTAAAGAGGACCAAAACCATTGTGGATAGAATGAATAAGATAAGAAAAGTCTTCTTCATGAGCCTTGACATTAGAGGTCCGCCTTCGTGTAGTCAAAGTATGAAAATAAATGAAAAGCAAATCCAGCATATGGCCAAGAAACTTCTTGATGAAATGAAAGCACAACGATGCATTGATTTTAAAGAGAAGGAAGAGAAAGTATTTAATCGGGTGGTCGAAGTGATTCGCCAGGACTTCGAGCGTGAGGCTCGGCTCGATCTGGAAGTGAACAAGATGATGGATGATCTTGAACGCCAAAATCCGGGCGGGTTTCAACGCTACAAGATGTTTCCGCTTTTAAAAAAACGACTCGCTAAAGAAAAGGGGATCATTTTATGAAGCTCAGTGAAGATCGAGTGAGTCACCTTGCAAGAATTGTGGTCGATCAAATTTGGGATGATGACTTGGTTGATTACACAGATGAAGAACAAGCTCTTCGTGCCGCCAAGAAGGGCTTGCAGGAGCACGTGAATTTAATGGCTGAAATTGACAATCATGCCCGTGCGAAGGTAGCTTCCCTCAAGCGTGGAGTGATGGAGGGATCTTCCGAGTGGGATGTCCTCTATCAGAAGTATTTTGAAGAGGAGATAAAACGCCGTGGCCAAAGCTAAAAAAAAGTCATCTAAGAAGAAACCAGCTAAAACGAAACCCGCTAAGAAGGCGGTAAAAAAGTCTGCGAAAAAAGCATCCAAGAAAATCGCCAAGAAAGTGACAAAGAAAAGCGCATCGAAGAAAACTGCGGCGAAGAAGAAACCAGCAAAGAAGACTGCAAAAAAGCAAACAGCCAAGAAAAAGGCGGTTAAAAAGAACTCTGTAAAAGGAGTCACGAAAAAAGCTGTTAAGAAAACTGCTGCAAAGAAAATTTCCGTTAAAAAGGACACCGACTCCAAAAAAACGTCCTCAAAGAAAAACTATGGATCTCTTATCCATCCATTGGCGGATCGTCTTGTTGTTCGCGTGGAAGGGCAGAGCGAGAGAACACCTGGAGGACTTTATATTCCTGCCACGGTGGAAGATCGTCCATACCAAGGCGAAGTTTTGGCGTGCGGTCCTGGCGCAAAAACCAAAAAAGGAACACTGAAGCCTTTGGATGTCAAAACCGGTGATCGAGTTCTTTTCAATGCCTATGCAGGTGTGAACACTCAGATCGAAGGCGAAGAGGTTTTGATTCTTCGTGAAGACGAAGTCTTGGGAATCCTATCTGAATAAAAATTAAACAACCCTATGTGGACAAAGGGCGAGCTCCGCCTAGATTTTGTGCAAACAAGCTGTTGTAATGTATGGCAATGTGCCCTTTTGTTTGACTGAATGAAGCGCGGTGCTAGCCTAAAGTTCTGAAAAATGAAAGCTGAGCGCAGGGGGAGTTTATGTTCTTAGGATCTTTTGTTTCGGCGGCCGCAGTTGTTTTCGGACTCACTTCCTCAATAGGATATGCGGCGGATCTTGAGTGGACCGGGAACTATCGAATCGAAGGGCTTTTCATCGCGGCTCCAGAAGCTTCCAAGGCACCAGGTTCGGGGCGTACACAAAAAGATTATGGTCTTCATCATTTGATTCTTCGGCCAAAAATTGTTGCGTCCGATGGTTTAACGATTCATTCGCAATTTCATATTTTCAACTCTAGCAATTATCCGAACTCGCAACTCGGGCAATTCTTTGGTGGTGAGTCCGCCACTGCGGGCACTTCCATTCAGGATTCTCCTGGAATGAGAAGCAACGGAGAATCAGAAAGCTTTTTGGTTTCACAATTGTATTTAAGCATGGCTCAAGAGTATGGAGCATTGGTTGCCGGCCGTGTTCCGATTCAGTTTGGATTGGGAGCCACTCATAATGCGGGTCGTGGAATGTTCGATCACTGGTTCGATTCACGAGACATCGTTGGGTATAAATTCATCCTTGGGAATATGTTCTTCCTTCCAATGATTGGAAAAAAGTATGAAGGTGCGCTCAATCAGAATGATGATGTCAGCTCTTATCTTTTACATTTTCAATACGATAATTTTGAAACCAATCTTTCACTCGGCATTTTTTATGAGATGAACAATGCCAAGGAATCCCATCCGGGTGGCCCAATCACTCCGCCGACGGCATTTCCAGGGGCTGCTTCTACAGGTCCAATTGGTGAGAGGCTTCTTAGTATTTTTGCATTGAAGGAAACGGATACTGTTCGCGCAGGAGTGGAAGCTTCTTTTCAAAGTGGAGACACAGGTCTTCGAACAGCGGGTGCACAAAACATCAGTTGGGACGGTTTTGCAGTTTCCGGAGAGCTTGAATATCGTCCAACCGACAGCCTATGGAAGTACGGTGCATTTGCCGGATATGTTTCTGGGGATGATCCAAACTCAGATAACACTTATGAAGGTTTTGTTCTCGATCGAAACTATGACATCGCATTTTTACTTTTTAATCATAATTTAGGTCGTGCTGATCTGTTGGGAACCTCGGCTTTTCGTGGACCCAATGGTGGTGTGAATGGGCCTGATGTGGAAGCGATTTCAAACGTGATGTATTTGGCTCCGTACACTCATTACAAATGGAGTGATCAGTGGAGCATTGGCGGAAAAGTTGCGATGGGCTGGTTGGTCCAAGATCCAATCGCGGGACAGAAAGTTTCGAAAGATCTGGGATATGAAGTGGATCTTTCTTTGGAGTACTCACCGAAGAAAGGTGTGCGTTGGGTGAATGAACTCGGATATCTTTTTGCTGGTGATGCGTTTGCAGCCGGCGGACAGTACAGTCCGAACAATGTTTTTGGTGTGATGACTAAAGCCGCTATCAGTTTCTAGATTGCATCTTTGAGAGCAACTTGATTGACATCTTTGAGAACAGCATGAAAGCAGCTTGATGGTGATAGTGGTGTGCAGGGCCCAGGGGCAAACCCCCTGGGTTCTTTTTTAAAAGGTACGCCGTACCTAATCCGGCAATTTACAAGGACTTCAGCTCAAATCTTTTGCCGTTCTTATCTTTTCCAAGCTCAAATACTTTTTTATTGAGCCCATTTCTGATCGCAGTATTTTCGCTCTCAGAGAAATTTTCATTGAGCCATTTTAAATGGTCTTCAGTATTTAAAAATAATTCGTCCATTGCGAAGCACGGGAAGGAAAGCGGTTGCGAGGCAATTCCCATAAGAAATGGAAGGGAGGAGTACGGGTACTTCTCGACTTGTTCTACAATTTTTGCTCGTACCGGATTGAGATATAGATATCTGTAAGCAGTGTAAAAATAGGCTTGGTCGGCGATAAGTGACCATTTGTAAGGACCGCCCCAGATCTGATTTTTTCTACCGCAAATTCGTCCAATGGCCTTACTCGTTTCTCGCATAAAATAATTCATCGCTCGATGAATATTTCCATTTGGGGTTCGTATTAGAAGGTGAAAGTGGTTGTTCATCAATACGAAGGCTATAATCTCAACGCCGTACGCATGTGAGATAAAGAATAAGTAATTTGTCATTATCAACCAGACATCGTCCAAAGGAATTTGAAACCACTCTTGGTTGGAGCATCGACCGTGGACATGATAAGGAAATGTATCTGAAATCTGTAAACGTTTTCTCGGCATTCTCTTCTTCTATGAAAACTATATGCCAGGAATTCTGGCGAATTAAATTGGTGCTAGCATGTACTCGAGTCGGATTCCGGACAGGTGCACCGGCGGGCGGCGAGACTACCTAATCCGCGAATATATTGCCGGATTAGGTACGGCGTACCTTTTGGGGCTTTGGTCGCGTGTTCGGGGAATTGACAGTTTGTTTAGACCTTTGGAGTGGTCGGGAAGCAAATTGGATCTCTTGAAAAATTCTTCGGAGTTCAAAGCGCTTTTCCGAATTCCCAACCATGGAAAAGCGAACAACAGATCGATTAAAAATTTCTCAACTTGGAACAGTCCTTCTTTTGATGATTGCTGTTTCAGGATGTGCTGGTGGAATGGAATCAGACTGGGCCTCTTATCAAGATCCCAATCGCGATTTACTTGAAACACCCGATGAAGACCTACTCGATGATGAAGATGAAAAAGAGGATGATCTTGTTCAGGAGGATCCGCCCGTTGCGCCGGATTCACGAGTTCATTTCTACACCGACGGAAAGTATTACTCCCTGGCGCGCAATAAAGCTTTACGCTGGGAAGGTTGTCGAAGTGAAGCTGTGATTAAGGGTGGGTATTTGTCGGACACTTCCTGTGGGCGCGCTTACCTTTATGATAAGTTTGTGACTCATCTTAACGATCACTTTTTCACCTGTATTGAAAAATCAGCGCAGGCGGCAAGTCTTTCGCAGCCTTACGGAGTTTTTATCAATCACTTAGGATCCTATAATGATCGGACCGCAAGAGGTTCAAGCCGTTTGAGCATGCATGCTTATGCGCGCGCTCTCGACATTAAGAACTTTAATGTGATTGATTCTCGTGGGAACGTCACTCGCATCAGCACTCACATCAATGATTTCAAAGGAGCGACTGCAAAATTTTATGACGAGTTTAGAGGGTGTTGGATGAAAACAATGCCAAGCAATTGCAAGTCCGGCCAAACCGAATACCAAGGATCTATTGGCCATACAAAATCGAAAGTTTCAGGTTCAAACTCTCTACATAACGATCATATTCATCTTTCATTCCCATTTTGTGCAGGAGCTTAACTATGACAAAAGCAAAACTTCATCTTATTCAGTCTCACCAAAAAAGAAAGCTTGAGAAAAGTTTTTGGCTCCATCTGGTCTTAGCTCTTATGATGACTTTGATCGGTCAGAAGGCTTTGGCTCAGGAGATCAGGCCCGAAGTTTTAAAATCTCATACTTTTAAAAATAACAAGGGTGGAGATGTGATTGTCACCATTCAGAGAATGGAGAACGTCATGGGCACTCCCTATCAGGTGGAAGTGAGAGGTAGCTGTGAGAATGTCCAGTTCTCAGACGCAAAGTCAGCGCCTGTGATTCATGTTGAAAACTTTTGCGATGTGAAGCTTTCTAGCCCTGAACTTAAAGAGAATCGCTTAAGCTTTACAATCAAAGAAGTGGATTCAAAAAGATTTAATAAGCTTTCGCGAAAACTCGATCCGGAAAGTTTGATTAAGCTCAAGCCCACTTGCCTGGATGAAGCAAAACAAGTGAGCTGGGAAATCGATAATTTCTGTAATTAGTTGAGTGGAAGCATCATTCCAGGCGCAGCGCCAGGTGCACCTTGAATTTGGTTTCCAAAAGGATACTGAGGGTTATAAACCTGAGTTCCCGTTAAGCCTGGCGGATAAACCGGTTGTACCTGCTGAATGGGCTGATACTGCTGTTGTACGACTCCCATACCCACAGGGGTTCTGTTTTGACCGGATCCTCGACCTGCATCTGGAAGACCGAGCTGGCTTGAGTTTTGTGGATGAGGCGTCTGTGCCTTTGGAATCACAGTCAATAAACCACCTGGGACTTGAGTTCCACCACGAGCCAGTCTGGAGTTGTTATCCACCTGTGCTGCTCCACTTGTATCTCCAGCCGTCGTTCCAACTTTGAGTTGAGCCAATTCAGGAGAGCTCATATAAACCTGATTCATGTAAGCCTCTAATTTATCCAGGTTCTCGGTGTTGCTCGCATTTCCTGAAAGAGTCTTTTGAAACTCCTGCGCTCTTAGGCTTTGAAGTGCCATCTCTTCACGAGCAAGCAATTGTTGAGCTTGGTTTTTTGCCGCCTGCATAAATTGCTGCTTCTGAGGATGATTGGCAGGAATCGCATTCGCCTGTTGAAGAATACTTTGCGCCTGTGATTTCACCTGATCAATCCGAGCAACTTGTTTTGAAAAAGTGATCATGGACTGAACTCGATTTTCGAGACTCTCAGAGAGAGTGTTCTCACCAATTTGTTCTAGGATCTCAAGCGCACTTTCACGAGCCTTCGCATCCCCGCTTAAAAGCTGCTCCTCAAGGTCTTTCTTTAAGTGAGCTTCGAAGTACTTCTCCGCTTCTTCGTCATCCAACTCTGAAATGCGCTCTAATCGACACTCGAGCTTTTCCTCTTTTGTTAAACGATTGCCTGCGGAATCTTTTAAACAGTTTTTAATTTCATTTTGAAGTTTAACCTGGTCACTCAACTCTTCGAGTGCAGCCAACTCTTGCTTTCGTGCTTCATCAAGAATTTCTCTTTGAACTTTATTATAGTCACTCAGCTGTTCAAGTCCGTATACCAGGCTTGAAACTTTAGAACCTGTTCGAACTCCGCAATTGTCACAACCGGCTTCCGTGATGGTTTGAACTTCAATTCCCTTTTTAACTTTTTGTCCCTCTGAATTGGTTTCGTAAATGGTAGAGATTCGCACATCCGATCTTGCGCGTCGGTCTGCACGTGTTGCAGTCTGACTGCATGTCATATCGGTTTGGCCACTTAAAAGCCCTTTGGCGATGTGACACTCAGAGGAGGTTGGCGAGATTCCATTTGCGCTTGCTGGGGTTCCCCAGAAAGACAAACTGAATCCGGCCACGACAAAAAGGCCTGCATATAGTGATCTTGAAGACATAAATCCTCCTCTTTCAAAGTGGAAATAGTCCAACAACCAAGCCAAATGCCAAGTCCCTGCCAAACTAATGAAATCACTGAGGATTCTCTGAAACCTCCGATCAATGGAGCACTCTTAATAATGTATAAATCTTTGGATTGGGCCGAGGGGTGTTCTTAAAATCAGATGTGATTTTAAGTATTTGCATATGTCCAATTCTTTAACAGGTGAAAATGGACCATTTTGCGCGGATGTTGTGGTAGACCAAAAACCTTATGAAGTTTCGTTTCCCATTCAGACCCACGGAGATCCCACCGCATATAATAGATAAGACGGAGTGGTTCAATTGGAAGTGGCAGATCCGCCATGGTCTAAAATCCAAAGCTGATTTTTCAAATTTTTTTGAGCTCACCGAAGAAGAAAGCCAAGCGTTTGATCAGTCTGAGGGAATCTTTCGAGTCCAAACGACGCCATACTATGCTGCGCTCGCTGAGCGAGAGCAGATCCATGATCCCATTCGCAAAATGCTTATGCCGCATCCTCAAGAGCTCAGCACTCACGGACAACAAATGGAGGATCCGCTAGGGGAAGAGCGCCATTCGATCAATGAACGTCTGATCCATCGTTATCCTGATCGCGTTTTATTTTTAGTCACGGATATGTGCAGTGTGTACTGTCGCTACTGCACAAGAAAGCGCTTCACGGGAAAATTAAATTCATTTGTTCGATCAGATTCTTATCAGGATTCTCTGGAGTACTTAAAGAAAAATCGTGGAATTCGCGAAGTGATCCTTTCGGGTGGAGATCCTCTGACGCTTTCAACAGCTCGATTGGAAATGGTATTGAGTGATTTAAGATCTATTGATCATATAGAGATCATTCGAATTGGCACTCGTATGCCTGTTGTTTGCCCCATGCGAATCGATGCGGACTTGATATCTGTGATGAAGAAGTATCATCCCATCTTCATTATGACTCACTTCAATCATCCGAAAGAGCTGAGTCTGGAATCCGCTCAGGCGCTCACACAGATGGTCGACAATGGCTTTCCTGTCATGAATCAAATGGTTCTTTTAAATGGTATTAACAATCACGAAGTGATTGTTCAGGCCTTATCGCGGCGGCTTTTAAGCTTAAGGGTGAAGCCCTATTATATGTTCCACTGTGATCCTTCGAAAGGAACAGAACACTTTCAAACTTCCATCGCGAACTCTCTTCAGATTCAACGGAATCTTTGGGGGAAGCTATCCGGCCTTGCAATGCCCAATCTCTCTCTTGATATTCCCGGCGGGGGCGGAAAAGTCGGATTTGTTCCCGCGTTTGAAACTGAACGCTTGGAATCCCATTCAAGATTTAAAGGTTGGGATGACTTTGAAGCGAATTACATCAATCCCAAAGCGGAAGAGATCTTACAACCACCGGATCTTGATCAGTATCTTGAAGAGTGGAAGACTCTTGAGGATCAAAGCTACGGAAGTCGAAGACCGGATTAAACCAATTCCAGTCTTGCGTACTTAGCAACAAATTTTCGAAAGCTTTGATCTTGAAAAATCACGCTGACTTTTTGAGTGTCACCACTGCCTTCGACCTGGTAAATCGAGCCCACACCAAAGGTGGGATGGCGAACACGCATTCCTTTTTGAAAAGACTTTGAGCTGGGGTCATTCGAATCATTCTCATAGTCGGGAAAAGGATCTGGTGATGGTCGATAACGATCAACCGGAAATTGAGCCACATTCGATGAACCATAACTTTCTGAATAGCGATCTAAAAATTTTGGTCGTTGAATTCCACTGACTTGGTCTTTGTAGCGATTAGGGATTTCCTTTAAAAATCGACTTGGCGGATGATTCTGCTCTTGGCCCCATACTCGGCGAGACCTGGCGTAAGTCAGATATAAGACTTCACGAGCTCTTGTCATTCCCACATAGGCCAGACGTCTTTCTTCTTCCAGTCCATCAGGATCACCATCTTCAAAAGACCTTGTGGATGGAAAAAGTCCTTCTTCCATTCCAACGACAAATACAATCGGAAACTCAAGACCCTTTGAAATATGAAGGGTCATGAGCGTGACAGAAGGCTGATCCAAATCAGTTTGATCGATATCCGAGACCAGTGCGACTTCTTCTAAGAACGCGGTTAAGCTGGCTTCCTCGCCGCGCTCTTGTTCGAACTGTCTTAAAGCGTTTGAGAGTTCCTCTAAGTTGTCGATGCGTGACTGAGACTCAGAGGTGTTCTCTTCTTTGAGTCTTAAAACGTATTCGGTCTGATCAAGGACTTCCAAGAAAAGTTCAAGAGGTTTTCTATCTCTTGCATTCTCCTGAAGACGAAGAATCAAATTGTAGAACTGACGAAGTTTACTGGCCGCACCTGCGTTCACAATGCGCTCTTCTGCGACTTTGATGATGCTATCAAAAAAGCTCAAGCCATGCTTAAGAGCGTATTCATCAATCTTATTGATTGTGGTTTTACCAATTCCACGTGCAGGAGTATTGATGATTCTCTTAACGGCCACATCATCGCTGGAATTGATTAGAGCCTTCAAATAAGCGAGAACGTCTTTGATCTCCATGCGCTCATAGAACTTCACACCACCAACGATTTTATAAGCGATTGAGTTGGAGCGAAGAAGATCTTCCAGAACTCTTGATTGGGCGTTGGTGCGATAAAAGATCGCAAACTCATTAGGAGATCGTGGATCATTGTCTAAGTGATTTTTAATCTGATTTACAACCAGTCTGGCCTCTTCGTATTCATTGAGAGTTTCATGAACACGAATTTTTTCTCCGGCCTCATTTTCGGTGAATAGGGTCTTATCTTTTCTTTGAAAATTATTTTTAATAACGTGCGAGGCTGCTTCCACAATTGTTTTGGTCGAGCGGTAATTCTGCTCAAGCTTAATCACGCGACACTCAGGAAAATCCTTTTCAAACTCTAAGATGTTTGTAATATCCGCGCCTCGCCAGGAGTAAATGGATTGGTCTTCATCTCCAACCACGCAAAGGTTGCGATGTTTTCCAGCGAGCATTTTTACAATCAGGTATTGAATGTGGTTGGTGTCCTGATACTCATCGACGGAAATAAACTGAAAGCGATTTTGATATTTTTCTAAAACATCCGGATAGGTTTGAAAGAGCTCATAAGTTTTCAGCAAAAGATCACCAAAATCCAAAGCATTCGCGCGCTTGAGCTCATTTTCATAAGCGGTGTAAACATCAAGAGATTTTCCATCCATCAAGGCACTAGGCTTTTTTGCCAAACTTTCCGGAGTCAGCGCCAATTGCTTGGCTTCATTAATACGAGCTTGAAACATTTTTGGTGGATAATTTTTCTCGTTGATATTGAGATTCGCTAGAACCTTTTTAAGAACGGATTTTTGATCGGCATCATCATAGATGGTGAAGAAGGGCTGGTAGCCAAGAAGATGAATATCTTCTCTTAAAATACGTACGCAGCTTGAGTGAAAAGTACTAATCCACAGTCGCTCATAAACGGGAATTCCCAAATCATCGAGGAGGAGCATCACTCGATGTTCCATCTCTTTGGCGGCCTTATTGGTGAAAGTGACAGCAAAAATCTGATCCACCGTGGCCTCGCCCTGAGCAATAAGATTGGCGATTCGGTGGGTGAGAACGCGGGTTTTGCCCGATCCAGCGCCGGCTAAAATCAATAAAGGACCTTTTAGGGCTTCCACGGCCTCTTTTTGGGAAGGATTCAGGTTGTCTGTAATTTTTTTAAGGCTACTCATGTCGTTTCGGGAGTTTAGAGAGGGAGGCTTGGGGCTTCAAGGAAGAAATGGAAGAATTATAATGCAATGAGTCTAAGTCTTTGATATAACCGCCTCGGTGGGTTTTCGTCGTCTTGGTTTCATACCATTCTTAATTTTATCTATTATGGCTTTTGCTTCCTGCGGGCATAAGGAGCCAACCCATGTCCTGATTCCGGAAATCAATGAGAGCGGTGAAACGGTTCTGTCGGAAGTTCAACTCGAAACGCTCTCCAATCCACGTGTCGTGGAAGGGCCGGCTGCCATTGTTTATGAAAATCCACTTTTTACCGGTTTTAGTTTTGATGGCAAAGTGGCAGAACCTCTTTTGACTCAGAACGATCATCTTTGGGTGCCTTTGGATGTGAAAAGTTCTTCTGCACTTGCGATCTATTATGGATATGAGCAAATCAAGAAATTTGAGGATCGGGTGATTCCTGAATTTTCTGTCAAGTGGCCTCGCAAGGTCGCGTTTGATTTAAGATTCACCGAGAACTTAATCAATAATGCTTATTACTTTACACAGTCCGATTTAACAGCGCTTCTTCCTTACCATTCTTCGGGTCTACCCGTCGCATTCAATTCTGGAATTTTAGCCCATGAACATTTTCACGCCCATTTTCAGCGGCTGATCGGTCAGTCCGTGAATACAAAGCTTCCATGGCTCAATGTGCATTCCGACACTCATCTTCACACCAATCAGGCCACCGGGGACTGTGGTATGGGCTCACTTCCGGAAGAGAACTTAAAACCCGAAGATCCGATGTTTCGACAGATGGTGAACTTTTATATCTTACGCGGATGGAATGAAGGGCTTGCAGATTTTTATGCTCTTCTTGTCACTGGACATACGAACTCATTCGATTTGACCTTTGATCAAAAGAGGTCAAGAAAGGTGGATGAGTCACCGGGTGCATTTGCAACTCGAGATATGTTTGAAGTGAGCATGATGCGTGATCTTGATGAAAAAACTCAGGACGGAGTGTGTTGGACGGTGGAGCTCGCTTATATTATGGGAACCCAGGTGGCTAGGAGTCTTCATGAGGCTGCGCAAGCCGAGCATAAAGCTCTTGATCTCACCGCAAGAGAGCAGATCACCAAAGCCATGTTCACTCGCCTGAGTGAAGCATCAAGTTCCATGCTCACACAAATGACGGAAGCTCGAGTGGAGCCTTCTTGGATATTATCCCAACTCTTACCTGCCATTCGAAGTTCTGAGCCAACACCAACGCCGCCTGTAGAAGAGCCAGAACCAACACCCAGTGCAACAGTCCCAGAGCCTGAACCTGAAACCAACGAAGAAAACGAAGAAGTTATTCATCTGTGAAACGAATAGTGGCCTTCTTATTTATTCTGGAAGCTTCTTTTGCACTCGAGGTGTCTGCGCAAGAGCTCAATCCGGTCACGCTCTTTGTGCATGGCGGATTCGACATTCGCCTGGAAAGCACTGTGAATCCCGAAATCAAAGAGCCTCTTGCTGCCGGAATCCTTGGATTTTACTTCCGCTACAAGGAGTATGGTTTTCTTCAAGAGCTTGGATACTTAAAAAAATCATCAAGTTCGGGTAACTTCGAGATCAGTTATCAGACTTTTGAATTCAACCAATGGGCGCATTATATGATCCCAAATATTGTTCCAAGGGGCCGACCAATCAAGCCTTATTTTGGAGTGGGATTAGGTCTATCACAGAACCGAGTTAAAACCACTCTTGCATCCACATCTCGCTCAGACTCCTCGCGCATCTTTGTCAATGCAGGAGCAGCTGGTGGCCTTTTGATTGAGGCTTCTCCTCGTTTGGATTTCATCGCAGAAGCCAGAGCTTGGAAATTTGAGCAAAAAAAAGACCCGATGTTTTCGGGTCTTTTAGCGATTCGATTTCAACTCAATAATTATTGAGCTGGTTTAACCGTGCTGGTCTTACTGCACTATCTTTACAACCAACGCATCTTTTGCGCCGGACTCTTTCAAAAATTGTTTTTTAAAGTTTTGCGCATTAGATGCTTCTTCAAATAGTCCCACACTTACGCGAAACCATGTCTTTCCTTTGATCTCAGCAGGAATATAAAACGCATTCCAACCTTTTTCTTTCAGATTAGAAGCGTGCGATTTCGCTTCGCCTTCCGAGCCAAATGATGCGACCTGCACGGTGTATTTTCCTAAGTTGGATGTGCTTGCAGCGGGAAGAGTGTTTGTAGGTTTTCTTGGTGCTTCGACCATTTGACCACTGGTTGGAGCTTTGCCCTCAGAAACTTTTTTTGCTGTTTCATGAGTGCTGTCTTTTCTCACTTCCGATTTTACTTCCGGCTTCGCCTCAGGTTTTGCTGCGGGAGTCTCAGCCACTTCCTCAGAGTGTTCATTGGAAGCGACATCATTCGAAGCGACATCTCTTCTTTCATAAGAACTGTATCCATCTTCATCCGACTCAGAAGCCTCACCCTGATCTAAGAATTCAGCCGCTAAATCTTCCACAGCATCTTCTGCGTGAGCATCTTGCACATCTGCGGATTTGTCTGCAGACGCCACGTTTCGAGTGCCGTGATCGCTTTCAAGGCTTGCGCGTCGGTGATCACTGTCGCTCACTTGTTTACCAACAAAAGTTCCAACAGAAAAAGACAAAAGAGAAATGAAGAAAACAAGCACCACTTTCACGAGTGCATCCATTTTTGAGTTTTCTTCCGGCGGTTGAGGCTGCGTTTGAGTCGACATTTCTATCCCTCCTAAGGGTCATCATTAGGCTATTCATTAATTTTAGGCGAAGATAACAACGGGGGTCAATCAGACTGGGCTTGACATTGGTCGAATCTGAGCTCTTATCGGCACATGGATTTGAAGGAAGCATTAGAAGCCGCTCAGAGGGCCTGTGAGATGGCTCGCAGCATCCAACTTGAGATGTTTGGAGGAGCATTAAAGGTCTCGGATAAGGGGCTTGATGGTCTAGTCAGTGAAGCTGATGTCCTCAGTGAGCGCGGGATCGAAGATATTTTAAAAAAATTTTTTCCTGACATCGAAGTTTTTGGTGAAGAAGGTCAGTTTCAGGAAAAATCAGCTTTGGAGAAAACATCGTGGATTGTGGATCCGCTGGATGGGACAACCAATTTCATTTATGGTCTTCCCATTTACTGTGTCAGTATTGCGTTACAGATTAACGGTGAAGTCGTTCTTGGCATTGTGGATGTTCCGCCGTGGAACCGCACCTATCATGCGGTTAGAGGCGAAGGTGCGTTTCTAAACGGTCAGCCGATTCGTGTGGCCTCTCGCACTCAGCTTTCTGAATGTGTGCTCGCGACGGGGTTTCAGCCTGGAGATCGAAAGTTTTTAGATCAACAGATTCAAATCTTTGCAAGGCTTGTGGAAAAATCGCGAGCTGTTCGAAGACCCGGAGCTGCGGCATTGGACCTATGTCTTGTTGCTGAAGGCGTCTTCGATGCATTTTGGGAAATGAATCTAAAGCCCTGGGATACAGCTGCAGGAAGCCTTTTGGTGAAAGAGGCGGGTGGGGTTGTGCACAATTATCAAGGTGAGGAATTTCATGTTCTTGATAAATCCATCATTGCGGCGAGTCCTTCGATTTACTCACAAGTACGCCCTGAACTCACCTAAGTCGGGTTGTGTTTTTGTGAGTCCTGTCAAAATTCTGAAGTCATAAAAATCTTTGAAACTCATCTCAATTGATTTTGAGCGAGAACTCTCGATCATCGTCTTGTCAAAAATCATTGGCATTCACCTTGCTGTAATTCTTATTTGAAGAACCAGAGTCAAAAGTTCTGAACAAGGGGAGAACAGTGGCAGAGAAAGCAGCAGAACAGGCGCCATCGAAAGAACCGAGTCCATCGTCGGGTGGCAAGCCCACATTATTTATCATCCTCGCCATCGTAAATATGTTGGTCGTGATTGGTGTTGGCGCCATGCTTTACATGGACAAGCAGAAGAAAGCGCAAGAAGCAGGACTGGATGAGGTTATAAAGGGTGAACAGGAAACTCTTGTTGATGAAGCCAAGTCCAAAGATTTCATTGGCCAGTTGGTTCCTCTTGAAACTTTCCTAGTGAATCTTTCCGGCAGTCGCGGCAGAAAACTCGTTAAAATCAATATGGAACTCGAGATGAGCAGTGCTGAAGCTCAAGAAGAAGTTGAGAAGATCAAACCAAAGATCCGCGACTATATAATCATCATTGTTTCCAGCAAAAGTTATGCGGAGATCTCGACCAAAGAAGGGAAAGACTCTTTGCGCGAGGAAATCAAGAACCAAGTGAATCTATTTTTAACTAAGGGAAGTATTAATAAGGTCTACTTTACAGAGTTCCTTTTTAACTAGGGGTTTAAATGAGTCAGGTGCTCTCACAATCAGAAGTTGACGCTCTCCTCGCCGCGGTTTCCGAAGGCGAGATTGCGCAGAATGAAGATGGCTCAGGCGGCAGTGGCGGCGGAGCTGCCGATGATCGTGTGGTGGTTGTTTATGATCTCACTTCACAAGATCGTATTATCCGCGGTCGTCTTCCCCAACTGGACGTTATATATGAAAGATTCATGCGTTCATTTCGAGTGTCTTTATCCTCGGCATTAAGAAAAATTGCCACGTTAACACATGCTTCAACGGACTTTCTAAAATTTGGTGAGTTCATCAACACTCTACCGATGCCTACGTGTATGAGTGTTTTAAGGTTTAATAACTTAAGAGGATCAGCTCTTTTTGTGATCGAAAGCAAGCTGGCCTATGCATTGGTTGATAGCTTCTTTGGCGGCGCGGATCGTCCCTATACAAAGATTGAAGGAAAAGACTTTACCCCAATTGAACTTCAGATCATTCAAAAGGTTGTTGGATTGGCATTGGAGGATTTGGAGAACGCTTGGGCATCTGTAGAGAAAATTGATGCTTCCTTTGTGCGAACTGAAATCAATCCACAGTTTGTTGGTATTGTTCCACCAACCGATATTGTAATCGCATCAACTTTTGATGTGGAGCTTGAGAATGCAAACGGAACAATTACTCTTGTTATTCCGTACTCAACCATTGAGCCGATCAAGCAGAAACTCTCTTCAGGATTTCAGGTGGAGTCGGATCAGACAGATAAGAAAATGTGGACAAAGATTATTCGCAATCAGCTTCTAGATACGAATATCAATGTCAAAGTGAACCTTGGTGAATCCGAAATCACTCTTAAAGAACTCATGTCCCTCAAAGTGGGGGACGTCATCCCATTGGACCAGGACAGCCAAGGGGAGTTTGATGTTGAAATTGAAAATGTGCCGAAGTTCAAAGCGTTTTATGGAATTCATCACGGGACGGTGGCTGTACAGGTCACGCGACCGATAAAGAAGTGAGGGACAAGATATGTCAGAAGATCAAAGTAATCTAGCGAAAGCACTAGATGAAAGTGAGATCGCAGAGGAGACCGCCGAAGCTCCAAGCGCTCTCGAGGAGAAGATGAAAGGGATTCCTGATCATAGTGATCGGAATTTGGCTTTGATCCTAGATATTCCACTTCGTGTATCGGTGGAACTAGGGCGCACCAAAATGGTTGTGAATGATCTTCTCAATCTCGGGCAGGGAAGCGTGATCGAACTCAATAAACTTGCGGGTGAACCCATGGAGGTTTACGTGAATGACAAGATGGTTGCACGTGGTGAGGCCGTTGTTGTTAACGAGAAGTTTGGTGTTCGTTTAACGGATATTATTTCTCCTGCAGAACGAGTAGAGCAACTAAAGTAAGTGAAACGATGAGGAGTGGGGCAATGAAACTGAAAGTGATCTTTCTGGCTGGAATACTATGCGCTTTTTCCGCCTTGGCTGAGGATATCAAAACTGAAAATATGTCGGAAGAGGAGCTCATCGCTGCTGCTGAAAGGTTGATTGAGCAAGAGAAAGCCGCTGCAAAGGACATTGAATCTAAAGAAATTGAAGTGAAGGAAGCTGCGAAACCTGCACAAGTTGATGAGACTCAAATCCCAGCATTTCGTGGATCCGAGAAAGCGACAGAGGCTTCTTCCTCTCCGTGGACTCGAATGATTTTAGGAATGTCAGTTATTGTGGTGTTGGCGCTTGGCCTTCTTTTAGGTGCGAAGCGATTTGGCAAAAAGGGTCTTTTGCAAAATTCAAAAGTTCGCATGGATGTCATCAGTCAAAAAGCTCTATCGCCCAAACAAAATCTGGTTTTGGTGCGGGTGGCGGGTGAGCATATTCTTTTAGGTGCCACTGATCATTCGATCAATCTGATTAAGAGCGTTTCTTTGATTGATGATGAGGCTGAAAACAGTCTGCCACAGGATTTCAACAACTTTCTTGAAGACGAATTTGTACAAGAAAACATCACTGATAAAAAATCAAGGACCTTTACTATATGAGTTCACTTCGTTCTCTGCTCTTTTTAGTTTCTGTGACGATCGGTGCGATCTTTACCTTCGGGGCAGAGGCGCAAGTGACACTTCCCAGTGTCTCCTTAGGGTTGAAATCCACGGATAATCCTCAGGAAATCGTCAGCGCCATTCGAATTATACTTCTTCTTACTGTTTTGACTTTGGCTCCTGCGATTTTGATTATGATGACGTCTTTTACGAGAATCATCATTGTTTTATCTTTTGTTCGTCAGGCATTGGGAACGCAGCAGATGCCGCCGAATCAACTTTTAGTCGGGCTTTCCTTGTTTTTAACCTTCTTTATTATGAGTCCATTTTTTTCCAAAGTGAACAATGATGCTCTTCAGCCATTTATGAATAATGAGCTATCTCAAGATCAGGCGATTGAACGTGCGTTAGCTCCTATTCGTACATTTATGTTCAACCAGACACGCGATCAGGATTTGGGATTATTTGTTAAGCTTTCGAAATCACCGACTCCAAAGACGAGAGCGGATGTTTCTACTCTTGTCTTGATTCCAAGTTTTATTCTATCTGAGTTAAAAACGGCATTTCAAATCGGCTTTATTATTTACCTGCCATTTTTAGTGATCGATATGGTGGCGGCGAGTGTCTTAATGGCCATGGGGATGATGATGTTACCGCCCGTGGTGATATCGCTTCCGTTTAAGATCATGCTTTTTGTTTTCGTCGATGGATGGGGACTTCTTGTTGGTTCATTAGTAAAGAGTTTTGGGTGATAAAATGTCAGAAGAGCTAATTCTTCAATTGGGTCAGGAAACTCTAAAAACAACCGCTCTGATCGCAGCTCCGATGCTGGCCGGTGCGCTTGTGATTGGTCTTGTGGTGAGTGTTCTTCAAGCGATCACTCAGATCAACGAAGCCACATTAACCTTTATTCCAAAGATGGTGATTGTGGCCTTGATCTTCCTTCTTGCAGCCCCTTGGATGCTCGATATTTTAAATCAATTTACGGTTGGATTGTTTGAAAACATGGCTGATATGGTGAGGATTCGTTGATGGAATTTTATAAGCTGAATGAAATTCAGTTTATACTGTTTGGATTGGTTCTGATCCGGATGTCGGCACTTTTTGTTTCATGGCCAGTTTTCGGGGAACAGAATGTTCCAGTGCCACTTAAGATTCTTTGTGCTCTTGCGGTTTCATTTCTAATATTTCCGATTTTAAGTGTCCCAGAATCAACAATCACTGAAGCCGGAAATTCGCTTCCTTTTATGGTGATCAGAGAGGCGGCGATTGGCCTTCTTATGGGGTATATCGCACGATTTTTCTTTTTTGCATTTTCAATGGCCGGGGAGATCATAAGCGTGACAATGGGATTGGCGTCCGCACAGATGTTCAATCCAGCGATGGGAACACAAACTTCGGCGA
This sequence comes from uncultured Pseudobdellovibrionaceae bacterium, assembly GCA_964636785.1. GTDB lineage: Bacteria > Bdellovibrionota > Bdellovibrionia > Bdellovibrionales > UBA1609 > UBA6776. Next base: position 7,702 of record CAZWVK010000005.1, on the reverse strand, counting down.
CGTCGCAGTTTTACCTGACTCTAGCGAGCCTATTCTTTCTTGCAACCAATGGACATCACATTCTTCTAAGCGGTTTGGTGCAAAGCTTTGAATTTCTTCCTGTTTCTGCTCAGTGGTTTAATACCACAGAATTTTTTAATTTTGCGGACAATGCTCAAGAAATCTTAGTGATCGGAGTAAAGCTCAGTGCACCGATTCTGATCTCAATTCTCGTTGTAAATATCGTATTAGGAGTAGCCGGAAAAACAGTTCCTCAGATGAACGTTTTAGTAACAAGTTTTGCGGTGAACGTTCTTGTGGGCCTGGCGGTTCTGATTGTTTCACTTCCGCTGTTTATGGATCAAATGGTGATCATCTTAGAAATAACGTCTGAACACTTGTTTCGATTTATGAGGGCGATTTAATGGCTGATAGCGATCAGGGTGAAAAGACAGAGGAAGCCACTCAGCAAAAGCGAGAGGACTTCCGCAAAAGAGGGCAGGTGGCTCAGACGAAAGAGCTATCCGCCGTCTTTTTGCTTTTCTCTTCGCTTTTAATGATCTGGCTACTTGGTCGTTTTTTTCTGACGGAGTTCTTTGATCTTTTTCAAGTCATCTTTGGAGAAGGCGTGCATACTGTGCATGCCAATAGAGATTGGATTCCATTTGCAAGTTTCGCAGCTCAGAAGGTTTTTGTTCTTTTTGCTCCAGTTGCAGGGCTTATGTGGCTGATCTCCTTTGCTTCCACTGTGCTTCAGATTGGCTTTTTATACAATGAAGAGGCTCTTCAGTTTAAACCAGAGCGTATGGACCCAGTTCAGGGACTTAAAAAAATCTTCAGTTTAAAATCTTTAATGGAGGGCCTTAAGGCCGTATTCAAACTAACAATCATTTTGGGTATCGCTTACATGGTGCTTAAGGATCAGGTCTTCAAGCTTCCATTGCTGATGAATTATTCTTTGCCAGAGTTGTTTTCTTATCTTGGAGAGCTGCTTCTTCGACTTCTCGCTGCGGTGGGATTCTTTATGGTCGTTTTGGCGGGTGCGGACTATTTGTTTCAGCGCTGGGATTTGGAAAAGCAAATGATGATGACCAAACAAGAGGTCAAAGAAGAGATCAAGTCTCGTGAAGGTGACCCTTTGATTAAAGCACGTATTAAACGTGTTCAGCGCGAAGTTGCAACTCGAAGAATGATGGAAGAGGTTCCGAAGGCAGACGTGATCGTCACCAACCCAACTCATATTGCAATCGCACTTCAATACAACGAAGGTCTGGTTGCACCAAAGGTGATCGCAAAAGGTGCGGAGTCTGTTGCAGAGCGAATCAAAGCCATAGCGCGGGAAAACTCTATCCCGATTATTGAGAACAAACCACTTGCAAGGACGATTTTTAAGACTTTGAAAATTGGTCAGGTGATTCCACGAGAACTTTATACAGCGGTGGCTGAAGTGCTTTCTTATGTTTACCGTTTGAAACGGAAGTCGAGGGCGTAGATGGAAGGATTGTTTCAATTCCTAAAAAGATTCGATCGCGTAACAAAAAACGTCGATCTTTTAATGGCAGTTGGATTGATTGCCATTTTAGTGGTCATGTTGATTCCACTTCCACCATTTTTGCTGGATATGGCCCTCACGCTCTCTCTAGGACTTTCACTCCTTGTTCTTTTGGTCGCAATTTACACAGATAAGACTCTGGATTTTAGTATTTTTCCATCTCTTCTTCTTATGACCACATTGTTTCGACTCTCACTCAATGTGGCGTCAACACGCTTGATTCTTACCGAAGGTCACAAAGGCAATGATTCGGTCGGTGCGGTGATTGAAGCCTTTGGGCATTTTGTGGTCGGTGACTCCTATGTCGTCGGTCTCGTGGTATTTATCATCTTAGTGGTAATCAACTTTATCGTTATCACTAAGGGTTCCGGGCGAGTGGCGGAAGTCGCAGCGCGATTCACTTTGGATGCGATGCCTGGAAAGCAAATGTCCATCGATGCAGACTTGAACTCAGGTCTGATCACTGAAGATGAGGCACGAAAGCGCCGAAAAGAGATTGAGAACGAAGCGGATTTCTATGGATCTATGGATGGTGCGAGCAAATTCGTTCGTGGAGATGCCATCGCCGGAATCATCATCACCGGCGTAAACATTGTCGGTGGACTTATCATAGGAGTGCTTCAGCGGGATCTTGATCTTGCGACAGCGGCGAAAGCGTACACCACTTTAACAATTGGTGATGGTTTGGTGTCGCAGATTCCGGCTCTAATTATTTCAACGGCTGCCGGTATCGTTGTGACTAGGAATTCCTCTCAGCAAAATCTTGGTCAGGAAATGGCCGGCCAGCTTTTTTTCAAGCCTCGTGCGGTTCAGATCACAGCTGCGATAATGGCTTTTCTTGGACTTATCCCTGGAATCCCCACGCTTCCATTTTTCCTAATGGCTATTGGGTTATTTGGCATTGCTTGGATGACTGAAAGAGTGAATCAAGAGAAGCAAGAGGTTGCTCGCAAAAAAGCAGATGAAGAAGCGCTCAAGCCACAAAAAGAAAATATCGAAAGTCTTCTTCCACTGGATCTTATTGAGCTTGAAGTGGGCTATGGACTTATCAATATTGTCGAATCTGAAGAGAGCGGTGATCTTTTAGAGCGAATAGTTTCTATTCGTAAACAATTCGCTATGGATCTTGGAATCATCGTTCCATCGGTTCATATTCGAGACAATCTGCAGCTGCAGCCTGGTGAGTACCGGGTGTTGATCAAGGGTAATAAAGTGGGTGGTGGAACATTAAGACCAGACTCACTTCTTGCCATGGATCCTGGAAATGTATCGAGCGAAGTTCCAGGGATTCCAACCAAAGAACCTGCGTTTGGACTTGAAGCCCTTTGGATTTCGAAGAGTCAGAAAGAAGAAGCTGAGATGGCTGGATACACGGTTGTGGATCTTCCAACAGTTATGGCGACTCACTTGACTGAGATGATTCGTGCTCACTCTCATGAGCTTTTCGGCCGTCAAGAAGCGGACAAACTCATTGAGAACTTTAAAAAGAATTATCCCAAAGTGGTGCAAGATCTTATCCCAGATATCCTCACTTTGGGGCAAGTGGTTAAGGTTCTCCAAAATCTTCTTAAAGAGCAGGTTTCAATACGGGATCTTGTAACCATCTTTGAAACCTTAGCCGATGAAGGATCTCGCAACAAGGATACAGAGATGTTGACTGAGGCTGTGAGAAAAGCTCTTTCTCGGGGAATCACTCATAAGTATGTCTCGGAAGACGGTCAGCTCTCTGTGATGACACTTGCTCCGGAAACAGAAGAGTTGATTGCGAACTCACTTCTGCAAACGGATCAAGGGGTACAATTGGTCATGGATCCAATGCAGGCTCAGGATATTCTTCAGAAGATTTCTCAATTGGTGGAAGTGCATCCAGAGATTGCCGGTCAGCCCATTCTATTAACAAGTCCAACAGCGCGTCGTCATATTGCAAAACTGACGCATAGATTTTTGCCTCAGGTCATTGTGTTGTCTCATAACGAAGTGTCTTCAGATGCTAAAGTTCAGTCCGTTGGACAGGTGGAGTTAGGTCATGCAGGTTAGAAAATTCGAAGCCAGAACCATGAAAGAGGCGCTTGAGATGGTGAAGTCCCAGATGGGACCCGAGGCGATTATCCTTTCTGCCAAAGACAATAACAAAGGATTTGGGCTTATCGGTGGAACCAGTGTGGAAGTCACGGCTGCAATTACAAATGAGACTTTAAAGAGAAAGCTTCTGGCTGAAAAGAAATTGCGTGAAGAAGCAAGGCAGCGGTTTCAGCGTGCGAGCGCACGGGATCAAAAGCAATTTATCAATAAAGTCTTTGATCGGCAGACTCAAACTCAGGTGCCTGCGATTAAGCGACCACTCACGTCTATGCGTTATATCGACATTGATGACGAGGAAACTCCAACTCCACAACCTCGAGTTCAGGCGGCAAGGCCAAATCTAGCTCCATCCTCTGGTGGATTGGAGCATGTGAGAAACGAGCCGCAGAAGAAAAATGATCAGGTCGAGGCGCTTGAGTCACAAATTCGTGAACTAAAATCCATGATTGAGAAGTTCAATAAAGTTCCACAGACCTTTATTGGCGGCCATCCCGGCGCAGACGAAGGGATTCCTTATCATTTGTCCGAAGTTTATCAAAGATTGATTAAGATCGGACTGGAAGAGGATCTTGCGGTGAAAGCGATTCGCAAAGCTCAGTCCACTTTGGGAGCCGCTTCTTCTAAAAAGGCCGCTCTTGTTGAAGCATGGGTCATTCAGTTTTTTATGAAGCATCTTGAAGTGACCGAAAAGATCTCAAAAGATCGCTACCAGGTTTTTGTTGGCAGCACTGGCCAAGGGAAAACAACGACTCTTGTGAAGACGGCGTCACACCTTTTGCTGAAAGAGCGAAAACGAATCGCAATTGTATCCATGGACACCATGAAGGTGGGTGCATCTGATCAGCTCAAAATTTACGCTCAGATTCTAAACGTTCCATTTGCAGTGATTCGATCTCCACAGGACTGGATGGTTTTAGAAAGCAAGTTGGATCGTATAGATCATGTGTTGGTGGATGCTCCGGGATTTACATTAAAAGGAGAAGGTGAGGCCGAATGGCTCTCGAGAATGCTTCCACCTGAAAAGTATGGTCGCAGACTTCACTGGGTGCAGTCGATTGTTGCACGAGATGAAGACGTTATCGGCTTGGCCGAACGCTACGCAAGAGTTGGGTTTGATGATGTCATTTTCACACGAGTGGATGAGTCGAGCCGCCAGGGCATGATTTTGAATTTCCAGCATCGATTCAAAAAACCCATTTTAGGATTCGGAACTGGAGTTCAAATTCCAGAAGATTTTGAATGGGCCAATAAAGAACGTATCACCGATTTGATTTTTCGAATTACAGGATAAAGCGAGGAGCAGAAATGAGAAAGTTAACACATACAGTGAGTATAACATCGGGCAAAGGTGGAGTTGGAAAGACCACATTGGTGTGCAATGTGGCCGTCGAACTTGCTCGGTCGGGTCAAAAAGTTCTAATTCTGGATGGCGATTTGGGAATGGCCAATGTGGACCTGATGTTTGGCAAACGAGCGAATTTGACCTTGGAACATGTCCTAAGAGGACAAACCAGTTTAGAAGAAATCATCACGCCGATGACTGATCAAATTGATCTGATCGCTGGCGGGCATGGTGTTTATGGAATGAATGCCCTCAGCTCCTTTGATCGACAAAGACTGATGGATCAGGTGAACACTCTTAATAATAAATATGATTACCTGCTCATTGATACCGCTCCGGGGATAGATGATAATGTTCTTTATTTGAATTCAGCAGCACGCGAGATTGTGATCACTGCGACACCGGATCCTGCAAGCATCAAAGACTCCTATGCCTTGATCAAGGTCCTGAATCAGCGCTACCGTGAAACTCGCTTTTCGATTCTTCCCAATATGGTGACCGATGAAGCTGAAGCCAAAAGAGTGTTTGAGCGACTGTCGGATGTAGCCAATCATTTCTTATGTGTTTCACTGGATTATCGCGGATTTATTCCAATGGATCTCAATTTGAGACAGAGCACGAGAAACCAATCACTGATATCTGTGACTCAACCTCATTCCTTATCAGCTGCTGCTATAAGGGGTTTTGCGGGATCGTTGAAGCTTGGAAAGGGTTTAAATCAGTCCAAAGGGGGCTTGCAGTTCTTCTGGCAGCAGCTCTCTGGGGTGGCTTAAGGCTAGAGAGAGGTCTGCAGGACTTTATTAGTTCGAGGGAAGCTTGCTACACTTAATGAAGAAGAAGGAAAATCCATGGGAAATGCGAACACGGCCAATAATATTTTGAAGAAGTACAAGGAAGAACCTTCAAAAGTTACGCCCGAGCAAAAAGACAAATTGATTCTCGAATATGCTCCCTTGATTCGATTTATTGCTCAAAAGATTGCGATTCGATTGCCATCCAATATTGAGCTGGATGACTTGATCTCCAGTGGAGTGATTGGATTGATGGACGCCATTGAGAAATACGATCCATCTCGTGATAACAAATTTAAAACTTATGCTGAGTTTCGAATTCGTGGAGCGATTCTTGATGAACTTCGCTCTCAAGATTGGGTTCCAAGATCTGTTCGTGATAAAGCCAAACTTTTAGATCGAACCACAGTTGAACTTGAAAATGAATTGGGACGCACTCCGACAGAAGAAGAAGTTGCTGAGAAACTTCAAATTTCCGTGGATGAATACTATGATCTTGTGAACCAGGTGAAGCCAGTTAGTGTTTTGTCTATGGACGATCAGTCCACGTTTTCAAACAGCGATAAGAAATCTATTATGAATCTTCTTGAGGGCTGTAAAATTCATAACCCTCATGTTCAGCTGAATATCAAGTCGGTCAAAGAGGTTGTGGCCAAATCGATTGAGGATTTGCCAGAAAGACAAAGGCTTGTGCTTTCGCTTTATTATTATGAGGATTTGAATTTGAAAGAGATCGGTAAGATCCTAAGAGTCACTGAAAGCCGCGTGTCTCAGCTTCATGCTCAGGCCATCAGCCGCTTACGTATCAAACTCAGCCAATTCTTCGAAGAGCAAGATCTAGAAACAACTGGCTAAGGTTCCAGGTTCCATTTTTTGTCTAAAGCGCGTCGAACTGATCAATATCATCACTTCGACGCACCTTAGACAAAAAATGGAACCTGGAACCTTAAAGAACCATATCTGATTTTTCCAAGGTCGGTGCGGGGAAGCTGGTCGATAAATTCAATGCGTGCAATTCGTTGAAATCCCACAGTCCTCTTGTTGTAGACGCTCACTTTGGACTGAACATCTGAAAAGAATTTCGGTATACGCTTTCTTTCCACAACAAGAACAAGCTCATTTTCCTCTCTAGGGTGAGCACAGCTTATAACAGCCGCCCCGGAAATTCCGGCTTCCCTTTCCACTTCATCCAAAGACACAAGCTCTCCCAGAATTTTCACCACTCGCGATTTTCGACCTAAGACTTTTATAGTTCCCGTGCGTTTATTCACCTTCAAAAGGTCTTCAATCAAAACACCTTGCTTTCGATTTTTTAACTCCAGTGAAAACTGACCATCTTTGGTCATTTCAAGCTGGTACGTGCACGCCGCATCCGATGAGATCCAGGTCGACACCCCTTTTTGTTGAATGCCATGGATATGCCCTAATAGCTGAAGTGAAGCCGGGCTTGAGAATGTTCCTGTGGCGATCTGAGAGCCAAACTCCGTCATCCCATAGCTTGCAAATAGCGGCCAGCCCAACCTCTTTCCTTCTTTAAATAAATCTTCATTTAAAGCTCCGCCGCCAACGACCACGGCGCGCAAATTTTTAGGTGCGGTGAGCTTTCGCTCAATCAGATCGTAGACCTGAGTGGGAACCAAAGAGGTGAAAGTGATTCTCAAGTCTTCAAGTGACTTATGAAACTTAGCCGCATTCCATTTCAGATGAGAGTGATCATGCCACTCACAGTTTGCCAGTCTTGAGCGAAGCCAGGTTCCAAAACCACCGACATGATAAAGGGGCAGAGGATTTAATATGCGATCCTTTTTTGAAATCCCGAAATGCTGATTCACAGCTCGAGCGGAAGCTTCAAGTGAGTGGTGGGTGTGCCCAAAAAATTTAATTCCACGATGTCCGGTGGATCCGGAAGAGCCGAACCAAATGATTCCATCCAGAGCTTTTGTTTGATCCATAGCC
>CAZWVK010000004.1:0-59211 GCA_964636785.1 uncultured Pseudobdellovibrionaceae bacterium | reverse complement strand
TCGATATACTAACATCATGTTCTTTCATCGAAACCACTCTGAGAAACTGTCTCAGTTTATAGCCCTCATCCTGATAGGCATTACTTTGAGTGTGCCTCATCAAAGCTATGGTGACGAGTCCAGCTCGAACATTCCGGTAAATCCAGACGGTCTGGTCGAAGTGGAGCCGAACTTTGTTGAGCTAACGCGAACAGAAGGTCGATACAATTTGGTTCCGTTTCGAGAGCGTCGCGGAGAATGGGGAAGTCAGGTTTCATTCGGCTACTCTCAATACACTCCATATAATTATGAGTCGGAATTTTCAGCGTTCGATTACGACAGTGCATACGGATACTCTTCCGAGCTTCCGTTGATTGAAGTGCAGTACACATTAAAGAAGAATTTCCACTGGGGAAGTATCGGTGCTGAAATCGGAGTGGGAATGTATGAGAATTCCTCAGATTTAGAAGCGATTGATTCCCAGTTGCGATTGATACCTATCCGTCTTGGAGGCGTATTAATTCTCGATGGATTTACAAGTGTACCCTACATCGCGCCGTATATTGCGGGCGGCGCATATACGATTGTCTTCGAAGAGACTTTAGAAGGTCACAACACCTATGGTGGAAACACACAAGTTGCGCCTTATTTTACAATAGGCGCACAGTTCAATATAGATTGGCTCGACCCAATCGCATCCCGCCAAGCCTTTGAAGAAAGCGGAATTCAAGCCACGTTTGTTTTTCTTGAAGCAAGAAAGTTTCTCGCATCAGCAGCCGCAAGAGATCGCGATTTTGAAAATGAAATCGAACCCAATTTCGGGTTAAGGATTGAGTTTTGAAAATGTCTTTTATGAAGACGTTAATCATTCTGCCCGCTATTTTCATTTCCTTTAGTTCCCTAGCAGTTGTTATCCGACCCTCATTAAATCTCGGTGATTGCGACTGTAAAAACTCAAACTTCGAAGTGCTGAAAGCTGTTGGAGATGCGAGTGAAGATCATTTTGGGAACGAAAAGCTGAAGGAGGAAGTGGCAATTCGGGGGGAGGACACGAGACAGTTATCTAAAGAGTTCAACGCTGCAATGCCTTTTGGATGTAATTATGATGGCAGTGACAAAGTTTTTGCGACGGCGACTCTAATTGGAGAAAGTAAAGTCGCCACTGTTTTACATAACATCCTTGAATATCAAGCAGAATGTAAAGAGCTCTCGGATATATCGAAATGCTTTGTATATGACGGTAAAAAGAAAATTCGAATAAAATCGTGGTCCGATGATCCTATAAAACTATGCCAGAGCAATATGAAAGATCAGATTGTAATTGCAGATCTGGAGGACACGATAAAAGATCGAAGGCCATTTGAGGCCGCATGTATCGACTTCATAGATCCTTCTAAAATAGAGGAAGTTATAACAGTCGGCGCGAAGGCTTCTAATTTTTCAAAACCAAATCTAGGAGTTGAGTCAATTTCGGGCAATGGAACATTCTATGGAATAGATAAAAGTGGCATGATTAAATTTGAAAACGATCTCGGTGCAGGCAACTCCGGGGGCTCGGTCATTGCGAAGATAAACGGTAAACGATATTTAATTGGGATTATTAGAGGCGATAGCTACGACGGTCCATATAAAAGCCGATTTGAAAAAGGAAAGCCAATGGATGGCCTTCCAGGAGACAAGAATAATAACTTTGGTCAAGCCTTCCCTATTTTTTCAGAATCAAACATTCCATGTGAAGAGATACCCCATCATTCGTCTTAAAATGAGACATCGTTGAAAATATTTAGCGTGTTGAAACTAAGAAAAGCTTAATCTTATTATTATGGGGTCATTTAAGGTCCATCTATTCATTTGCTTTGGATCATTATTCATTTTTTTTCAGGAGCCCGCTGGCGCTATCAATCTTGGTATGGCGAGGGGTCTGGGTGACGTTACTGATAACTGTGCTTCCCAAAAAGAGTATGAATTAACGGTTTGTCGACGAATAGAGACGCCATCGAGTAATGAAGCGTGTCAGATGGATGACCAAGGGAATGTGATTTCCGGCAACTGTAAGAAGGAATATAATTTTGTCAATCCAGCAGAATGTCAGTCTGTACGTGAAACGCTCGCTCGAGAATGCGAAAGACCACGAGAGCGTCCACCAGTTGAAACTGAATATTCAGCGAGAGACGATGGAGAAGAAATTGGAGATGGGGTTGTCCTTCCAGAAAATCCAGGGGTAATTCCTATTGAACGCCCCCAGCAGGGTGGGAAACCACCAGCTGAGAACGGGCAGCAGGCGGCAGCACCTTCAGAGGGAGGATACACGGCGCAGGACCTCCTAAATGACATAAATTCTTGCAATATGGATTCACAGCAGGCTTTTAAGTGCTGTAATTCACCAGAAAAATGTGGCGCACCTTCCAGGTCCTCCTCCTATTCAGCACCGCCAACAAATGACCCGGCAGGAATGAAACGATATTGCGAGCAAATGAAGTATGCGAGTCTTTCAAATGAGAGAACGAATGATAAGGCCGCAGGTGTTTGTTATTCCAACCACACAGCATGTTCAGCGAACTGTAAGCAGTCGAAAGAAAAATGGGAGAGCTATCTTCCAAATTGCAAGCCTCCAAATTGTGACCCCAATAAGGTTAATGAAGCACTGAGTATATTTAATCGTAAAGTTTCAGAGTGCATGGGTTTGGAAAAGAACGAGCAGATGCTCGCAAGACAATCAGATTCTAGCTACAGCGCCGCTCAACAAGCTTATCAGTGTGAACAACAAGCTAAGCAGGATCCATCTACAATGCCCGAGAATAGCAACCAAGACAAAGCAGACACCGCAAGTCTCGGTCCCGACTGTAGCGGTGAAAATGCAACCAAACCAGAATGTGTCGACTGCTCAAAATATCCAAACTCTCCACTCTGTGGCGGTGGTAAGAATACCGGCGGCGGTGATGATTCACAATTCGGCAGTGTAAAGAAGACTCCCGGTGACGGAATTTCCTTTAGTGATTTCAATCCGAATACAAATGCAGACGGTCTTCCTCAGTTTCCACAGTTTGAGAGTGTTCAACCGCAACAAGCGCAAGGCCATGCAATTCAAAATGGCGGTGGCTCAATGCTTGGTGGCGGTGGTTCAGGTGGCGGAGCATTTGGTGGTGAGGACGGCGGCGGTGCCGCTGCATCTGGATACAACACCGATGTTCTTCCCGAAGGAACAACTGGCGGCGGTGGTTATTCTGCAGCGCCAGCTTCCGCCGGTGGCAGTGGTGGCGGATTCGGAGGATACGGAAGCGGTGGCAACAATACTTTCGATAACCGATATCGTCCCTTGGATTTAAAGCAGTACCTTCCTGGTGGTAAAAAAGATCCGGCACGAAAGGTCGCAAGCAAAGATGGCCCATCAACAGGCCATCCAGAAATCGCTCCTATGGGAAAAAGCATGTTCAAAATGATCTCTGACCGCTTCACTAAGATGTGTAAGGATAAGCAGCTTATTGGGTGTGAGTGAAGATTCGTCAGACGCTCATCTCAAGGGCGCTAGAATCCAGAGGTAAAGACAGTTTCACTTGAGTACCATTTCCCGATTGAGAACTTACACTCAGATCTCCATTCACAGATTTGAGTAACTGAGCGATAGAACTTAGTCCGATTCCATTCCCATTTGATTTAGTCGACTTTCCACGAAGTGCTTCCATGCATTGGAGTTCACTCATTCCACATCCATTGTCCCTGATAGTAACGAAGTAATTCGATTCACTTCTTGAAGCCTCTACCGTCACGAAACCACTTTCGACCACTGATTCCATACTATTTGAAAGAATATTAGAAACAGATCTCTGTAATTCACTTAAAGAAATGCGATGATTTAAAACATCTTCTCCAAGCGGATAGAATGATAATCGAATTCCCGGTTGATTTCTTGATAATCTGAACTCATCGATGAGAAGAGAAAGAGTTTGATTGAGTGAATATCTGAATCTTAGATTCTTAACATCATTAAATTTAGCGCTTTCTTCTTTATCATCAGAATCGACACTCTCGTGAAAATTGGTTTCACTTTCAGCTCTATAATCACGTAAGAGACTTTCAGCCATTTCGTTTATACGATTAGAGATTGAAAGGGAGAGCTGAGAGCACTTCCGATCCAGAGGACTTAGCCGGTGTGACAACGCCGAAAGTGCAGAGCTCGGAGCTCGTAAATCATGAGCGAGGCGAGCTGCAGTTTTTGCAATCTGACGCGCCGACTGCAGCTTCAACTCGTTCACAGCCTGAAAATGGATTTCTCTTATTCGAAAAACATAGATTAGCCCAGAAACAACGATCAGGCCGAATAGAAAAAGTCCGATAAGTGAAAGCTTATAAATCTGAGGGAGAGGAATTAGCGTTCTTAGTAATAATATACTTCCGTTAACTGATCGAAATGTGTATTCGATGAAATTCTCAGCCTCAACAGACCCGCACTCGTCATGAATTGAGATATCTGCGAGAAGAATGGGCGGTGTAGAAAGCCGAGACAACTGAGAGCACATTATTAAACCAAGATCTTCAATATCTTTTAGAGTGACCGTAAGGTTTCGCGGTTGGCTCATAGATAAGTCTTGTCTGAGTTGAGCGATGACATTGGATAAAACGGCTGACTGATGGCCCTTTTCCAGTTGAAGATACACGCTCCAAACCAATACTGTCCAAAAGACGATCCCTAAAGGAAGTATTAGGTGGAATCGGCTAGTAAGGAAATGAAACCTTTTCATAAAGAAAGTTTGTTTAAAGTTTTCACTTCCAATTCCCATCGAGTCTTGATAACAGTACGCGTCAGACTTCGCAAAAGAAAAGGATTATCTATGAAAAAAATCATTGCCCTATTAAGCGCTCTTGCTCCTTCTGTCGTGTTTGGTAGCGCATACGGAGATCCTTCTGTTCCCATCCGTTGGGACATCTCAAACTTTGACTCTTACTCAAAACAAAAGATTTACGATTATCTCTTAGAAGATCTCCCCCAAGGAATTGAAATTTATGAGGAAGAAGAAGGAGTTTTGGATCTCTATTGCGTTAATTGCAATATTATTGAGTTTGATAGTCTGGCAAGTGGCCCCAAACCTGATAACGAGGTTTTCTAATAAGACTATGCCTATTGAACAAACCGATGACGTTACAGAGTTTCGATTTGTGACGAATCGCTCTTTTGTTTTCAGTGTCAATGTTGAGAAATCTGACAATCTTCTGAACCAAGCAGTTCTAAATAATCTCATCGCAACATTAGTAAAATTCGACCATGCTGGCCGGCTCACACCATTTCTTTCTGAAAGTTGGGTTGAAAGTAGCAATGGGCTCACGTGGACTTTTAAGATTCGACCGAACTACAGAAGTGAGGATGGAGAATTAATCACTTCGGAGAAATTCGGTAAAGCACTCATCAAAGCTCTAAAGAACTATTCGGAGTCGAAGCCAGACTTTTGGGCCGCAGATTTATTGGGTTGGGAAGAACTAAAATCGAAATCGCCAGAAAGGTTCGACGGATTAGATTGGGATGAGGATTCGATCTACTTCTACTTCCGAAGAAAGCCGGACAATCTTTTAAACTATTTGAGGATGCCATACTTTGGGTACTGGGGAGCCGAAAACAGGGAAAATAAATTTATTTCAAGTGGACCTTACAGATTGGTGGAACTAACAGATAAACAAGTATCATTAGAGCTTAGGGGAGAATTCTGCCCAAATGATCAAAAATGCATACGTAAAGTTCGCTACTCTGTCGGAGAAATTTCGAAGACGGATCTTCTAAATGAGAAAATAATAGCTTTAATTACTAACTCCGAAGAATTAGACCTAAGTGCTCCTGGTATCAAAAAATTCTACTTTCCACCTGATATCCTATCGACTTTGATTTTATCTCCTGATGGACTCGCAGAACTCATGAGCGAAAAAGATAGAGTCGAACTCTCGCAGAGTTTAAAAGCGGCTTTGTTAGATTGGCAACTCCCCCCAGGCTCAGTTCGCACCCAAACTTTTTACCCGACGAACAATCAAGCTATTGATAAAATGGAAATTTTAAAAATTTCGAAACGCATCCCGCGACCCTTAAGAGTTCTAGTCTCTTCGAGGTGGGAGAACGAAATGGACTCGAGCGCAGAGTCATTAGTTCTTCATTTTCTAAAAGAGAGTCAGATTCCGTTTCAAGTTTTTCGGGAGTCGGACTTAACCGAAGATCTCGCAACAAGAATTTATACCAATGATTATTTTGATCTGCGATTTTCATCCGTAGTATCCGGTCCAAAATTTATAAAATCAGTAGCGAAAATGATGTTCTGTAGCAGAATGGGTGTCAGCTTTCCAGATCCTAATCGGTCTGTATGTAAACTGTTAGAAAATGAGAGTATTCAAGGCGAGGAGTTTGTAGAGAAGATCAACTCTATCGTTGATAGAGAAGGATACATCATTCCTTATGCGAGAATGAGCTGGACTATCTATTACTCTCCAAAAATAAACCTTGAGAAATATCCTGCAGGAAGTCCCTACATTCTCTTTAGCAATTTAAGGGAAATAGATTGATGCCGCCTTTTGAGTCTGAAGCAATGGTAGGTTTAACATTTCATGAGCAACCAATCAAAGATTCACATGGCAATAATGAAATAGTCGGATGGCATTCGACATGCTTTTCCGGCGATAAGCCGCTTCCACTTTCGGGTGGAACGTCAGCTGATAGAGCGACAGCGAGAAAAATTGCAATCTCAGAGTATTTCGAGAGAAGAGCTTTCAGAAAGCTCAAAGAGAATAATTCAAAAGACCTCTTCCTGGATCTATTTCCGTCAACTGCGGGATTTGCGTGCGGAGGAAGTCGAACCAAAGTCAAGTGGCGAGCGATATGTGAAGGACTAGAAAGATGGGGTATTTCAAAGTGGATCGATGATAAATTTCTAATTCCAAAACTAGATGAGAGCCGTGATTCAATTATAGTTTCTCCGCTTGGCCGAGCGCTTAGTAAGCCATTCTCTCGGCTCCACTTCTTCCAGAAAGCATTCACTTTTCACAATCCAATAGAATTCTTTGAGCTTAAAGAAGCTCTAAAACAAAAAAGTTCGAATGTGCCTTTGATGTTCTATTTGAGAATTTTTATCGGCGAGACGGATCAAGGGGTTTTCTGTGGCTCACGTGTGAACCCAGAATTAGAGACTCCGTGGGAGCACGAAATCATTGAAGCCAACAGAAACTTCTCTAATTTCGGCCAGATTCTAGAAGGGCAAATTGAAGTACCAAAGGAAAACTGGTTCTTAAATCGCGTACATTATTTTGGACTACATAAATCAAAAGCTTTTTCTCAGATTGAAAAAGCAACGAAGCTGAACTGGGAAATGCCTCGACTCTTGATTCTCAAAGAGATTCCTATGGAACAGCGTGGATTATATTTGTGGCGCTGTCTTTTCCAAGATTTCAAAAACTGGGGAGACGGACCGATCGACCGATTTGTCATTTAATCCGCTCTTTAATGTATTAGAAACTGATCTTATTGGTCCCGCTCCGCCCATAACCTCTTCTTACGCCTGATCAAACCAAAACTTTTGGCTGAAAGCTGCATAAATTCAATAGCTTAGGGGTGTCTCATTCTGAGACGGAACCTCGACCTCTGGCCTTCATCTTGCTCATTTAGAGACATAAGCGGGACCCTTAAAAAGTTCTGCTTTTAGCTAAACAGCTGAAAATAGGCAGGTTAAATGAAGCGAGATGGAAAAAAACTTCAAAGGAAAGTGACGAATTTCGGCATTTGTGACAGCCGAAGTTTGCCAAGCTCCTCTTCATATATATTAGGAGTGTTTCCTCATTTCGCTTACTTTTTGTTTCTTGCCAGTGCGCTCATTTTCTTTAGCTTCCAAGCCAATGCTCAAGTCACAGCCGCAGATGCAGTAACTCAAGGTCAAAGAAAAAATCTGGCGAAGCAGAGCCGATGGACAGGCTCCGCACAATGGGTCATGCAGAAGAATCAAGATTACTATTCCGACTACTTTTCAGGTCTTAACCTCGGCGTCGGCTACACTTACAATCCGACTTACACTTTCTATGGTCAGTTCGGATACAGCCAACCTTTAAGTGAAAACCCAGAAAAAGTTGAACGCTATGGAGTCTCTGACACTGAGTTTGGAGTGAACACGTCTCCGTTTTATAAAAACAAGTACAACTTCCAAGTCTCTGCAACATCCGCAATTACACTTCCCACTTCAGAGATTTCAAAGCGTGCTTCCTTAAATGGATCGCTAACCGGCGGGCTGGTAACAACAACTCCACTTCAATTCGGATTTCGCGTATCAACTATTCACTCGGTGACGGTGAACTCTTACACCTACGAAACTTCCAACGCAATGGGAACAGATTTTAATAATCCCTATTCAACATCAAATGTCCTCACTGGATCATGGACATATAAGAACTTCTACACATCTCTATCCGGTGGATGGACTTATCTTAAAGACTACGCAGACACAGACATCAACATCCAGTCCTTGCGGTCTGCGATGGGTTACAGCTTTCCAACAAGCACTCGTGTTGAGGTTTATGGAAGGTGGAGAGATCGAACGATCTCCAACAATGCAGCTTTTGCCGATGGTAAAACGTTTTTTGGAATGCTTTTGACAGTGAATATATAAAGGAAAGGTCAAACCAATGAGAGCGACAATGAAAACATCTAAACTTCTTTTAAGCCTGGCGTTGGCGGTGGGTCTCGCATCAGGATGTACAAAGAAGAGACCGGATCAACTTGCTCAAAACCAAGGTATTGACGCTCAAAAGGTCGGCGATGTTCAGAGCTGGACTCACACCCTAAACACAAAAGACTCCGTCTTTACACCGAACAAAACCGTTGCAGAAAACAATGTTACGATCAGTGACGATCTTGGAAACATCATCAACAACTATCCACTTGTCGATTACACAACGGATTCTGAACTTCTGGGAGAAGACATCCCCCTTCGCGGTAAGCCAAATCATTCCTATCAGCTTCGCTATGAACTTGGTGACAGCTACTTAAGAATTCTTAAAGTGGATAAAAAGTCAAATATCCCAAGTGAAGAGTGGCCCTATGCCGTTCAGCTTGAGGATGGATTACTTGGAGTTCCACTCGTTGGTTATAATGTGAGCTATTTTAATATCGAGCAGGCGCTTAATGAAGATCGAAAGCGGACCAGCACCCTTATTGAAACAAAAGTTAGCCGCCCTGAAGAGGGAACTTATGTTCGTATTGATCGCACCAGTCGTCAGATCTTCGAAGCCGTTCAAAAGGTGGATATCTATCCTGCAAAATACTTTGAAGGAGAGTGGTTTTATCAGGCGACAGTCGTTGAAACACCGGCAGAAAATGAGTCGGCGATCACATCGGCTCGAGTTGTCGATACTCAGCTCACAGGTGCTGAGAAAGTTCGTATTAAACTTAATAACAGAAACACCTTACTCGGTGTGAACGTCAACCAAGATGAGCGCCTTGCCGGCAATGAGCTGAATGAAGGTTACGTATTTAGTATTCCCATTGAGTGGAAAGAATTCGAGGCCGCGCGAAGTGGGCGACAGTTTGGGTTGAGGGAACAGGAGGTTGAAAGACAGTCCGAAACCAAACGTCCTTATATTAGGTTGAAATTCGAAGAGCATTTTTCTCCAGCGGATCTTTTGTCCACGAGTACTCTTGGCTATTTATTAGGACAAGCCACAGGTGATCAGAAGCTCGTCGATATTAAACTCGCTAAAGATTATTTTAGTTTCACTCTTTTAAAGGCAAACCAAGGCCTAAAAGTTCGATACGCATTCAGAAGAAATCTGAATTCAACTTATAAAGATATTAGAGCGTTTAACGAGCGAGACTTTGAGACGTTTGGATACTTCGCATCTGCTCCACGAGTTGTATTAACCAGAGACTTCCAAAGAAAAGAAGATCTTCAAAGACTCACGAAAATGAACCGCTTTAATCCAGAGGTTCGTGAGATTGTTTATCATTTCTCTAAAGAGTCTCCTTCTGCCGACAACCCACGCAGTGGTTGGGCGCGAGAAATTGGACGTTATGCCGTTCATTTCTGGGATCAAGCTTTTCAAAAAGCCGGTGTAAATATCCGTGTTCGATTGGATGAATCAAAAGACGTCGACCTTGGAGATTTACGCTACAATGTTCTTCATATTATCGACCCGCTAACCTATCAATCATTGGGTGGTTTTGGTCCGTCTGTCGCAGATCCTGCAACAGGGGAGATCGTGTCAGCGACATCCAACGTTTTATTGAGCCCTTATACCGAAGGAATGGCGAGAAATATTCGAAGCTATATCTTGAGTAATTTAGGTGAACAGCTTCTCAAGATTAGAAACTTCAATAAGGGAACAGATACGACATCAAATGAAATCATCAATCCTTTGAAAGGACTTGCCCCATTTCAAGTGAATGGAAAGGGTGAATTCTCTCCTCTGTCTCTCGTGACCTACACGAATGGCAAAGTTCAGAATGTGGAATCGCAACTGACGAAAGAACAAGAACATCTTTTGGAAGTGTATTCTAAATACAAGAATCTCACGGGTGTTGATCAGCTCGATAACAAATCGAAATTTTCTCGTTACCATGATATGATGCACGACGCCTACTTCGGAAGTCATGCGGCTTCCCTTGCAACTGCAGCCATGCACCACAATACAAACCTCTTCTCAAATGGCATTTCGAGTCACCTTGTTCAACGAATTAAACGAGAGTGCCCGGCGGTGGATCAGTTCATTGCAAAGGCGAAGCGAAGCGGTGGTGATTATCAAACTCCAGAAGAAGTCACTGTGGTGGAAGAGTGTACAAAAAAGTTAGCACGTCTTTCTGTTCTAAATGTGTTCCTGCATGAGATGGGACATAACTTTTCATTGCGACATAACTTTAAGTGTTCTGCAGATCCTGGCCCGAATGGATCCAACTTTTGGACTGCAGACGACATTCGTCGTGAATACAAAGGTTTAAACGGGGAGCCATTTCCTGAAGAGTTCTTACCTCTGAATGTGAATGTGAAATCTTCCTGTGTGATGGATTATATGCCGGATGATCATGGATCACTTCCTGTTCCGGGACAATATGATATTGCCGCCATCCGATTTATCTATGGAGGTAAAGTCGAGACGGTAAATGGACAGGTTAAACCGCTTTATAGTGTTGAAAACGGTCAAAAGAGATGGAAATCGATTGAAGAAGTTTTTGGTAATCAAAAGGGGAGTTTAAAGCCGCTCGCTTTCTGTACGGATCATGATGCGATGCTAGGGTCCGACCCTCTTTGTCGCTTGCATGACATAGGTGACACTCCAGAAGCTGTAGTTGATTACGCTATTCAAGGATTTTGGAATTCATTGAGCAATTCCAAGTACTCTTATGATCGCCTGCGCGCGGGTAACTTACAGACATCTGGTTTGAGCCGACAATCTTTTTATATGGTTCATCTCAAGAGAATCTATGATGAATGGAGATTCTATGTTTCCAAATTCAGAGGTCCTAACAAGGGTTATCTAGAGGCTCTTGATGCGAAATCTTATGAGGCCGAACTCGAGAAGATGAAGAATTCGACTTATGCGAAAGAATATGCGCTCTATAAGCCGGCTCGCGACAAAATTATAAATTTCTTTCTCCAAGTCGCATTTCTTCCAAACCGTTACTGTTTGGGTACAACGGAATCAAATAGTTTAAAAGGAATGGAGCTATCCAAAGCCATTGAGCAGGTCGGATTTTACGGCTATGAGGGAGCAATCCGATGCCAAGACGAAGCTGTTCAAAAAGTTCTTAAGGAAAATGGTATCTCCAACTTCATGACTGAAATCGGAAGCAGTTTTGAAAACATCCATTTTTCAAATAATCCGCGTGCGCTTCAAGAGGCTCCAGATGTTTGGGGAACAGCGAGCGATCGAATTGGAGCAATGGTCTTTTTAGGTCTTCGCTTGAGCAACTCCCTAGTTCATTCTGCAAATGGCGGATTGTTTCCTGCGATGATGGATGAGCCAGATGTAAGAGATCGTGTCGTTGGCCTATTTAGAAACCGAATGCTCGAAGGTGTGAATTTAACATCCACACTTCGTACGATTCCAGGGCTGGAAAATATTTCGCCGAGAGATGCAACATTAAGACTCTTTAAGGATGAACTTCCATTCCTTGATGTCATGTCCTCTGTAATCCCTAAAAGCTTATGGATCCCAGGGCGAGCGTATGAAAGTTCTCGGATCGCTTCTATATTCTCTGTGCAAAGAACGAATAATCCTCAGCAGGCTCAGGCTGTCGCGCAGCAGGGCGGGGTGGTCTATAACGATGGAAGTGGAGTGTATAAGTATGCAATGCCGAACAACGTTGTGGCGTTTAGCACATTGCAAAGATTGATAATGACGGATAATGAGCTTGTTCTTCAGGCGGCGGGTATTGATGAAGCAGCGATTCAGAAAGCTCTGGCTGAAATACTTCCAAAACTTCCTGATGATGGGAAAGAGATGTCTCTTTATGAGCTCTTTGAAATCCTTGAAGCGGGAGGAAGTTATTTGGAAAACGATCAGCTTCATCCAAGTGCGAGTGTCGTATTACAACAAGCTTTGATGCCGTATGTGCAGCTTTTGAATCAAATCAATAGTGGCAAATTTAATGAAGTTCGTCAGACTTACTATCAGGTTCTTGGACAGATTGCACAGCTTGAGCAAATGGGTCCTCAGAACTTAGATCCAGAAAAGACGGCGCAGCTACAGAGTTTAAAAAGCTCAGAAGCACAGATTAAGAATCAGCTTCTTATGACGCCCATTGGACGAATTCTAAAGGCAGAAAAGATGGCTTCTAATAAATCAGAGTTCCAGGCAGCTGTTCAGCATGGAGTTCAAGAACTTATTAGATTGGCAGATCAAAGCCCGGATGAAATTCGAGCGCATCAAGAAGCGCTGAATTCTGCAATCTCTCGATGGTAGTTTAAAAAAGCTCGCTTCAGTTGAAGCGAGCTTTTTCTTTTCTCTAGGATTATATTTTCAATAAATAATCGAGCTCTTCCATCACGCGTGGCCAAGTGATTTCATTCATGCGGATGGTGAGCCTCGAATCAGGAGTCAGTCCATATTTCTTATTGGCTCGTGATGTGAGCTCAATTGCTTTTTGAGGACTAAGTGGGGTGTGCTCGGTAAATGCGAGTGCAAGCCCCACTTTGCCCGCACTTAAATCCCTGACGCCGAGATCACGGCAGAGTTTTCTGATCAGCATCAATCCCATTAAATTAAACACAGGCTCAGGTGGTTTTCCGAATTGATCACGAAGCTCTTCTTCAATTCGATCTAAATCTTCCGGAGATTCTATAGCCGCCAAAGCTTTGTAATAGGCCAAGCGCACACGAAGATCCGGAATATACTGATCAGGAATCAATGCTGGAATTCTTAAATTGATTTCCGGCTCAAGTTCAATTTTTGTGATGTCTTCACCGCGGGCCTGATGAACAGCTTCTTCTAAAAGCTCTAAATAAAGCTCATATCCAACGGCATTGATATGTCCAGCCTGGCTTTCGCCTAAGATATCTCCCGCCCCTCGAAGTTCCAAATCATACTGTGCGATTCGAATTCCAGATCCGAGAGCAGAGTTCTCTTGAATAATTCTAAGTCTCTCTTGGGCGTCTTTTTCAAGCTTTTGATTCTGCGGCACAAGCAAATAACAATAGGCTCTCTCTTTTGATCGACCAACACGGCCGCGAAGCTGATAAAGCTGGCTCAGTCCTAGCTGATGAGATTTATCAATAAACATGGTGTTCGCTTTGGGCACATCCATTCCGGATTCCACTATCGTTGTACATAAGAGGACATCGATCTCTTGATGAAAGAAAGCGACCATGGCTTTTTCAAGCTGACCCTCTTCCATCTGTCCGTGCGCCACTTGCAATTTCACATTTGGAAGAATTTCGCGAAGCTCTTCTGCAAGCCCATAAATACTTTGAACTCGGTTATGAATAAAATAAACCTGCCCACCCCGAGAGATTTCACTTTCAACCGCTTTACGAATCGTTTCCCGGTCAAACTTACAAACAAATGTTCGAGTTGGAAGTCGATCTACGGGCGGTGTATTTATTAAGCTTAAATCTCTGACACCCACAAGACTTAAATTCAATGTCCGTGGAATCGGAGTGGCCGACATGGCGAGAGTATCCAGTTGTGCGCGAAGCTTTCTTAACTTTTCTTTGTGCTTCACTCCAAATCTTTGCTCTTCATCAATGATCAAAAGGCCCAGATCTTTAAACTGAACATCCTGACTAAGAAGTCGATGAGTGCCGATAATGATATCGACCTGTCCATTCTTGAGTTCTTCTAAAGTCTTCTTTGCTTCAGATTTTGGAACAAAACGATTCAAAGATCGAATGACCAATGGCCAACCTTTAAAACGCTTTTGAAAAGTTTCAAGATGTTGAAAAGTTAAAACTGTAGTCGGTGCAATGACTGCGACTTGTTTCCCTTCTTGAGCGACCTTAAACGCCGCTCGCATTGCGACTTCGGTTTTTCCAAAACCCACATCACCACAAACCAAGCGATCCATTGGATTTGATTTTTGAAGATCGGCTAAAATATCATCGATGGCTTTTAGTTGATCCTCTGTTTCGTCATAAGGAAAGGCAGCTTCAAACGCCCGATAATCATCATCGGGTGAATGATAGCTTGGACGAGTCGCAACCTTTCGTTTCGCATAAATCTCTAAAAGCTCAGAAGCAATATCTCTTAGATGAGCACGAACTTTCGTTTTGGTTTTCTCCCAGCCTGTTCCACCAAGTTTATCAACAAGTGCTGGTGAGCTTGGCCCTGAGTATTTATGAATCTGATGAATGCGGTAAACCGGAAGATAAAGGCGATCGTTGCCTTTGTATTTTAATTGGATGAACTCCGCTTCTACACCCTGAATAGGCATCACTTTTAAACCTTCATAGATCCCTACGCCATGAAGTTTATGAACAATAAGATCGCCGGGTTTAAGATCTGCAAAATTAAGAGCAAAAGCTTTCGTGTCATCCGACATGCCTTCCGTTTTTTTCGCGGCTCTTTTTTTACCGACCCGCCCAAAAAGATCGGCTTCACGAAGTAAAACCAGATTTTCATCACTGATTCGAAGGGATTTAGGAATCGAGCGAAGCAGAAGGTGGACCACTTTGCTTCCATCCTGTTCATTTCGCAAAAACTCCCAATCAAACTCATTTTCGCTTTCAATAATTTTTGCGCTCCACCCCACTCGCTCTAAAAGAACCTTTAAGCGTTCGGCTTGGTTTTGTGTGGAAATAGAAAAGCAAATCAACTGATTTAAATTTTTCCACTCGGTGATTCGTAGATTAAGAAACTGAGAGAGCTCGGTTGCGTTCCCCGAAAAACTTTTGATTTGGTTTGCGATCTCTTCCATGCCACTGGTTGAGACCGGTAAAATGGAAGCTTGATCCTCGCTTTCTTCTTCAAAGGCTCGATCCTCAATACGGATCTTTGTGAGTGAAATCTTTTTTGAATCATCGGGGAAATGAAGATTTTCAAAATTATTATATAAATCCTCAGCTCCGGGACGAATCAGCAAAGCATCACCGACGGCGAGATCCTCTTTGATTTGGCGAAACAACTCATCCGCAGCGCGTGCGGTTTCAATAGGATCGAGCCACCAAACATTGAGATCCGAGGAAAAATGATCCAGCGGCGAATCTAATTTTTCATAAAAGCCCGCAAGCAAAAACTCCATCCCGGCCAAATACTGCCCAAGTGCCAAGTGTTGTTTGAGGGTTTGAACATCTTCTGCGGGAAGGGGGCGGTTATCTAACGTGCTATTAAAATACTGGACAGCCAGCGGCCGGGACTCTGAGGTGAGCTGAATCTCTTGGGGAGGAATGACGTGGTAACTCGGACAGTCTTCAAGGCTTCGTTGAGTGGCTGGGTCAAAAAAACGGCAGGAATCTATAATATCACCAAAGAGTTCCATACGAACAGGGCGTGAGTGAGCCGGAGAGAACACATCGACAATCCCGCCCCGCATCGAAAACGTTCCAACATCTTCAACAAGCGGAGTTTGTATATATCCCCAACTTGTTAAAATCGTGGAGAAATCCTCCAACAAAGCTTCATTTTTTGAAATCAAGAGGTGACGCCTTGAAAGTTCTTGTAAGGGAAGAGTTTTTTGCAGCAAAGGTTCAATCGGGGCAATAAAAATTTCCCCAGGCTTGGCCTGTGAAGCTTTCCAAAGCCAGCCCAATCGATGAGCCATCAAACGCCGTGATGGATAAAGTCCTGAAAATGGACCAACATCAAACCCCGTTAAAACCTGCGGCTCTATTTTTGGATCAAAAAATTGAAGTGCATTGACCAAGTTTTCAGCAGCTTCCAAACTCGACACCACCACAAGGTGCGGGTTTTTTGACCACCGAATACGGTCATCCGACAAAAGTCCTGCTAGATATGTGGGAGAGTCCGAACCAACCACGTCGAGCGATTGCGAAGTGCCATTGATGAAACGCTCGAGTGTGCTTGCAACTTTCCAATGATGTCCGCTCATAAACTCCTAACTCACCGCACTAAAAGCCTGAAATGACTTTTGGTTCTTGGTATCTGGACTCTCGCTCTGTATATATTAGAGAACTTCACTTTTGGCTAACAATTGGGACGGAAAAACTTATGGATCAGCTACTACCCGTGCTTGTTCTTAGTGCCTTCGTGATGGTCTTTGGAGTCCTCATAGTTATTGTGGCTTCCCTCACCGGCATTCGAGCACCAAAATCGAAAGTTAAACAAGAAACTTATGAATGCGGACTCGTATCCGACACCAGCGGACCAACAAAGGTTCCGGTGAAGTTCTATCTCACTGCTATTTTATTTATTCTCTTCGATATTGAAATCATTTTCATGTACCCCTGGGCTTTGTCGTTCAATGACTTTATTCAAGCCGGACATGGAATATACATCATGGGAGCAATGGGAGTATTTTTACTCATCTTCGTTCTTGGTTTGGTGTGGGAAGTTAAATCCAACGCTTTGGAGTGGGAATAAATCATGGGAGCAGATGCTTTTGAGATTGGCGTAAATTTCGCCAAGATGGTGGCTATCTTTTTAATGATGGTCCAGTTGGTACCATTGTTGGTGTGGGTGGAGCGTCGTGGCTCTGCGTACATTCAAAATCGTTTCGGTCCAAACCGTGTGGGACCGTTGGGACTGACTCAGCTTTTAGCTGATGCTGTGAAGTTCTTAACAAAAGAAGAGTTTATTCCTGCTCGGGGTTTTCGTCTCTTATTTTATTCGGCACCTGTGGTTGCGCTTATTCCTGCGGCACTCGCCTTTGGAGCGATCCCGCTTTCACATCCAATATATGTGGAGGCTTTCGAATGGCTAGGGCGAACCTGGGGTCCTTATAATTTTGTATTTCAATCTTATGAGATTGGAATTGGAATTGTTTTTGTGCTGGCGGTTTCATCACTTGCAGCTTATTCGATCATGCTTGCTGGCTACGGAAGCAATAACAAGTACTCCATTTACGGAGCACTTCGAGCAACAGCTCAAACAATCTCTTACGAGCTTGCAATGGGTCTTTCCATTGTCGGTGTGATTTTACTTTTCAATACATTTAGCTTTCTTGAAATCGTTCAAATTCAAAATGGTCCAATGACCTTTAATTGGTTTGGCGAATCAACCACGGTTTCATTTCTACCAAACTGGGGAATTTTCTATCAGCCACTTGGCGCCGTTTTGCTTTTGGCAGCGATGTTTGCCGAAACCAACCGATTGCCGTTTGACTTACCCGAAGCCGAAGCGGAACTCGTCGCCGGCTATCATACGGAGTACGGCGGAATTAAAATGAATATGTTCTACATCGGCGAATACGGGCACATGCTTGTTGCTTCTGCGCTGATGGTGACCTTTTACTTCGGTGGTTATACTGTTTGGCCAATTCTAACACCAGAATCTGTGGCTGCCTGGTTTGAAGGCGACAGTGTGACCAAGGCCAATATTCTAACGGCCCTCATTCTTCATGTGGTCTTTCTTGTAAAGATCGTATTGTTTTTATGGCTCTTTATCTGGGTACGCTGGACGCTTCCAAGATTTCGTTATGATCAGTTGATGGATTTAGGATGGAAGACGATGCTTCCATGGGCCTTGGCGAATACGGTAATAACTGCCGTTGTCATTTTCGTAATGAGAACAAAGTGGTGATTTATGATTTATGAAGCGATTGCATTTTATTCGTTAGCGCTATTTCTGATCTTTTTTGCTTACAAAACGATTTCTTCTGCAAACCCCATTCACAGTGCGCTTTATTTAGTGCTTACAATGCTTGGGCTTGCGGCTGTTTTCTTTAACTTGGGAGCGCATTTTATTGCGGGGGTTCAGGTTATTGTTTATGCCGGCGCTGTGATGGTCTTATTCATCATCGTTCTTATGCTTTTTGACCTTAAAACTGAAATCCAGGCTTTTTCAAAAGGCCTTCTTTCAGGATTTCTAAAGGTTTTTTGTGCGGCCGTGTTGGCGGGTCTTGCGCTTGGAGCAATCAGCAGCTCATTCAACATTGTTGATGATCCTGTCGCGAAAGCAGCGCTTACAACTGGAAAAGATTTAACCAAAGAACTTTCAATCCTTCTTTACACCAAATATCTCCTCGCTTTTGAGATCCTCGGTGTGGTCTTGATTGTTGTCGCAATTGGAGTGGTGGCGTTGAGCCGTATCAAAGGAGGCACACATGCTTCTCACAGATAATTTATTAAGAATTTCAGCCGAACATTATCTTGCACTGTCCGCGATTCTTTTTTCATTCGGAATGATTGCAGTCATGATGCGAAGAAACGTCATCGTGATGTTGATGGGAATCGAGCTGATGCTGAATGCTGTGAACTTGAGCTTTGTGGTTTTTTCACGTGAGCTTGGCTCACTCGATGGGCAAATCATGGTCTTCTTCGTAATGACAATTGCAGCGGCAGAGGCCGGTGTAGGTCTTGCGCTTGCGGTCGCGATTTACAAGAAGTTCAAAGAGATCAACATCCGATACTTTGAGAAGTTGAAAGGCTAGCGTTTATGAATGAGCAGTTTTTAATCGCTTTATTACTGATTAGTCCTCTTATTGGTTTTGCAATCAACGGCCCAAGATTTAAGTCACCAAATGCGATCTTGGCTGGGAGCATTGCCACGGCAGCCGCCGGTGTATCTTTTCTCGCGTCGTTGCTTTTGTTCGCTAAACTCATAGGTCTTCCGGTTGATCAACGCTCACTTGAAGCCAGCTTCTTCACCTGGATCCCAGTCGATTCGCTAAAAGTTCAAGCGGGATTTGTCGTCGATCAGATCAGCGCAATTATGATTTTAGTGATCACTGGGGTTGGAACACTGATTCATCTATTTAGCGTAGGCTATATGGATCATGACGAGCGACCAGCTAAGTATTTCGCTTATTTGAACCTATTCTTATTCAATATGTTGATCTTAGTTCTTGGCGATAACCTTCTAATGACTTTTGTGGGTTGGGAAGGTGTGGGACTTTGCTCGTATCTATTAATTGGATTTTGGTTCACCGATAAAGAAAAAGCAGCAGCAGGAATGAAAGCTTTTGTGACCAATAGAATTGGGGATGCTGGCTTCTTAATTGGTGTTTTTATTTTGTTTATTACTTTTGGAACCTTGGATTATTCCGAGCTTGCAGCTTTGGCTCCAGACGTAATTGAAAAAACTTGGTTTGGTCCGGTTACTTTGGCTTGTTTATTCCTTTTTATTGGAGCGACTGGAAAATCAGCACAGATTCCACTTTATGTTTGGCTTCCCGATGCGATGGCCGGACCAACACCGGTTTCAGCACTCATTCACGCAGCTACAATGGTGACAGCTGGTGTTTATCTGATTGTAAGAATGTCCGCTCTCTATATGGTTGCTCCACTTGCACTCGAAGTGGTGGCTTGGACCGGAGCTTTAACGGCGTTGTTTGCAGCAACCATTGGAATCACTCAATGGGATATTAAGAAAATTCTCGCTTACTCTACGGTTTCACAGCTTGGATTTATGTTTTTAGCTGCGGGTGTGGGAGCATTTCACGCGGCGATGTTTCACTTGATGACTCATGCGTTTTTCAAAGCCCTTATGTTCTTGGGCTCGGGAAGTGTTATTCACTCTATGAGTGGTGAGCAGGATGTTCGCAAAATGGGCGGACTCGCTAAGCTGATGCCGATCACTCATCTGACATTTGTTTTTGGTTGGCTTGCAATTATTGGAATGCCTCCTTTTGCTGGGTTTTTTAGTAAGGATGAAATCCTAGCGTTTGCATTCTTTAGTCCACTTGGAAGCAAGTACCTATGGGCGGTCGGAATGATTGCCGCACTTTGTACAGCGTTTTATATGACACGACTGATGGCTCTCACTTTCTGGGGAAAACCTCGCTTTGGTTCAGAGGTTCATCCTCATGAGTCACCATTAACAATGACCGTTCCACTTATGGTTCTTGGTTTCCTCTCCGTTGTCGGCGGTTGGGTTGGAATTCCTCATTCAGTTGGCGCGGTTCTACCGGGTCATCCAGAAAACTGGTTTAAGCTTTGGTTGGATCCGGCGATGGTGAATGTGGATATTGGACACCCCTCTTTGATTCTGGAGTGGGGATTGATCGGGCTTGCAGTTGCAATGGCAGGTCTTCTTGCTTACTTGGCTTATGACTTTTACTCCATTCACAAAGATCGACCTGCTCAAGTCGCAAAGAGTTTGGGTCCTGTTCATAACATGGTTGAGAACAAGTACTTCGTTGATGAAGCTTATTTCGGTGGGATCATTAATCCCTTGATTGAGTTTTCAAAATCACTCTGGGTTTATATCGATGTGAATTTCATCGACAAAATCACATATGTATTAGCAGATCTTACCAAAGGACTTGGTGAACTGATCAAGACGGTTCAAAACGGAAAAACTCAGCAGTACGCCCTTTATATGACATTGGGGCTTGTTGTGGTCATTACATATGCACTGATGGGGTCATAAAATGTTTTTGACGTTACTTATTTTTTCACCACTTATAATGGCACTAATAATTGGACTTGTTCCGAAAGGATCGATTCGTCCGGTTTCTTTAGGCCTTTCACTTTTGCATTTTGCTTACAGCCTTCTGCTCTTAAAAAGATTTGATCCAAGCACAGCCGACTTACAATTAGTTGAAAGAGTGAGTTGGATTCCAACTTTAGGTCTACAGTACTTTGTAGCCATTGATGGAATCTCGTTTTGGTTGGTTTTGCTTTCCACGTTTTTGATTCCAATTACTATTTTGGCGAGTTGGAGTGTGATTCAGGATCGGGTTCGGTTTTTTCATATCAATCTGTTCTTTATGACAACCGCCATGCTTGGAACCTTTCTCGCTTTAGACACCATTTTATTTTATGTCTTTTTCGAGTCTTCCCTAATCCCAATGTATTTTATGATCGGAATGTGGGGTGGAGCGCGAAAGCTTTATGCGACTCTAAAGTTTTTCATCTACACTATGTTCGGCTCGCTCTTGATGCTGATCGCGATCATTGCACTCATTTTTATGACTCAAGATCAGTTGGGATATCTGAGCGCGAGTGTTCTTGATTTTTATAAGCTCTCGGTTCCGTTTGTCGGCAGCCAGTTCATAAGCACTCAAACTCTTATGTTTTTTGCTTTTTGTTTGGCTTTTGCGATCAAGGTTCCAATGTTTCCAGTGCACACTTGGCTTCCAGATGCACACGTTGAAGCGCCAACTCCAGGGTCAGTGATACTGGCAGCCATTATGCTTAAGATGGGAACATATGGATTTTTGCGATTTGTTCTACCTATTTTCCCAGAGGCTTCGCAAACCTATGCTTGGTTATTTTTAATTCTAGCGGTGGTTGGAATTATTTATGGCGCATTGGTTGCGATGGTGCAGCCGAATATGAAGAAGCTGGTCGCTTACTCATCGGTTTCTCATATGGGTTATGTGATGCTTGGATTGTTCGCATTTAATATTTATGGAACAACCGGCGGTCTTTATCAGATGCTGAACCATGGGATCTCAACCGGTGCACTCTTTATCCTGGTTGGAATGATTTATGAGCGCACACACTCACTTGAAATCAAATCTTATGGTGGACTGGCCAAAGCAGCACCATGGTATGCGATCGCATTTTTGATTGTGACGTTTTCAAGCATTGGAGTGCCGATCACGAATGGGTTCGTGGGTGAGTTCTTGATTCTTCTTGGTGGATTTCAAGCCAACAATTGGATTGGTGGGGCTGCTGTTTTAGGGGTGATTCTTGGAGCAGCCTATATGCTGTGGCTGGTGCTCAGAGTGTTTTTTGGTGAAGAAGGACCATTGATTGAGAAATATAAATCCAGCGGTCTTGATATGAATCTTCGAGAAAAGCTCACCTTGATTCCGTTTGTGATTTTAATTTTCTGGATGGGAATTTTTCCGAATCACTTTCTATCTTATTCAAAAGCAAGTTTGGATCATTTCGTACAGAATATGTCGAATTATGAGCTTAAGCTAGAAAACCACATAGAACCTTGAGGTTAAAATGCAAGTTTCATTGAATTGGGTTGATTTTATAGTTTTGTCTCCAGCGGTCGCATTGTTCGTAGCCAGTCTATTCCCTATTTTATTCAAAGCGCTCACCGGGAATAAGGAGCGGGGGACTTTTATAGCTTATGGCTTCGGGATGGTTGGAGTCGTTGCTGGATTGATTTTAACAGCTGGAAACTGGGGCATTCAAAGAACGGTTTTTAGCGGTGCCATTGTTTTTGATAGTGTTTCTGCATTCGTCTCCATGATCATTCTTGTGATCACTGGTGTCGGGCTGACATTTCTTCGCGAAAGTCCTGCAACCAACCGAAAGCAGTTTTCCGAGTCGGTTTTCCTATTACTCAACTCATCCGTTGGGATGCTTATTTTTGCCTGGTCCAATGATTTGATCTTAACATTTATTGGCTTTGAGCTCCTGTCACTTTGCCTATATGTCCTTATTGCAATTGGCGAAGAAGATAGGCTTTCCAAAGAAGCTGCTTTTAAATACTTCATTTTAGGAAGCTTTGCCTCTGCCGTTATGCTCTATGGGATCTCGTTTATTTATGGATCTTCTGGAACGACTTCACTTGTTGAATTGGGTGAAGTTGGAATCACTTTGGCCAGCTCGAATCGAATGTTTTTCGTTGGACTATTGATGTTTCTGGCAGGTTTGTTTTTTAAGATTTCTATCTTTCCATTTCACTTCTGGACGCCAGATGTTTATCAAGGCTCGCCGACTCCGGTGACCGCTTACATGGCAGCAGGGGTAAAAGCGACGACTGTTATTTTTCTTTTAAGAGTGATGTCGCTAGATATGTTTACCGCAGAAAAAACCTTTCCATTTGTAGATGCTATGCAATGGATCTGTGTGATCACCATCCTAGTTGGGAATGTGGGTGCGCTCAGACAAAGAAGTATGAAGAGAATGTTGGCATACTCAGCGGTTGGACATTCTGGTTATGTTTTGATTGGTTTGATCGCGGCTGGAATCGGTGGGCAGACATACATCGGTGCGACTGGGGTTCTTTACTATATTTTTGCCTACACTCTGATGACGTTGGGAACGTTTGGTGTTTTGGCTCTACTTGAGAAGCACTCAGATCACGACATCGGAATTGAAGATATGAAAGGTTTGGCGCGCAGAAAGCCTGTCATTGCCGCTGCGATGGCGATCATGCTTTTCAGCTTAGCTGGAATTCCACCAACTGTTGGATTCTTTGGAAAATTCATGGTGATCTCTGCAGCAGTTAAGCAGCAACTCTTTTGGTTGGCTTTGTGGGGCGTTCTTGGATCGGTCATCAGTGTTTATTATTACTTAAGACCGATTGTTGCGATGTATATGGAAGAGACTGTTCTTGATGAATCCGAACAACCTTCTGTTCGTCCAATCAGTCAGTTTGTTGTTTCTTTACTGGCATTGATGATTGTTGGATTTGGAATCAGCTCAGAGGGACTTTTCCAGAACTTTTTCAGATCTATCTTAGAAATCTTCTCTTAAAGATTTGCACAATGAATGCGTTTCATTCTGAGACGCATTCTATTTTTATCCTAATTTGGATGAATTCCTTATTTACACTGTTCAAAGTATTGCCGAT
This sequence comes from uncultured Pseudobdellovibrionaceae bacterium, assembly GCA_964636785.1. Taxonomy (GTDB): domain Bacteria; phylum Bdellovibrionota; class Bdellovibrionia; order Bdellovibrionales; family UBA1609; genus UBA6776. The sequence goes on along the minus strand of CAZWVK010000004.1, from coordinate 35,187 downwards.
CAGATGAAAGGAAGCGGGTAATCAGCTGGCCCTGAATTTGCCTCTTAATAATTCTGTTTAGCTCAAACGGTGGGGATCATTGTGCAAATTAGCTATCGCAAGGTACTTCTTTTTTCAGCGTTTTCAATTCCATTACTGTTCTTTCAGAATTGTGGAATGCAAATGGAAGAAGAGGAAAGCACTCAGGCCTCACAATCCGAACAGAATGAATTCGATCCTTCAAGACTGACTTATAACCTCGATGGAACTGTTTCTTTTCCAATGCCTGGCTCCGGCTCTGGCGGTGGTAGCGGCGGCTCTGGGAATCTCGATCTGGGCGGCGGAAGTGGTGGCTCGGGTGGAGGTTCAGGCGGCGGAGGATACACGGATCTTGGGGGCGGCGGCTCTGGCGGAGGCGGCGGCTCTGGCGGAGGCGGCGGCGGTGGAGACTATACTCCTTACGGAAATAATTTTAGAACGTCATCGCTATATCCAGACGCACCAGGTGGGTCTACTGTATTCTCAAAACATCGATATTATTTTGAACCCTATCATGTCTTGAGTCGTGGAAGCCTCCTTTGGAATTCCTATAACAAAGCAATAGCTGAATGGAATGGATCACAAATGGATACGACGGAAAGAAGCCGATTGATTGTGATCGCTTTAAAACCGCTTTCTTCTTCCGGCGCTGACACGACTTATGCATTCACCGGCACCAGCCTTTGCTATAAGTTTTCGGGCACAGTCACAATGCCTAAGGCTTCTTCAACTCACATTATCCATTACGACACAGGTTCAAGGGATGGAGGCCACAGTTACTCGGTCATAGGACATTTGATCTCTCTTTCAGGAGTAAATATCACCTATAAGGCTGAAACCGAGCTCACTCTTCTTGAATCTTCTGGATGCACAGCACTTTCCGGCTACGATAAAGCAGCGCTTGATAGTTTTATTCAGATATTGCGAAACTATCCGATTTGGGTGCCTGAAACAGACAGCTTTCATGTCGCCAATCATCATTATGGCTGGCACTGGTATCAAACATATCAATTCAAAAAGTTTTAAAGGTGAGCTCTTAAAACACTCATTGCAGATTTGAAGCCGACTTTAACTAGTCGGTTCAAGACTTTCTCATTTAAGCTAAAATGATCGGCGAAAAAGAACTCATAATCCATAGGACTTGGATGAATATACAGATAATCCACGTGCGGGTTGAGGTTTGTTCGCTGGACTAAGATCTCAGTCAGTTTTTCAATATGCTGCTCTTCAATTCCGGCTTCGCTCATATATCCCCGAACCGCTTTGATCATCGCGCGCATACTTTTTTGATGGTTGATATGACTTTCGATCTTTTGCTGGACCACCTGATAAAGAGCCTGGTTAAAGATCAAAGGCATTCCATATTCATGAAGTGAACCCATCTCCGGAGTGTAATGATAAGGCTGAATCGAGTAGCTGCTGATCACAAGATCTGCACCTTGGTCGGCCGCAATGTGGGTTGAAAGCGTGTCTCTGATTTCTCCATCAAAATAAAAGATCTCTTTCCCATTGGGCTGGCGAATTGGAATGGGCGCAAAAAATGGAGGAAGACTTGCTGATGCCGCGACGGCCTCAGAAATATTGGCATAATTGGAGTACATGATGGATCGGGTTTTACTCGATTCCGCAAATGGTCCGAAGATGGCTTTCCGTGAGTGGTTAAGCTGCGTCGCGACAATATAAAGTTCCGCTGAAAGGGATTGAAAGGTGTTATCGGTTAGAACCTTCTCGCGTAGATAGCGCTCAAGATTCTTGGTCGAAAAAAGTCCGCTGACCTTCAATCCCTTTTTTAGAAGCGTCTCAAATCCACCTGTAAGTGAAGGTTTATCCTTATTGAATAGTCGGGACAATATGGTGGTGGGATGGGCAGTTTGGATATTCAGAGCAAAGATATCCTTATAACTAATTGGAGATAAGGGATTCTCGTGACTACTCAAGGGTCCTGCCATGGCAAATCCAGCCCCTTTGGTGAAGGCTTCCACAATAGCATCCACTGAATAGCCAGATGCTAAGAAGGAAGAGATCACCGCCCCAGCGGATGAGCCCACATAAAGAGTGAAGGTCATTTCTTTGCCTTCAAATTTGAGGTTCTGGTCACGGTGAAACCCACCTGAAAACTTAAACCCCTTCTCTTTTAGAGCTAGACAAACGCCTATATGAAAAGCAGCCGCCTTTACGCCACCACCACTAAGAACCAAAGCTAGTTTTTTCTTCTGCTGAATTCGCATGGAACTGATCATATCCTCATATTCTGGTTACTCAAAAACATTCAAACACTTGACCAGTGCCTAAGTCTGGATTTTTATTGAATAGTCCGGTGACTCTTTACAGTGGTCACGCCTGCCGATAATGTCTGATTAACCAAAGGAGAGCAACTTGGCTCAAGGGAATTGGCTGACTCTCATGGAATACTCAAACCGACACAAGGTGAGTATCTCCACATTGAGAAGAAAAATTAAGTCCAACGACTTAACCCACCAGTTCATCGACGGTAAGTACTACCTTTTGGACAACTCCCTCCCAACACAAAGGCAGGCTTCTGGCCCTGAGACCATCGTCCCCCCAACAAGCAGTGCACCTCAGGACCAGGAGCCACAAGCTCCTCAGCAATCTAGCCCTTCCACAACTCCTCAACCCCAAACTCATGTTTGTGAGACGGCTGAGAGTTTATTAGGCGAATTGAAAAGAGCTTATTCGATGATTCTTCAGGAGAAGGAGGAGCAAATCCTTCAACTCCGGGAGGAAGTTTCTGATTTACAAACTCTCGTCCGAGTTCTTGAGAGTGAAGTACAGCGGTTAAATAAAGCTCAGCAGCTACAAACTCAAGCTAAAGCACAAGTCGCAGCACCGATCGAACAAGCTAAACCAAAAGCGAAATCACCCTTCCTTGCCCAGCTGGAATCCGACCTTAATTTGGATTTAGACAGCTTCTAGTTGAAAGAAAATTCATAGTCTGAGGTTTTTGCTCCAGTAAGGGTGTGAATTTTGCTATTACCAATCCCAAGACAATCTTGTTGTCAGCTCTAATCGGTGGGGATTAATTAGTGCGTTTTATTGGAAAAAATTCAGTGAGAGCGTGGTTTTTTCAAGTCGCCACGATCCTGGCTTTGTTTTCATCTGGCTTAGCTGCCGAAACATTTTGTGACCATGCCTTAAAAATCAGTGACCGTTACGGCGCTCCGGCTCGATCTCCTATTATAGATTTTAAAATTACCGAAAATGCTTCCCGACAAGCGCGTGAACTGGGTTTAAGCCACGAAGAGCTACAGATTCTTATTAGCGAGTCCAGACTGGGCAGTTACGAAAAAGGCGAAGAATATATTTTGCCAATTTTTCGAACCGTTCGCAGTGCTGAGCTTTATCGCGACTATATTTATATATTAAAACTTCGTCGCCCCTTTGTGGTGAACAAAAAAGCCATAATTCATATTCTGGATATTGAGAAACCTACGGAAAAAGGGCAGCGCCCATACTTAGAAGATCTAGCTCGCCACCTTCGAATAAGACCCCATAAGCTGATGACCAGAGTGCGCCGACTTCATGAGTTTGGTTTTCCTAAAGGTCCGGTAAGGGTGGAAATTGATCCGGCGACGTTAGTAAAGCTTCAATTTAAGCATAAGATCGACTTGAAACTGCTGAACTCAGCTTTGCAACACAGGCCAGATGCTGTAATTCAATCTGATCGCACATTAGATCGGGTTGAAATGCATTATCACGGTGATAATGGCATTATGCTTATTATTGTTCTGGCATATTCAGAGCTTAGGAACTCAGCAGCATTAGTGACTTCTTATTTCACTTTCAATAATTCTTCTATATAACCCAGCCATACTAAAAAGGAGTCAAAATGAAAGCTCTATTCATATTGTTGGTTTTTGGTGCGCACTCAGCTTCTGCTGCGACAATTGATTTTCAGATTAAGATTGAAGCTTATACAGAAAGCTCAGAGTTGAGCTCAGAAAATCTTATCGAATCAGGTTGTGACGAAAGGTTCGCTGGAGAAGGCATTTGTCTTATAGAAAAAGTGATCGACTCAAGTGAGCTTCCATTTTCTCTAACACTTGGAGATGCAGAATTTGAAATCTTAGAATCTGGTCTAGTTCAAATGGGACTATCTTATGGAGATTTTGATGCTTCAACAACTGGGTCACTTCAATTGCCAATAGATGATGGCGGAAATTTAGTTCCACTTTCAGCGCCATTAAAAATGTCTGTTGGTGGCGGTGACCATGCATCGGGTGTGTGGAATTTTTCTGCCGATTTACAGATCATGGTTGAATAAAAAAAGTCCATACTGCCTATTAAATGCAGTATGGACTGGATTTGGAATCTTAAATCTTAAGCCGCAGCTGAAGATTGAGGTGGTTTAGACTTCTTCGCAGCTGATTTTGCGGCAGTCTTTTTCGCCTCGGCACTTCGATCGAGTGCTAGGGCAAATACCTCATCTAGATTTTCGACAAAGATAAAGTTCATTCGCTTTTTGAAATCCTCAGGAATATCTGAAGTGTCCTTCTTGTTCGCAAGCGGAAGGATCACTGTCGACACACCATGAGTCATTGCTGCTAAGCACTTTTCACGAATTCCACCCACTGGAAGAACTCGTCCTGAGAGAGTAATTTCCCCAGTCATTGCCACATCTTTTCGAACTGGAACTCCAGTTGCCAAGCTGATTAAAGCTGTGGAAAGAGTCACTCCAGCTGAAGGGCCATCTTTTGGAATCGCTCCTGCAGGAAGATGGATGTGAACCTCGTGATCATCAAACCAAGTTGGGTCAATCTCTAACCAATCCGCGTTCGCTTTTGCATACGATGCAGCCGCTCGAGCCGATTCTTTCATCACATCGCCAAGCTGGCCTGTGAGAGTTAATCCGCCTTTGCCTTTCATCTTTAGCGCTTCCACGTAAAGAACTTCACCGCCAGCTTGTGTCCAAGCCAGTCCTGTGCAGATACCGACTTGATCTTCTTTTAAGCGCTCTTCTTTTAAGTATCGAGGAGGGCCTAAAAGCTCTGGGATAATTTCAGCAGTGATAGTGACTTTATCAACTTCGCCAAACACATATTTTTTTGCCACTTTTCTACAAACGGACCCAACTTCTCTTTCAAGATTTCGAAGTCCAGCTTCACGTGTGTAGTGAGCGATCAAGTATGCCAGGCCTTCATCTGTGAATTCAATTTGCTCAGGTCCGATTCCATTGGAATCCATTTGTCTCTTAACAAGGTGCTCTTTTGCAATAAGGAGCTTATCGGAGTCCGTGTACCCAGAGATATGAAGTGTTTCCATACGATCTCTAAGGGCTGCCGGAATGTTTTCAAAGACGTTTGCAGTGGCGATGAACAAAACATTGCTCAAATCAAAATCAACATTCAGATAGTTGTCTTTGAAGGTTGAGTTTTGCTCTGGATCCAAGACCTCAAGCATTGCTGCACTTGGATCACCTCTGAAATCAGAACCGAGTTTATCAATCTCATCCAGAACAATGACGGGGTTGTTTGTTTTGGCTTGTTTTAAAGCTTGAACAATCTTTCCTGGCATTGCGCCGACATAAGTTCTTCTGTGGCCACGAATCTCCGCTTCATCTTTTACACCACCAAGTGCAATGCGGTAGTACTCTCGTCCCATGGCTCGTGCGACGCTTTTTCCAAGCGAAGTTTTTCCTACTCCTGGAGGGCCTACCAAACAAAGGATTGGACCCTTCATATCTTTTTCTTTTAATTTTCGAACAGCTAGGAATTCAAGAACTCGGTCTTTCGCTTTGTGAAGGTCATAATGATCTTCATCAAGAATTTGCTTGGCGCGAGCCAAATCCAGATTATCTTCCGTGGATTTGTCCCAAGGAAGATCCACCATCCAATCTAAATAAGTTCTAACCATGCTGGCTTCAGACGCATCTGGGTGCATTCTCTCAAGGCGAGCAAGCTGCTTAAGCGCCTCTTCTTGAGTCTTCTCAGGCATTCCAGACTTGATGATTTTTTCACGAAGCTCATCTAGCTCTTCAGACTTAGAGTCGCCTTCGCCAAGCTCACTTTTAATGGCTTTCATTTGCTCTCTTAGAAAGTGCTCGCGCTGTGCTCTTGAACTATCTTCTTTTGAGGAAGGACCTTTGAGTTTTGATTGAGTTTTAAGAACTTCAAATTCATTCGCAAGAATTTCATTTACAGTTTTCAAACGCTCAACTGGATTATGAATCTCCAAAACTCGTTGCGCTTCAGCGACCTTTAAACCAAGGTTGCTTGCGATCAAATCAGAGAGTCGACCTGGGTCCGTAACATCATCTAAAACCAGAAGAATATCAGGAGAAAGCATGCGTCCAAGAGCAATGATTTTTTCCAAATGCTCTTTTGCAAGACGAATCATAGCTTCGACTTCTGTTGCAGGAGCGGAGTGTGTTTGCTCTGGAATCTTTTCAATTTTTGTCTCAAAGAATGGAGCTGATTTTTGAAACTCAGTGATCTTTGCTTTGCAAACACCTTGAATCAAAACTTTTACTCGACCATCGGAGAGCTTTCTCATTCTCATAATCATTGCAACTGTTCCTGTCGGGAAAATCGACTCTGGAGTCGGATTTTCTTCTGCAATGTCTTTTTGAGAAGCTAAAAAGATCAATCTGTTTTTTGATAGAGATTCTTCGACAGCTCGAATTGAAGATTCTCGACCTACGTAGAGTGGAAGAATCATGTAGGGAAATACAACGATATCTCTCACAGGTAGAAGTGGTAGTGATTCCGGCACATCAATTACTTTATCATCAAAGCTCATTCGGTCCTCCGCTGTAATTACCTTCTCGGCGCGGAGGAATTTAGCTTTAAGGAGTTGGAGATAATTTCGTCCTAAGGCTTGTGGTTTTTCTGCGACAAGTGTTCGGATTCACGTATTTCTGCACCTTCTAAACTGAATCGAGTCCAGGGAAGGGCCAAGAGTCGATCCGTCTCAATTTCCTCTTCGGTCTCTTCGCAAATTCCAAAGCGATTGCGCTCAATTCGTCCTAGAGCGGATTCCACCTCAAAAAGCTCCTGTCTAAGCAATCGGTGTGTGACGAAAAGCTGGTGTTCATTCATCACAGATAAGCTTTGATCGCCCTCATCTCCTCGGGCACTGGACTCTCGCTCTGAAAAGTCATTCTGATGAGATTTAATGCGATTTAAAAGCTCGGCCTTTCTTTTCAGAAGTCGTTCCTTGCAAAGTGATATAACGGCTTGTCGATCCATAATGTCCTCCCCAGCCCTAAGACAAGCGAGGAGGAAAAATAGGTTAAAGAGGAATTATTTCGCCATCTTTAATAGTGAGAGGAATGATGGGCTTTTGGATTTCCCGATCTGAATTCATCTGAGCCGTCCCACCGATTGTTGAAAACGATCCAAGACGGTTTAAGGCGTCGCCAAGCTCTTCTCGGCTGTCCGCTCCACGGGAGATAAGCTGGCGGATAATCGTTGCAGTTTCAAACCCTTGAGCCTCAAACAGTCCGGGCTTCTCGCCAAAGACCTTTTGATAATTTTGATAAAACTGAGAACTTGAAAGATGGTCTGCAAAGTTGATTGCTGCATCCACAAATATCGCGCCTTCGACACCTTTTTGGCCGCGACGGATAAACTCAGCACTGTTCCATAGGTTGGTGCCAAGGAGTTGCATATTTTTAACACCAACATAAGACAGCATCGGTGCAATCTGACCCATGGCTCTTGGTCCATCTGCTACAAACAAAGCGTCGAAATCGACAATGGGTGGCAAGATGTCGTCGGGCACTTCAGCACGGGCTCCGCGTTTATTGGTTTCAGACCACTTCTTTAATCTTTGTTTATATTCCGTTTGGCGATCCTCAACGTAGTAAGTGCCAACTAATCTTTTAATGGGATCTCTAAAGTCTGTTTCTTTCGGATCATAAGATTGAGCGGCTGCAATCGTTCCACCACGTTTGACCACTTCGTCCCAGAATAAATTGGCATACTCGACCCCGTAAGCGTCATTTGGAAAAAGAATGGCAAAGCGGCGAAATGACTTTTGCTCCATGGCCACTGTGACTAGTTTTTGAATGAGAGATTTAGAGTTAATGGCATTTTGAAAAACCATCGGTCCTTCGCTCGTCAACCCAGAGATTTGCGCCAAATGAACACTGGGAACACCGATCTCGTTAGATCTTCTTGCAATGGTCGGCGCTGTTTTACTAATCAAACTTCCAGTGATTGCAATCACATGATCCTTTAAAACAAGATCTTCAACCGCGTTCGCTGCAGTTTGAGCATTTGTGCCACTGTCGCGAACAGCAAGCTTAAACGGTGAGCCTCGATCGTCATAAATTCCAAGCCCAAGTTCCAATCCACGAAGCACTTTCTGCGAAATATTCTCATACCGGCCAGTGAGTGGAAGAGTTACTCCAATCGCCCGCCAATCGACACGTCGAGCGGCTTGGAACTGATCAAGATATCTTTGGGCCTGTTGACCATACATAGAGTCGGACTGAAAGCGCACGGCTTCGCGAAAAAAGCTCTGCGCATCGGAGCGGCGACCCGCTTGAAGTTCCGCAACTCCCACGCGATAGGCGCAATAAGCCTTATAGGAATTTAAAATCGGCTCAACCAAAAGAGATTTCAATCCATCATAATCCATCTTATGAAGCAGCGGGAACCCAGCAGCCTCTAGAGATTCTCGTTTCTGATCCGACTGTTCGTTAGACACCAGAAAGCTGAGTGAGACCAGAGCTTGCTTAAGATCGCCAACATCTTTGAGAAGTCCATAGCGCAATTGATGAAGCTCATAAGCTGTATTGGGCTTAAGATTGTTTGATTTAAGTCCACGCGCAGACAGATTCAAGGCCTCATCGATTCTTCCGGTGCGTGCAAGAGACAAAGAGGCGCCAAGCGCAGCATCCGCTTCGTTGGGACTTGCAACCGGGCTTTGAATCACCTGAACAAAATACTCATAGGCCATTGGAAAGTCTTTTTTTGTGTAATAATAGCGTCCAAGTGTCATCAACGCGGAATCAGCCACATCGGAATTCGGATGCTCTTTTACAAGAGCTTTTAATTTCTGAATTGTGTTCTGAGGTTTTTTTTCTTTTTCGAGTTGCTTCTTGGCCTGCTCCAACTCCGTTTGTGCCGCTGGTGGAGCGGCCACCATGGGCTCCTTTTTGGGGCCCATTTGGCACGAAGTGGATAAGAATAAAAATGAGAACAAACAAGCAATATATGAAACTGAACCCACGAATTAACCTCTGCTTTGAAAGAGTTTCTGCACGCGCTCTTTATAGTTTTTAACGAGAGGAGATTTCTCGCCAACGGCCCTTAGCGTCTCAAGAGCCTTTCGTTCGTTGTCATTAAGTTCATTGGGAATATCAATAACAACTTTTACAAGCATATCACCAGGAGCATACCCTCCGATATCCGGAAAGCCTTTTCCCTTAAGACGAAAGACCTGTCCTGGGTGTGTTCCAGCGGGAATTGTTAGATTTGCTTTTCCAGTGAGCGTAGGAATTGAAACAGACGTGCCCAGCAACGCGTCTACGAATGAAACCGGAAGCTCCATTAAGACATCATTATCCCGACGTTTAAATAAAGGATGAGGTTGGAACTGAATGATCACGTAAAGATCCCCAGGCTTTGCCGTCCCAGCCGGTTGATCCCCCTCTCCTCTTAGTTTTAGTCGTTGTCCTTCCTTTACACCACCTGGAACACTTATAGAAAGCTTCGCAGAATCCTCTCGTCCATTTCGATCACGAACAAAGCTGATTCGTTTTTCGCACCCTGTGGCGGCTTCTTCTAGAGTGACTGAGAGTGAGTAGCGCAAATCATTTCCACGCGCTTGTCTTGGTCCACCAGGCCGTGCTCCGGCAAAAACATCTCCAAAGAAATCGCCAAAAAAATCATTGATGAAATCAGCACCTCTTGGATCAAATCCTGCGGCACCAGCGCCCGCTCCACCAAAACCACCAGGTCCAAATCCACCAGGTCCTGCTTGTCCAGGACCTCCGGTAAATCCAAACTGATCGTACATTTGTTTTTTCTTAGGATCTTTTAGAACTTCATAGGCTTCAGAGGCTTCTTTGAATTTGGCTTCAGCCGTTTTATCGCCCGGGTTTTTATCCGGGTGAAATTTTAGAGCAAGTTTTCGATAGGCCTTTTTGATCTCTTCCTGAGATGCTGATTTTGGGACATTAAGAACAGCGTAATAATCCCGTTTCGCCATTCAGACCTCATTCCTTTGTTGAGGGCTCTGTCGCCACCACGACCTGAGCTGGTCTCAATAATCGATCGTTGAATTTATAAGCCTTTTTGAAAACTTGAGTAATATGGCCGACTGGAACTTCGTTTGTCGGCTCGCTGCTTAAAGCCTCATGAACATTGGGATCAAATCTTTTGCCCTGGGACTCAACCTCTCTGACGCCAAAGCGTTGAAGAAGCTGATTCAAATCTTTAAAGATCATTTCGACTCCAGATTTGAAGCTATCAAGAGTTGCTGAGCTTGTGTCGGATTCGAGAGCTCGTTCAAAGTTATCGACAACTTCCAGCAGTTCACGCAAGAGACGTTCATTTCCATACTTGATGAGTTCAGAGCGCTCTTTGATCGCATTTTTTCTAAAATTTTCAAAATCTGCAGCTAAATAGAGATAATCCTGCTTCGATTTTTCAATCTGCTCTTCCAAGGAAGGAGATTCTTCTTGGGAAGCCGTTTCATTTTCAGCGTTTTCCGCATCTTCAATATCTAGATTTAAATCATTTTTTTCATCAGCCATAAGATTCTCCATTAAAACCTGTTGAAGCCTAATATGGGAGCTCAATTTTGGTTGTCAATGGCCTGCGTCTAGCACTCAATTTCATCTGCGAGAAAGGTTAAATATTGATAAGCGAGGTTGCTTTTCAACTGACCCTGAGATGTGAATCGAAAATGTGTCCCGGACTTTTCAACCATCCCATCGCTAACCAAGTGAGAGAGTCTTTCTTTGATGAGATCACGTGCAAATTCGGGGAATTTTTGCAGTGCATCTTGCGGCAGGCCTTCGGTCATTCGCAAAAACATATGACATGTGTCCGTCATGGCCTCATTGAGCTTAAGAACTTCGATCTGATTTGGATTTGGAGTGAGCTCTAAAACCTCGTTGGGATAGGCTTTGATTGATTTTGTATTCCAGAATCGAGACCCAAATTCACCTCGATTCGGATCATAAGAATGAGAGCTCAGCCCCACTCCCCAAAAGGGTTTATCCGTCCAGTAGATCAGATTATGCCTTGATTCAAATCCGGATCTTGAAAAATTGGATAACTCATACTTTTTAAGTCCTATTTTTTCCAAACTGTCTTCGATCACCTGAAACATCTGAACTTGAATCTCTTCCTCGGGTCGGTGAAAGGACATGGGATGTCTCTCTGGCACGGTTAAACAATAGGTGCTCAAATGAGGCGGGTTCCACTCTAGGATTTCAGTTAAATCTTTTTCGAGATCAGAGAAGCTTTGGTGAGGAAGTGCAAATAGCAGATCGAATGAGTAATTGAGACTTCTATCATTTAAAAGCTTAAGTGTATCGCGTGTGTCTTGAGCATTGTGTTTGCGCCCACAAAGTGTGAGCAATCGATCATTGAAAGTCTGTGCGCCGACACTGAAGCGATTAATACCTGCACTAAGGTACTGCTCGAGTGAGTGTTCAGTCAGAGTGGCGGGATTGATCTCAATAGTGATTTCTACATCCGAGTCGAATTGAAATCCAACGTTTGCGAAATGCTTCAATGTCGCTATGATAAATTCTGGATCGACAAGACTCGGTGTTCCCCCGCCAAAGTAGACGCTTTGTATTTGTCGATCCGACCACATTTGTTGTTTACTGGAAATCTCTGAGTGTAAGTCCTTGAAATACTCCTTAGGGCTATAGATCTCACTGGATTCAAAGGTGGTGAAATCGCAGTAGCGACACCTTTGTAGGCAATAAGGGGTGTGGACATAGATTGCTAAGCTCACTAGAGGAGTCATGAATTGAAGTGCCGAAAAATTCAACTAAAAAACGGATTAAAGGTCTTATTGGTTGAGAGTAAAAAATCTCCAGTGGTCTCAGTCCAGATGTGGGTTCGAACAGGAAGTGCGGACGAGCTCAAAGGTGAAGAGGGAATTAGTCACTTTATTGAGCATCTGGTCTTTAAAGGCAGTGATTCCTTTGGTGTAGGAGAGATGGCTTCGACAATTGAGGCGTCTGGCGGCCAAATCAATGCCTATACGTCTTTTGATCAGACTGTATTTTATGTCACGCTTTCCAACCAGTTTGAAGATACCGGCTTAAAAGTGATCTCAGAAATGATGGGTTGTCCCAAGTTTGATGAGGCGGAAACCGATAAAGAGCGCGAGGTCGTAGTCGAGGAAATCAAACGTGGCGAAGACTCCGTACATAGACAGGCGAGTCGGCTATTATTTTCCACGTTGTATAAGGGACACCCTTATGAAAAGCCAGTGATTGGATATGAGAAAAACGTTCGCTCATTTACAACCAAACAGATTCGCAATTATTTTTCAGGCCGTTACAACCCTAAAAACATGTTTCTTCTTGTGGTCGGAGATTTCGAACAAAAAGAAATGCGCAAGAAAATCGAAAGGTATTTTGCTCATTTTGAGGCCGCGCCACTACGAAAATCAGTGCGTCCGAAATGGAAGCCCAAAGAAGGCAACTCGATTGTCGTAAAAGAAGCAAAATTCAAAGAAACCATTGCTTATATTACATGGCCAATGCCGAAAGCGAGTCATAAGGATATTCCTGCGCTCGAGGTTCTTGCAATGATACTTGGACAAGGAGAAAGCTCACGGCTTTATAAGCATCTGCGACTTAGAAAAGGTAGTGTTTTAGGAGCTGGAGCCGGAGTGTTTTCAGCCAAAGACTCAGGGTTTTTCGCCTTAACGTCCTCGTTAAAAGGCGAGCAGGAAGAAGCTTTTTTTAAAGATCTCGCAGAAGCGCTTGAAGAATTCATGGCGACGCCACCGACTTTGGAAGAACTTGAGAAAGCAAAGGTGAATTTTTTTAGTGAGCAATTCTACTCGATGGAGACCGTAGATGGTCTTGCTCGAAAGTATGGTCATTTTGAAGATCTGTTTCAAGATCCGAATTACCTCAAAAAAATGCTCAAAGCCATTCGTGAGCTTAATATCGCCGACTTAAAGAAAATTTTTAGAAAGTATCTTGCGCCGGATAAAGCAAAAATCATCTGTTTGACGGAAGAAGGACTCGAAACAAAAGTTAAAAAGTCTGCACGTCAGTTTTTAAAATCTTATAAAAAATCATTTTCCTCTGTCCGCTCTTCGCAAAAGGTCGATGAGAAAAAGAGTAAGTTCAAATCCTTTCGTATCCCTGTTGGACAAGCGAATGGACTTGCAACACGTTCGTTTGAGATTGAAAAGATCAAAGGTGGAGCGACACTCATTTACCGACCCAGTTTTGAGACTCCAGTTGTGAGCCTTCGAATGGCTCACTTGGGCGGTGCACGTTTGGAAAATAAAGGGACTTTTGGAGCAACCGAGCTTTTGACCCGCGTCTGGGCTACAGGTTCTGAGTCTTACTCTGAAGATGAGATCAACGAAAAGATGGAGTCGCTGGCTTCATCGCTATCTTCTTTTGGTGGTAGACATTCCATTGGTGTTGCAATGACAACTCTGACTTCATTTGTTGAAAAAGCAATGGATGTCACAATGGATATTTTCAAATCGCCAAGTTTCCCAGAGACGTCTGTGCAAAGAGAATTGAAATCCATGAAAGATCAGCTTTTACTACGGCCGGATCATCCTGCTCAGTATTGCATGCTTCAGTTTATGAAAACTCTTTTTGGTGATCACCCTTACGGTCGAGATCCTTTTGGCGGAGAAGAAGAGCTCGAATCTCTTAACGAAGATTCGGTTCGAGCCATTTGGAAGAGATCATTAAGCACGGAAGGGTTGGTGATCAGTTGTTCCGGTGCAATTGAGAAAGCGACCTTGAAGGGCTTGCTTGATGATTACCTCGGGGATTGGCGAGAAACGGCTGAGCCATTTCCGCACATTTCATACAAGGGCCTAAATGAAAACCGCGAAGTTTATAATAATTTTGAAAAAGAGCAGACTCACATTGTTCTGGGTTATCCCGGGCTTCATATTAAAGACGAAGACCGCTATGCCTTAAACATTATTCAAGCCGTACTTGCCGGGCAGGGAGGACGCCTTTTTCTAGAGTTGAGAGACAAGGCTTCACTCGCATATTCCGTTTCTCCAATTCGAATGGAAGCCTTAGAGGCCGGCTACTTTGGCGCCTACATTGGCTGCACACCAGCCAAAAAGGAAAAGGCTCTGGAAATGATGAAAGCGGAGTTTGATAAGATCGCGTCTGAGAAGATCAGTGAACGTGAACTTGAGCGAGCAAAGCGATATTTAACCGGACGCCATGATATTGATTTGCAAAGAAATACGAGCATCAGCTCAAGTCTTCTGTTTGATAAGCTTTATGATTCAGATCCAAACGAAACCTTTGAATTTGCAAAGCATCTGGAGCCGATCACTAGGGATGATATATTGCGAGTGGCTCAGAAAATATTCTCACAGCACTCTGTACTTTCTGTGGTCTCTTAAAACAAGCTTGTCTCATTATGAGACAAGGCTGTTTTCAAACTCACTATGATCTAGACAATGTAAAGACCTTACACGTTCTATAGCAGCCAGATTGTTCTAAAGTTGGACCCTTTTTTGCTCGACAAGAATATAGTCTAGGGGGATCTAATGAATGCACGTGCTCTGATATCGATTACTGCCGTTCTTGCGGTAATGATGGGGTTCCAAAACTGTGGGGGTCAGATGAATCTCAATGAAGATTTCTCAAACTCTCCCAGTGCCGAAAAAATCAGTCTGTCTGGTCGCTTTAAAGTTGATAAGTTTGTGGCTACAAGTGGATGCCCTGATATTGATTCGGATGAATTCGTCTGCTCGGCTCTATACAAAGAGGATTCCGCAGTAAAAAATCAAATCGTGGAATTTGCTGATGATGGAACCATTATTGTCGAAGGTGCATGTAACACCTACTATTCACGTTATGTTTTAGATAGCAATGGGAGCTTAGGTCGCATAGAGATCGAAGAACTCAAAGGAACCGGAAATGTCTGTGACGGTTTGGAAGCTGAGGAAGAGATTCTTCTTGTTCATCGGCTCAATAATTCCGTTCGCATCGTCGAAGAGGGCGGCCGCTCGGTGATGATATATACAGACCAAAGCTCGGCCCTGAAGCTTCAGAAGAATTTATAAGAATCATTTATTGTTAAAATCACCTGGATTTTTTGGTCAGGGACATGACGTCTTATTTTGAAGCGGTTTTCTCGACCTAAGAACAAGAACTCCCATTGAAATCCTCTAAACAGTGCCATAATGGAGATGAGGTAGCTTATGGAGTTATTTGTCTCTTCAAAAGAGTACTTCTCAGAAAGTCTCGAGACAGCCTTTAAATATTTTCAATTCAAGCCACACCCGTTGTCGCGCACATATCTTGTTGAAATGCTCGAACGCTATATGTTCTCGCAGAATCTTTTTGAAGTGGATCAGCAGACTGGGAAGTATAAAAGATCCACTTTGGCCGAGTTGTTCTTGAAAGCTCAGAATGAAAACTCAACTGGAGTTCGCAGTGATTTATTGAAACGACTTGGTGATACAAGTCTTTATATCTCTGGGTTCTTTGGTGATTCGCTGAATCGAAAGCTTGTGGATATTGATTACTATGCAGAGATGGGCGGAGTGGCCTATGGAAGCCTAGCCAAAGAAACCTCTGATCCATCGATGTCTGAAGTCTTTGACTGCTTTTCATCCCGTTTTATCGAATTCGTGGATGTATTGACCTATATCTCTCAAAAGACCCAAGTTCAAAGCGATAAGGATCTTTTGAGGCTTTATGATCGATACGTTGCAACGGGCTCTAAATTGGCTGAAGATCAGCTATTAGAAAAGGGTGTTCTAAATAGTGAACTCATAAAGACAAAATCTATTAAGCAATAGCACCCTCTTGTGTGCTTGGATTTGCCCCTTTTTTCGGATAGATTTGGGGGATGTTCAATTTAGGTTTTACAGAGCTCATCGTCCTCGGAATCATTGCCCTGGTGTTTATTGGGCCTAAGCAGCTTCCTGAAGTCGCTAAGGTTGCGGGGCGTTTAATCAATGAATGGAAGAGAACGACATCTGAGCTGACTGGATCATTGACCAATTTAGAGCCGTTTCGTGACTGGGAAGAAAGAAAACAAAAGTACTTTTCGGAATCCGATCGAGGTCAGCAAGAGAGTAAGGAAGAATCTACAACAGCCGCCGACGTTCCGAATCCGCAAAGCGATCAACTCGAATTGGACCTAGAAGATCCAGAGGACAAAACGTGAGCGAAGAGCAAACGCTTATTGATCATTTGTCCGAACTCCGAACTCGATTGATTTATTCTATTTTAGGCATCGCCATCGCTATGGGACTTTGCTGGGGATTTTCCACAGAGCTTATGAATTTGATTCGTTACCCTATTACTCCGTATCTTCCCGAAGGAGGGCTTATCTTCACGGGCGTAATGGATAAATTTATGGCTCATGTGAAAGTCGCTCTGCTTGGTGGAGTGATTATAAGCTGTCCATTTTGGGTTTATCAGTTGTGGAAGTTTGTGGCGCCAGGTCTTTATGAGAGTGAAAGAAAATATGCTGGTGTTTTTATTCTCTGTGGATCGCTTCTTTTTTTAATTGGAGTCGGCTTTGTTTACTTCTTTGTTTATCCAGTCGCATTTGAATTTCTGATGGGCTTTGGTGATGATGCAGACAAACCAATGATCGCGATTGGTGAGTATCTTTCCTTTTTTATCACAACCACTCTTTTATTTGGTCTTGCATTTGAACTCCCTCTATTTTTGGTGGTTTTAGCTTTGATTGGAATCATTGACGCTGATTTCTTAAAACGCAATCGCCGCTATGCGATTGTGATTATGGCCTTCATGGCAGCGCTCTTAACTCCACCCGATGTGATTTCCATGACAATGATGCTTGTCCCACTTTACGTTCTTTATGAGTCGGCGATTGTTGCAATCACAGTTTTGGTTAAGCGAAGAAAGGTTATAGAGTGATGCGTTCCTTGAAGTGACCAAACACAGACCTTAGTGCGTCTGAGATCTCTCCCAATGTCACTTTGTTCTCTACAGCATCGACAAAAAGTGGGATTAGGTTTTGATCCTCTTTGGCTGCTTTGGTGATTTTCTCGATGTGAGACTGAACTTCGCTCTGATTTCTTGATGCTTTGAATTTCTTAAGTCTTTCAATTTGTTCATGAGCGACCGTTTCAGAAACTTTCAATGTTTCAAATGGCGCTTCATTTTCATGAGTGTATTTATTCACTCCCACAACGACTTCTTCATTCTTCTCAAGAGCTCTTTGGAACTGATAAGCGGCATTTTGAATCTCAGACTGGATCCAGCCACTTTCGATGCATGAAACCACACCACCTTGAGTTTCAATGCGCTCAATTAAATTCCAGGCCTTCTCTTCGAGCTCATTCGTAAGTGATTCAATAAAGAAAGAACCAGCTAGTGGATCGACTGTATCCGCGACGCCCGTTTCATGAGCAAGTATTTGCTGAGTTCTTAATGCAATCGTCGCAGACTTCTCGGTTGGTAGACCTAATGCCTCATCCATGGAGTTGGTGTGAAGACTTTGTGTTCCACCAAGAACTGATGCCATCGCTTGATAGGCGACACGAACAATATTGTTCTCGGGCTGCTGCGCGGTCAGTGTTGATCCAGCCACTTGAGAGTGAAATCTCAATTTCATTGCCTTTGGATCTTTAGCACCAAAGCGATCTTTCATAATTTTCGCCCACATTCTTCTTGCCGCTCGAAATTTAGCGATCTCTTCAAAGAAGTTATTGTGAACATTAAAGAAAAAACTGAGTCGCTTTCCGAATTCATCCACATTAAGTCCACGATCAAGAGCCGCCTGAACATAAGTGATTCCGTTGGCCAATGTGAACGCGAGTTCCTGAACAGCTGTGCTTCCGGCTTCGCGAATATGATAGCCACTGATCGAGATCGTATTCCACTCCGGAACTTCTTTAGAACAGTAATCAAAGATATTCGTGATTAAGCGCAAAGAGGGCTTTGGTGGATAAATATAAGTTCCTCTTGCGATATATTCTTTCAAAAGATCATTTTGAATGGTGCCGCGTAGTTTTTTCGGATCAATTCCTCTTCGCTTTGCAACTGCAATGTATAGAGAAAGAAGAATTCCTGCAGTAGAGTTGATGGTCATTGAGGTGGAAATAGTATCCAGCGGCAAACCATCAAGAAGAATCTCCATATCTTCAATGGAGCTGATAGCCACACCGACTTTTCCAACCTCACCGGTCGCCATCACATGATCCGAGTCGTATCCCATTTGAGTCGGTAAATCGAAGGCCACGCTCAAACCGGTCGTGCCTTTATCTAAAAGCATTTTATATCTTTGATTGCTTTCCTTTGCTGATCCAAAGCCGGCATACTGTCTCATGGTCCAAAAGCGACCACGATACATATTGTTTTGAACACCTCGAGTGAACGGATAGTGACCTGGCTCACCAAGCTCAGAAGAATAGTTTTCAGCGTTCCAGTCTTTCGGAGTGTAATGAGATTGAAACTCAATCTGACTGGAGGTTAAAAACTTATTCTTTCGCTCTTCCTTTTTTCGCTCACTCATTCTTAAATTCTATTCTTTTTCGAAGTTAATGAGGTTGGCACCGGATTCCACGTTGTCCCCAGCTTTTACAAGAACCTCTTTGATTTTCACAGCTCGTGGAGCCCGCATTTCGTTTTCCATCTTCATGGCTTCCATAATCAATAGAGGATCTCCCTCTTTGATCTCATCGCCGGGCTTTACAAAGACTTTTACAATCTTTCCAGGCATTCCCGATGTCAGATTGGCGGCTGATCCCACAGACCCGCCGGCCTTTAAGCTTTCATGAAGCAAGGTCTCGTCGTTATAGATTTTAAAAGTTTTAAAAACGCCCCGAGTGTATACGGTGTAATCAGTGCCGTTAGGTAGAACGTCAACAAGGTAGGAGCTGTCTTTAAAAAGGAAACTGACCGTTTCATCTAAGTTTCGGTAATTCTCTTTAGAGATCTCGTGGTGGCGCCAAGCACCTTCTTTTTCCCGAATGGCAACCATCCAATGAGTCTTGGATTCATGAACAGTGACTTGAAATTTCTTTCCATCCGACTCGGCTTCGAAAAACATGTCCTACCCCCTCATCGCTTTCTGACGACCCGTTCTTCGCCACTGGCTTGCAACATTCATTTCACTGACATCTCTGGATTTTCTGGAGTTGTAAGCTTCGATCGCTGCTGAAATTAAAAAGACCTCATCATCCACAAACATAAAGAGCTCGCGCTGAGCTTTGCCTGCGACTTCCTTATCCAGGAACTGTGTGGTGTAGGATCCGTCTAAGAACTTAGGATGGATAAGGATGTTTTTATGAAGAAGAATATTGCTTTTAATCCCTGTGACCATGAACTCGGCAAGAGCTCGCTGAAGACGTGTAATACACTCTTCGCGATTGGAGCCCCATACAATCAATTTGGAAATCATTGGGTCATAGTGGATTGGAACGTCGTAACCGGAGTAGGCACAATTGTCCAAGCGCACAAATGGACCTTGTGGAAGGCGACATTTACGAATAAGCCCCGGACTTGGAATAAATGTTTTAGGATCTTCCGCACAAATTCTAAGTTCAATGGCGTGACCCTTTTGACGAATGTCCTCTTGAGCAAAAGAAAGCTTATTGCCTAACGCCACATTGATTTGTTCTCTGACCAGATCAAAACCAGTCACCACTTCCGTCACCGGGTGCTCAACCTGAAGACGGGTGTTCATCTCCATAAAGAAGAATTCTTTGGTGTTGTTGTCGAAAATAAATTCGATGGTGCCTGCGCCCACATACTGAATACTTCGAGCGGCTGTGACTGCAACCGCTCCCATCTTCTCTTTGACGTCTTGTGGAACGTTGATGCTTGGGCACTCTTCAATGAGTTTTTGGTGACGTCTTTGCATCGAGCATTCGCGCTCATAAAGATGAACAACATTTCCGTGAGTATCACCAAACACCTGAACTTCAATGTGTTTCGGATTTTGAATAAATCGCTCAATAAAAACACGATCATCTTTAAAGTAATTTAATCCTTCAGACTGACAGGCTCGAAAGGCTGAAGCGAGTTCTTTGGGATCAGTTACAACACGAATCCCTTTTCCACCACCACCAGCGGACGCCTTAATGATGACCGGATAGCCGATTCGCTTTGACTCGACCTCTGCTTCTTCAACGGTCTTTACTGGACCAGGGCTTCCCGGAACAGTCGGGACACCCGCTTTTTTCATAAGCTCTCGGGATGCGAGCTTATCTCCCATTGCTAAAATGTTCTCAACAGTGGGTCCGATAAAAACCAGCCCAGCTTGCTTCACCGCTTTTGCGAATTCGGCGGACTCACTTAAGAACCCATAGCCAGGGTGAATCGCCTCAGCGCCAGATTTCTTGGCGACCTCGATGATCTTTTCAATATTTAAATAGCTTTGAGCACTAGGCGCGGGACCAATCAAATAAGCTTCATCAGCAAGCATCACATGAAGACCGGATCGATCTGCTTCACTGTAAACGGCAACGGAACCAATCCCGAGTTCTCTTAGAGTTCGAGTGACTCGAACCGCAATCTCTCCACGATTGGCGATAAGCACTTTTTTAAACATCTTTACGCCCCCTTAAAGTGGAATGTTCCCGTGTTTTTTCGGTGGATTGGTGTCGCGTTTATTTTTAAGCATTTCCAATGAGTCAATCAGCCGCTTTCTTGTCATGGATGGTTCAATCACCTCATCAATGTAGCCAACTTCAGCTGCAACATAAGGATTGTTGAACTTCGCTTCATAATCTTTTGTCAAACGGACTCGCTCAGAGGCTGGATCAGCAGCATTGGCAATTGCAGCGCGCGAAATAATATTCACTGCACCTTCTGCACCCATCACCGCAATCTCCGCCGTTGGATAAGCAAGGTTGATATCGCCACGAAGATGCTTAGATGACATCACATCATAGGCTCCGCCGTAAGCTTTTCTTGTGATCAAAGTGATTTTTGGAACAGTGGCTTCTGCATAAGCGTAAAGAAGTTTGGCTCCATGAGTGATGATTCCATTCCACTCTTGATCTGTTCCCGGTAAAAATCCCGGAACATCCACAAGGGTGACGACTGGAATATTAAAGGCATCACAGAATCGCACAAAGCGTGCGGCTTTAATGCTGGCTTCAATATTTAAGCAACCGGCTAGGACTTGAGGTTGGTTCGCAACGATTCCAACACTTCGTCCATTCAGTCTTGCAAATCCCACAATGATGTTTTGTGCAAAATGCTGATGAACCTCTAAGAAGTAGCCCTCATCCACGACTTTAGAAATCAACTGAAGCATGTCATATGGCTTCTTGGAAGAGTCAGGAATGAATGTGTTCAGTGACTCTTCGACTCGATCGGGCGGATCCCCAGAAGGAAGAACAGGAGCATCATCCAAGTTGTTGCTTGGAAGAAAGTTTAAAAGCTCACGGATCATCAACAGACAGTGGCGATCATCTTCTGTTGCAAAGTGGGCGACACCGGATTTTTGCGCATGAGTCAATGCACCACCAAGATCTTCTTTTGAAACCTCTTCGTGAGTGACGGCCTTGATCACATCCGGACCTGTAACAAACATGTAACTTGAATTTTTAACCATGAAAATAAAGTCTGTAAGACTCGGACTGTAAACGGCACCACCGGCACATGGGCCCATGATCGCGCTAATCTGAGGAACAACACCAGAGGTGGTGACGTTTCTTAGAAAGATATCCGCATAACCCCCAAGCGCCTCAACACCTTCTTGAATGCGCGCTCCCCCGGAATCGTTAAGACCAATTATTGGTGCTCCGTTTTTAACGGCCATATCCAT
Source organism: uncultured Pseudobdellovibrionaceae bacterium (assembly GCA_964636785.1). Classification (GTDB taxonomy): domain Bacteria; phylum Bdellovibrionota; class Bdellovibrionia; order Bdellovibrionales; family UBA1609; genus UBA6776. Next base: position 13,246 of record CAZWVK010000004.1, on the reverse strand, counting down.
AATTTTAATAATTTTATTGGCCTGAGTTCGCGACATACTTCCACCGAAAACGGTGAAGTCCTGAGAGTAGACATAAACGGTTTTACCATTGACCCGACCATATCCAGTGACAACGCCATCGCCAGCAATCTTTTGCTTTTCCATTCCAAAGTTTGAGCAACGATGGGTTACAAAACGATCGATTTCAACGAAGCTTCCTGGATCTAGCAAAACATCCAAACGCTCACGCGCTGTTAAACGTCCGCCCGCTTTGTGTTTTTCGATTCGCTCAGGTCCTCCGCCCACAAAAGCTTGATCATTTCTTTTCTCATATCTCTCAAGCTTTTCTTTTGTCGTGGATGGCATGTCTATTTCCATTCGGTTTTCTCCTCGTTAAGGATGGTAGCGTCCATATAATCGCGGAAACGGAATTGTTTCTCTCACATGATTAAGACCACAGATCCAAGACACTGTTCTCTCGAGTCCAAGCCCAAACCCTGAGTGAGGGAAGCTTCCATACTTTCGCAAATCCAAGTACCATTCAAAATCTTTTTGATCTAAGCCGTGCTCTTTGATTCTTTGAATCAGAGTTTCGATATTTTCTTCACGCTGACCGCCGCCAATGATCTCTCCATAACCTTCTGTTGCAAGAAGATCACAGCTCATTGAATATTTTGGATCATCGTCTCCAGCCTTCATATAAAAAGCTTTGATCGCAGCTGGGTAGTGGTGAACAAAAACTGGCTTATCAAATTGAGAGCTAACAATCGTTTCATCTGGTGCGCCAAAGTCATCGCCATCAATAAAATCCGGATTTTCTTTCTTAATGATCTTTACGGCTTCTTCATAATGAAGACGTGGGAATGGTCCTTTGACGTTTTCAAGTTTAGAAGTGTCACGCTCAATGGCTTTGAACTCTTCAGCTCTGTTCTTAAGAGCGCGTTGAACAATGTACTCAACAAACTGTTCAGCCAGTTCCATATTGTCGTAAAGATCATTGAAGGCCACTTCCGGCTCAATCATCCAGAACTCAATCAAATGCCTTCGGGTTTTTGATTTTTCAGCTCTAAAAGTCGGCCCAAAACAATAGACTTTTCCAAAGGCTGCGGCAGCAGCTTCCATGTAGAGCTGACCACTTTGGGAAAGGTAAGCCTTTTCATCGAAATACTGAGTTTCAAAAAGAGTGGATGTTCCCTCACAAGCACTTGGCGTAAAGATCGGCGCATCCATTAAGGTGAACCCGCGTCCATCAAAGAAATCTCTCATGGCTGAAATCAACTCGGCTCGGATTCTTAAGATGGCATGTTGACGTTTTGAGCGCAGCCAAAGATGGCGATTGGTCATTAAAAAGTCAGTGCCATGCTCTTTTGGAGAGATGGGGTAGTCTGTGCTTGGTGAAACGATATTTAATGTCTTTGCGCCGAGTTCATATCCGCCGGGACTTCTTGGTTCGGCGCGGACCACTCCGGTGACTTCGACATGGGCTTCTTGAGTTAAAGAGGGAAAAGCTTCAAGTGCAGATTCTTCACACTCACCCTTAAAGAAAACGCATTGGCAAAGCCCGGTCCCATCACGAAGAAGTAAGAATTTAATTTTCCCGGAAGAACGTGAGTTATATACCCAGCCCTTTAATTGAACTTCTTTGCCAACATGGTCCTTCAGGTCCGAGATCCAAACGTGCATTCCATACCCCTTAAAGCATTAATCGGCAGAGACTATCATGGGTTAGGACGATTTTGGGAGCATGGAAAGGTGAGCTTGGGAGCGTGGCGTCACCGCCCCTAAATCAAAACTGAAAACGCCCTTTTGTTTGGTTGATGTAGCCTGGATCGGTCTGGATAAGTCGCAGGATTTCGTTTCGAACATCGATGGCTGAGAAATGTGGATTTTTGGACCAGATCAAAGCTGCGGCACCTGAGATAAAGGGAGTGGCCATACTGGTCCCACTGAAAGTCGCATACCGGCTTCCTGGAGTCGTGCTTATAATTCCTCCACCCGGAGCAAAGATATGAACGAAGCGATCGCTGAAATTGGAAAAGTCGGACATTTTCAGGTTGGCGTCGATGGAGCCAACGGTGATCTGGCTTAGGCCCTCAAACGAAGCAGGGTATTCCGGCCAGGTGTCTAAGTTGGATGCGCGATTTCCGGCGGCTGAAACGAACAAAATATTGCGGGCTTGGAGGCCTCGAACCTCGTCTCTTAAAACGATGGAGCAGCCTTGTCCGCCCCAGCTTGCATTAATAATCTTTGCACCGCGTTCAACAGAATAACGAATGGCTTTGATGGCACCATCGATGGTTCCGGATCCATTCGGACCAAGAAATGAGGCGGGCAGGATGGTCGCCCTAGGAGCAACGCCCTGAACGAGCGTGGAAGCTCCAGCTGTTTTTGAAGAATGAGTCGCCGCAATGATTCCCGTCACATGAGTTCCATGATCGCCATTGTCTGAAAGAAGTGTGCGCTCATTAAAGAAATCATATCCGGAATGATCGTCGATATAGCCGTTGCCATCGTCATCAATGCCGTTGGTGCGTTTGTCGTTCCCATTGGCATCAAGGCCGTGTTCGCCAGGATTTTTATAGATTCGATCTTTAAGTTGGGTGTGGTTGATATCGACTCCAGTGTCGATCACAGAAATCAAAATTCCATTTCCATATTCATTCTGCTTCCAGAACTGATCCGCTCGGATATTTTTCGCACCCCAATTGTCTTTTTGAGTGTTTCGATCATGGTACTGAGTGGAGATCTTTTGATAATCGGCCACTGAAATTCGGTAATTGGGTTCTGCAGATTTGATTAGATCTTTATTGGGTTCAAAGAACTCTTTCAGAAACTCTTCATCACTTGCATAATGAACGACTTCAATTTCACCATCTCGATATTGGACGAGATACTCTTTTGCAATCGCACTTTCCACACAGGTATAGCCTTCTGCTTTTTGGAATACGGGCTCGCTGCTATTTTTTTCTCCACAGGAAGTAAGAACCATTGAAATGGAAAATAAGAGGACAGGGAGTTGAATTTTCTGCATTTAGTTTTAGACCCTTCTTGGAGACCGCTCTCTCGAGGATGGTGCGATTTCATTCGCTAGCGAAGATGCTTCGCCTCCATCTCTTTATTCTCCTAAATGGGTCTTTGCCTTTGCCAGTCTGGTTTTGCTGGTGGGGATTTGTTTTGAGTTGTGCGAGTTAAAACTAGCCCTCGGTCTAATTTTTGTGAGTGAATTAACCGTTCTTGGAAGTATAAAAAGTGTTACGGTTCATAGGGAATATACGTCGATGGACGTTCATCAACGCATAAACTTATCGTTTTAAATTGATCGATCTCAAGGAGAACGAAGAGGTTCAAGCGGAGTATTTAGTGCACTTTTGGTTTCAACTTTGTCTTCGCTATTTTAGCTTCCCCCAGCGCTCGTTCTGCTTCCAATAGATTGTGTTTTCGGCAAAGGGTTCTTAAATTGTGAGGGCTGTTGGTTCCACCCAATGCCTTTGGATGGATATGATCGATTTGAACTTGATATGTGCTTTCGCAGGTCTTTCCGGTGTCTGGATCTTGGAAGGAACACCTTCCGTTGAACTGTTTAAGGATTTTCTTTTTAAGAGATAGGCTCAGACCAGAAGCTTTATATTCGGCTTTTCTTTCATCTTTGATTTCGTTTTTAAACTTAAATTGGCCCTTCCCATTAATGCTTTCTACTTTTCGTTTACGAATTTCGCACTTCTCTTTTGCAAACGTTCTGATTTTATCAGTTTTCGCTAGGGGTTTGACGCGGGCTGCTTCCGCTGCGGAAGTAAAGTTATTTTTGGAATCTTCACGAGTTCTCGCTTTCTTCCTGAGGTTTTCACAATTACTAGCATTTTTAATTTCTATAATGATTTCATTTCCAGAAAAGCATTCAGTTTCAGCTATGTTCACATTGCTGCCAACGCTGAACCTCTCTTTCGGACTGTCATGTTCTAAAACACTCCCGCGTTGTTTTCTCGAAACGCTTTTTCTGTGTTCACTGGTTCTTTGGTTGGAATCATTGTTTGGTCGCACGCTCGCTAATGACCGCTTTCTTGACAAATCGCTTCTAAGCGGATCCTTCTTTTTCAAGAAAAAATCCAAAACATATGCGATCACATCTGAATCTTTTCCTTCGGGAATCTGATGGGAAAGTATTTCTTTTGCTCTCTTCAGATTTTCAGACATTTCTGATGTAAAATTTAAACTGTGTCTGGTTGTGGACTCATCCAGTTGAACTTTTCTTTCTTGATGAATAACTGATTTTGTTTCTGGAAATACCTGAAAGAGAATCTTTTCAGTCTCATGAGCTGGCTTATTTTCAATTCTTTCAAGAAGATCTTTCTTAGCTTGTAGGGTGAGCTTTGCCCCACTGAATTTTTCTTTAGCTTTAATAAATTTTTGAGCTGTGCAAACAGAAGTAAGACTCAGGTTCCCATTTTCTAGTTTTTCCTCAAGCCCAGGAACAGCTCTCAAAAGCCGTGCGGCCTCAATTCTTCGATAAGCAGCGGCATTGGAATAGCCAAACCCTTTTGTAAGCCAATCAAAGAGACTAGAATAGCCAAGTTTTAAATAAGCTCTGGTGTCAGAAGCTTCGTTTAAGAGTTGAAGAATTTTCATTAGTGATTTTTCTTTCAGACTGAATAAGGCTTTTCAATTTCTCATAAAGCTCGAGTGGAGAAAGTGAATTCTTATCTGAATTCTCATTGCGAAAATCACTCTGCTGGAAGTTTGGCCGATGGGTTGAGTCCGGGCCAGAAGGTTTCGGTTTGATTGGAATTTCTGAAACTGGAAAGCATGGCCTTTTTACTGGATTCCGTAGAATCAGATTTTCTTGAACGAGAAAGGCTTCATCTGAATAATCAATATTCAACAATATAATTTGCTTCATTTATTTTAATCCTCGCTTTTTTTGACCTCCCAATCCCTCAATAAAGATGTTGTATCATTGAATTTTCAGCTAGATTTTTGCGTTCTAAACTTCGATCTAAAAGGATTCAGTTTTAAATGTGCGACGGGGATCACTGAATTTCTGACGGCTCAATAGAGCGCCGATTGTGCGCCTTAAAACCCCATCTAAACCACGCCTCTAAAAGAAAACGCAGACTAGAGATTCTCACCAGAAATCATGTCAATATTTTTTTCTATCTTGTTTTATTTTCCATGAACGTTCTATTCAAATTAGATGTTGAAAAGCGAATTATTTTGAATGGATGCAAACAACGAACTAGACAAGTTCACTTGAGGGTTTGATTTCTTCACAAATCACAAATCACAAATCACAAATCGTCCCACAACCGAAATAACGCACATCGCTTCCGCTGCGGAAGTGACACTTAAATTCAACCCCAACCTTCGATCCAGCGACAAATGCTGTGCACTTCACAGGAAAACTCATTTAAGCTCGCGCAAAAAGATTCGTGCCCCTCATAACCTCTTCGAGAAGTGCAGCTTCCGTCTTCATCCGGAATAATGATGGAGCGACAGATATTATCATGGGCTCGACACGCAAAAGGCGAAAGCGCTTCACAAAAAGAGCGATGACCTTCGTATCCACGTTTTGGGCGGCAAACTCGCTCTGCGCCAAATGATTCGAAGCTTATTAGTAAACCAAAAAGGACAGTAAGTAGTTTCATTTCGACTCCAGTGTTATTGATTTTTGACTTCCGGAAAGTGGAGTTGAAATAATTATGCCAAATCACAGAGGGTCAAGCTGACACCGCCAATTCATAAATAGCTAATCACTTCAATTTTTTGTATCGCTTTGTGAACTCAATCAATGCGGCTTCGAAATTCTTCTCAACCTTTTGTGCGACGGCTTTGACGTCTTCATGTGTGAGTCGAACTTTTGACAATCCTGTTCCAAGATTCGTAATGCAGCTCAATCCAACCACTCGAAGACCAGCATGATTGGCCGCGATAACCTCTGCAACAGTTGACATTCCGACGGCCCCGCCGCCGATTTTTCCAAAGAATTTGATTTCGGAAGCAGTTTCGTAAGTGGGGCCTAAAACGCCACAGTAAACACCCTTCGAATGTCGAACTTTCTTGGCTTTCAATGCCGCCATTAACACTTGCGTGAGTTTTTTATTATAAGGCTCTGTCATATCCACAAATCTTGGACCTAGTTCAGACAGATTTGGTCCACAAAGAGGATTGTTGCCAGTCAAATTAATATGATCTGTGATCACCATAAAATCACCAGGCTTCATCGAAGCTTTCAAGCCGCCGGCGGCATTGGTCATGACAACATCTTTAAGTCCAAGCATGGCAAGTGAGCGAACAGGATGTACAACTGCTTGAAAACTATGTCCTTCGTAAGCGTGCAGTCGCCCTTGCAAAACAGCAACGGAAACCCCTTCCAACTCACCAAATAACAATCGACCCGGATGTCCTTCGACAGTTGAGGGACAGAAATGAGGAATGTCAGAAAATCCAAACTCATGCTCAATCTTGATTTTCTCACCAAAAGAAGAAAGCCCGGATCCCAAAACAAATCCAAGTGTTGGAACTCGTTTTACCTTAGAGCGAAGAAACTTTTCAGTCTCTTTTAGTTCTTTCATCGGGCTCATTCTAACTCCTCAATAAAAACATAGTTCTTAGGCGCTTCATTTGAAATATCATAGGATTTTCCCAGAAGTTCCTGAGACTGCAAAGATTTAAGTTCATCATTGAAATAAACTTTAAATAGAACCTCACCAACCGCAACCGAGTCGCCATGAGTTTTTAAAACTTCAATTCCGACTTGCGGATCGATTTGATCCGAAGATTTTTGGCGACCCCCACCTAAAACCAGGCATGCGAGTCCAATATGTTTATTGGACACGATATTCAAATATCCAGAACTCTTTGCGCGGACTTCAAACACTCCTTGAGTTGAACAATTCAGCTGATTCAAATCGCCACCCTGGGCTGTGACCATTTTCTCAAAGAACTGGAGTGCAGTGCCATCATTCAACTTTTTCTCACATTCGCTTCGGCAGAACTCCAGATCATCGCTAAATCCACTTAAAGACAGCATTTGCGCAGACAGCTCTAAACTCAGCAGGCGAGTTTCACGGTAGGTTTTAAATCCATCACTTGGCGAAATTCCCTTCATGATGTCCACACACTCTTTCACTTCTAAGGCGTTTCCAACAAAACGTCCGAGTGGTTGGTTCATATCCGTCAAATTGGCCTTCACTTTAAGGCCACCAGTTTTGCCAATATTGATCAACGCTTGAGCCAGCGCGTAGGCATCATCTCGTGTGGGCATAAAAGCGCCACTGCCATACTTTACATCCATCACTAAGGCTTTTGCTCCTTCGGCAATCTTCTTAGATAAAATGCTGGCGCAAATGAGTGGAAGTGACTCAACAGTCGCAGTGACATCGCGGAGTGAATACATTCTTTTATCCGCTGGACAAATTTCATCCGTTTGTCCCACTAGAAAAAATCCCAGTTCATTCATTTGCTTTTTCATCTGTTCAAAAGAAAGTCGTGTTTCAAAGCCGGGGATGCTTTCCAGTTTATCCAGAGTACCACCAGTAAAGCCAAGTCCTCGCCCAGCCATCATTGGAACAGGCACTCCAAAAGAGCCAACGAGCGGAGCAATAATCAAACTGGTCTTGTCGCCAATTCCACCAGTTGAATGCTTATCGACCGGAAGATATTTTCCCCCGGTCCAATCCAATTGTTTTCCAGATTGCACCATAGCCTTAGTTAGTGCGACGGATTCTTCATCCTGCATTCCGTTTAAACAGACGGCCATCAGCCATGCAGCAGCCTGATAATCCGGAATTTCATCGCGGACATAAGCTTCAATAAATTTTTGAATGGATTCAGTCGCATGAGCTTTGCCAAGTCTCTTTTCGCGGATAAACTCAGTCGCGAGCATTCCTTAGTTCCTCCATGATCATAAGGCTTGAACTTAATCCTAATCGAGTGGCACCGGCATCGACCATGGCTTGTGCGTCTTCAAGAGTGCGAATTCCTCCACTGGCTTTAACTCCACCCTCTTCACCAAAAGTCTTGCGCATCAACTCCACGGCCTCAACCGTTGCGCCACCAGTGGAAAAGCCTGTGGATGTTTTAACAAAGTCAGCTCCTGCCGATTTAGAAAGTTCTGTGGCCGTTTTAATTTCATCTGAAGTCAAAAGACAAACTTCAAGTATGACTTTTAATATTTTTTTGTCGCAAACATCTTTCAATTGAGAAATGTAAGTCTCAACCTCTTTATATCGGCCATCTTTGAGAGCTCCAATGGGCATCACCATATCAACTTCATCTGCTCCGAGAGCTAAAGATTCCTCGCACTCTTTCAATGAGGTCTTCAAGGTGGATGATCCTAAGGGAAAATTGGTGACTGTGGCCAAGCGGACTGGGCTTTGCCGAAGGGTTTCGCGGGCGAAGGCGACATGGCAGGGGTTTACGCAGATCGCGAAAAACTCATTTTCGATGGCTTCCTGACAAAGTTTTTCGATATCGCGCATGGAAGCTGTAGGTTTTAATAATGTGTGGTCGACCAGCTTAGGGAAGGTTTTAAGTGTCAATCGGGCCACGAGATTAATCCTTTTATTTTTCATCAATTCGCTCTAACGTATTGTTATGAGCTTAATTCTCAGACACTACTTGATTTCTGGACGAGTGCAAGGCGTAGGGTATCGGGCCTTCACTAAAAGGCAGGCGGACAGTCTCGGTCTGAGGGGATGGGTGCGTAATTTAAAAAGTGGCCAGGTTGAAGCTTTGGCTGAAGGATCTGAATTTAGTTTGGAAGAATTCATCAAAGCGCTCAAAGAGGGACCACAGGCTGCAGGCGTTACCGAAGTGAAGTTTGTGGATCTGGATCAGCCTATGGAGTTGGCGGATTTTGAAGTGATCGAGGATGGAGAAGAAGCATGGCAAAAAGATTCCTTTGCATAGGTTTGGCTCTTAGTTTTTTGATGATGGCGCCGCCTCATGTGATGGCTCAAGGAACTTCTTATCAGCAACCGGCCGGACCTAAACGCCAGTTGGCTACAATTATTTTCGCCGGACTTGGCGGGGCTGTGCTTGGACTTTCCACATTGAGCTTTTATGGGCGTCCTCAGGATAAATTGAATAATATTGCGATTGGCTTTGCCGTGGGTGTGATCAGTGGAACGATCTACACCACTTATCAAACGGCCACTCGTCCACGCTCTTACTATTCTTTTACGGAAGCAGAAGGTTTAAGAGATCTCGAGGCTATGAATGATCGGTTTGCGGTCATGGCGCCAGCTTTAACACCGATCAGCTATCAGTACTCGTTTTAGCCAGTCTTTTTCCCAAAGCCAAAGATGCTGCCACCAGTTTTTCCTGCGGGGACTTCACCATGAATTTTAATTCCTGCGTCTTTAGGTGGCGCCTGCTCTGGCGGTTTAAGATCACCAATTTTATTGGACGTATTTGGTTGTTGCGAAGACGCTTGAGTGGGTGGCTTCGGTCCTGGGAAGACTTGTTTTTTATCTTCAGGTGGTGCTCCGGCTTCAGGGCCTTTCTTTTTACCAAGAAAGCTTTCCGCATCACTCTTTAAAACTTTACCTTCATTGACCAGTTTATTGAGGTGAGATTCAAAGGTCACCATGCCGTGTTCTCCACCAACTTGCATGGCGGATGGAATTTGAAACGTTTTTCCTTCACGAATCATATTGGCAATGGCGTGTGTATTTTTTAAAACTTCAAACACAGCCACTCGACCAGGTTTATCTGCGCGAGTAAATAAAGTCTGTGCAATCACTCCGCGTAGACTCTCAGACAGCATTGTTCGAACTTGAGCTTGTTGGCCTTCAGGAAATACATCGATGATTCGATCAATGGTTTTTGCAGCATTATTGGTATGAAGAGTTCCAAAAACAAGATGCCCGGTTTCTGCTGCTGTCATTGCCAAAGAGATGGTGTCTAAATCTCTCATCTCACCGACAAGAATAATGTCCGGATCTTCACGAAGTGCAGCTTTAAGTGCACTGGCAAAAGATTTGGTATGGCTTGTGACTTCTCGTTGGTTGATCAAGGCCATCTTATTCTCATGAACAAATTCAATAGGATCTTCAATTGTAAGAATATGCTCTTTTCTGGTGCGATTGATTTCGTCAATGAGGGCAGCAAGGGTTGTTGATTTACCTGAGCCCGTCGGACCAGTTACAATGATCAATCCCCGAGGGGCATCGATCAGATCGACGAGCTGCTTTGGAAGATTTAAATCTTTAGGTGATAAAATCTTTTCTGGGATAACCCTAAAGACCGCACCGAGACCACGTCTTTGCATGAACACGTTCACGCGAAATCGGCCAAGTCCTTGAACTTGATAAGAGCAGTCCAACTCCCACGATTCAACAAATTGGCGCTTTTGTTTTTCATTGAGGATTTCAAAGACAAGAGTTTGGACCGCCTCGGGGCTTAAAGCAGGATGTTCGACTTTGATCATCTCACCATGAATACGGATGACCGGAGGTGAGCCTGCGGACAAGTGAAGGTCAGATCCGTCATTATCGATCATGTATTTAAAAAGCTTGTCGATTTCGGCCATTCTTGCTCCCAGGCTTCAAGAGTTAGTACCCTTTTATTTCGGAATAAAAAGCCGAGTCCTTTAACAACGGTTGTGACCCGACCAAAGATCAGATAGGTTGAGCTTTATGTCTGCAGAGATCCTTGTAAACGTCCGTCCTAATCTCACTCGAGTTGCTTTCGTTGAAGAAGGTATCTTGATGGATTTTAAGGAAGAGCGAGCGGCATCCCCGACCTTGGTCGGAAGTATTTTTCGCGGCAAAGTTTTGCGAGTACTTCCCGGAATGCAGGCTGCATTCGTCGACATCGGACTGGACCGTTCGGCCTTTCTTTATGTTGGTGATGTACGGCAGGATGTGGATTCGCCGCCGGCATTCTTACTTGAAGATGACGAAGAGAATGCGGAATCATCACCATCCACTTCAGAAGATGGCACGGAATCGCAAACTCCAAGCACTCCCATTCAAGAACTTTTGCGTCCAGGGCAAATGATTATGGTTCAGGTGGCCAAGGACCCACTCGGAACAAAGGGAGCCAGAATCACCACCCATATTTCCTTTGCTGGACGCCATTTGGTCTATATGCCGACGGTGAATCATCTGGGTGTGAGTCGAAAAATTGAATCCGAGGCCGAGCGCGAACGCCTTTTGAAAATTGTACAGGATCTCAAGCCACAGGGCGGAATCATTGTAAGAACGGCTTCGGAAGGTGCGCAAAAAGAAGATGTCGCTCAAGATCTGGACTATTTGCAAAGGCTTTGGAGTGGAGTTGATAAAGCCTACAACAAAAGAAAAACCCCCGGGTTGATTCATGCCGAGCTGGATGTCGAATTGCGAGCTATTCGTGATCTTTTAAAAGAGGGCATTCAGCGTGTCCGAGTGGATGACTCGAAGGCTCATAAAAAAATTGTGAATTTCATCGGGCAGTTTATGCCGAAGTACCGGGACGCGGTTGAACTCTATCAGGGGAAAACCGGATTATTCGATCTTTACGATATCGACCTCGAAATTTCCAGGGCCCTTGAGCGAAAAGTCTGGCTGAAATCAGGGGGTTACATTGTCATTGATGAGGCCGAAGCCTTAGTTGTCATCGATGTGAATACCGGAAGATACGTTGGCAAAAAGGATTTGGAAGACACCATCCTCAAGATCAATCTGGAAGCGGTCAAAGAGATCGTTCACCAGCTCCGCATTCGCAACTGCGGTGGAATCATAATTATCGATTTTATTGATATGGAAAAGCCAGCCCATCGCGAGAAGGTCATGGCTCAACTCGAACAGGAGCTTGCTAAGGACACTGTTCGTACCACGCTGACGCCCATGTCGGAGTTCGGTTTGGTAGAGATGACCAGGAAGCGCACTCGCCCAAGCCTTGTCTCAAGCCTTTGTGAGCCCTGTCCTTATTGTGATGGCACAAGCTATGTGAAAAAAGTCTCAACTGTTGCTCAGGAGATTTTTATGTCCCTTGAGCGTGAGCCGGTGAAGCCGCCAGCCAGAAATTCAGCCAGCCTCGTTGTGCGCTGCAGGGCAGAGGTCGCAGACTGGATCTATAATGAGGAGCAGGAAACTCTTGAGTTTATAGAGAAGAAACTGGGTCAACCCGTGGTATTCCGTGTGGAGCCGGATTTCCACGTTGAGCAGTTTGAAGTGGGTGACCAACTCCACCCAGATATGCCTTGACAGTAAGCGGTGCGCCGTGGCACTTACCAGTGGTTTCGGCGCAATCTTTTATACGTCAGTTGGAGGTCAGTTCGATGTACGCCATTATCCGCACAGGTGGAAAACAATACCGCGTAAAAGCTGGTGATGTTTTGAAAGTAGAAAAATTTGATGGAGATTTAGGTTCTGAAATGGATCTTACTGACGTTGTTTTCGTTGGTGGAGATAAGAACTTCATTGGAACACCGGTGGTTGCCAATGCAAAAGTCACTGTTGTTGTTACCAACCAAGCTCGTGGTCCAAAAGTCGTTGTTTTTAAAAAGAAGCGACGTCAAGGCTACAGAAGAACAAATGGTCACAGACAGCCATTTACAGAAATTTTCGTAAAAGCGATTTCAAACCCGGACGGGCAAACTTCACAAGCGGACTCTCAGCCAAATGTTTTCAGTGCAGAGAAAAAAGCTCAGAAGCTTATGAAGACACAGGAAGTTCGCGAAGCTCAAAAGCAAGCAGGGGCTAAGAAAAAATCAGCGGCTCCTAAAAAAGCTGCCGCTTCAAAGAAAACGGCAGCAAAGAAAAAGGTGACGAAGAAAAAAGCCACCACTAAAAAGAAAACAGCGAAAAAAGCTTCTAAAAAGAAGACAAGTAAGAAATCCTAATTGAGTTTAGATTTTTAACGAGGAGTTAGTTTCATGGCATCGAAGAAGGCCGCAGGTAGTACGAAGAACGGACGCGATTCGAAAAGTAAACGTTTAGGCGTTAAGCGATTTGGCGGACAGGCAGTTAAGCCAGGAATGATTTTGGTTCGACAAAGAGGCACAAAGTTTCATGCTGGGCAAAATGTTAAGCTTGGTCGTGATTTCACCATCTTTTCATTGATCGAGGGTGAAGTAAAATTTGAGCGCCTGGGTAAGACGAGAACAAAAGTTAGCGTTTATCCTAAGTCTGCTTAAGTTTTAAAACTTGTAGAATAAATGGATTTGATAAAGGCTTCTCGAAACTGAGAGGCCTTTTTTGTTTATACTTCTGATTAATAGGTAAGATATGAAGTTTGTGGATCAAGTAAGTATTCTCGTCGCCTCCGGAAAAGGAGGCCCTGGAGC
>CAZWVK010000003.1:0-61064 GCA_964636785.1 uncultured Pseudobdellovibrionaceae bacterium | reverse complement strand
TCTTTTGAAATCATGCCTCGTAAACTAATCAACAAAGAAGAGGGGTGGCAACGTCCTCTCGGCCTGGGGCAATGCATTAGATCGTGTCTCGGGAAAGATCAGTGGTAAATTTCAGGTGTGAAAAAATCTGAAAAACTCCCCTCTATCGAAGACAAAATCGCAGAACTGCGCGGCCTTATCTCCCATCATGATTATCAGTATCACGTTCTTGATCAGCCGGAGATAACGGATAGCGAATATGACCGCCTTTTTCATGAGTTAAAAGACTTAGAAAACGCACATCCAGAGCTGATAACTCCAGATTCTCCAACACAAAGAGTGGGATTTAAGCCCATCTCCCAGTTTGAAAAAATTAGTCACCGACTCCCCATGCTCTCCCTTTCCAATGCATTTTCAACCGAAGATCTTTTGGATTTTCACAAACGCCTCCTTAACCACCTAAAAGGAAAAGATCTTAAATGGACTTACTTTTGTGAGCCCAAATTGGACGGTCTGGCGGTCGAACTCATTTATGAAAATGGTTCTTTTCAAGGCGCTCTGACCCGGGGGGATGGGGTTGTCGGAGAGAACGTCACTCAGAATATCCGTACGGTAAAATCCATTCCCCTTCGACTGAGATCCAAAAATACGACCGGTATCATTGAAGTTCGTGGAGAGGTTTTAATGAATAAAGCGGACTTCAAGGAGCTTAACGAGCTTCAGGAAGAAGGGGGGCTGCAAGTTTTTGCCAACCCACGAAACGCAGCCGCTGGCTCTATTCGCCAACTTGATTCATCGGTGACGGCTTCAAGACCTTTGAGAATGTACTGTTACGCTCCAGGAGTGATTGAGAATTTAGAGATAAAGTCGCAGAAAGGCTGGATGGATGCGCTGGATGATCTTGGCCTGCCCCACTTGAAACATGATCGATTTGAAAATGTTAAAAAGTTTTGGAGCGAAAATGCCGTCAAGGATAAGCTTGGTCCTCTGGCAGCTCAATGTAGTTCCATTGATGAGGCCATTGAATACTACGATCTGATTTTGTCCATTCGATCGCAGCTTCCTTTTGATATTGATGGTGTTGTTATTAAAGTGAATGAATACGACATTCAAAAAGAGCTTGGCTTTGTTGCCCGAAGTCCTAGATGGGCGATCGCAGCGAAGTTTCCTCCTGAGCAGGCTAAAACCCAGGTCAAAGACATCATTGTTCAAGTGGGCAGAACTGGGGCGCTCACTCCGGTTGCTCAGTTGAATCCCGTTTTAGTGGGCGGGGTAACCGTTTCAAATGCCACACTTCACAATCAATCCGAGATCGATCGTAAAGATATACGCATTGGCGACACTGTTCTCATTCAACGGGCCGGTGATGTGATTCCGGAGGTGGTTCAAGTTCTTATCGATGAACGCCCTTCCGTTTCTGAGAAGTTTATTATGCCGACCCATTGTCCATCATGTGGCGAAAAGGTTTTTCAGCCCGAGGGGGAAGTCGTCTTAAGATGTGTCAATTCAGTTTGTCCCGCGAGATTGAATGAGTCGTTAAAGCACTTTGTTTCTAGAAGAGCGATGAATATCGACAAATTAGGCGATAAAATTGTTGAGCAATTAACGTCTGCTGGTCTTGTTTCAAGCTTCTCAGACATTTATAGGCTGACATTGGATCAACTCTTAACACTTCCGCGTCAGGGCCAGAAGTCTTCTCAAAATATAATGACCTCCATTGAAAAGAGTAAGAAGAGTTCTCTCAATCGCTTGATTTATGCTCTAGGAATCCGTTTTGTCGGTGAGCAAACCGCAAAGTCCTTAGCAGAGCATTTCAAAACGCTCAAGAATTTCCTGGCGGCAAAGGAAGAGGAGTTGATTTCAATTCCAGACATCGGACCAAAAGTGTCTTTCAGTATCGCTTCGGCACTTAAGAATCCTGATTTCAAAAAGGAGGCGCTCTCACTGCTGGAGCTTGGTGTTCGCATTTCAGAGTCTAAAGGAGCAAGTTCTGACCAATGGAAAGGTTTGACCTTTGTAATCACAGGAACACTTCCTCAGCCACGCGATGAGGTGAAAAGCTACATTGAAGGTAGGGGCGGAAAAGTCAGTGGATCTGTGAGTAGCAAAACTAGTTATTTGGTCGCTGGTGAAGAGGCTGGGTCTAAATTAGAAAAAGCACGGGAGCTAAGCATTCCCGTGCTCTCTTGGGATGAGCTAAAAGCTCTCAAATAAAGATTAAAGGTGATCGATAACGATATCGCGAGCCATAACCGTTTTACGGCCATCTGCCTTCGCTGAATCCATTCCTTTTTGGCAAAGTCTCTCAACGGCTTTGCTCAACATATCGATGGTTTCACCAGAAGTATTGCAACCGCCTTGCTCTTTAATGAATTTTTTTACTTTGCTTGTAACCACTAAAACTTCAGACATAGGTTCCTCCACGGGGTTTCATTTCCTAACTACAGTGACAAAAGGCCATCCTCAAATCAATGATAAAGGCATCTGACGCTGTGACACTTTTAGTCATAAGGCGGTAGTTTTGACATCCCAAAGCGAGATTTCGTCAGGAGATTCAATAGGTTCGATCTATATGCAGGGCATCAATCTTGCTTTAATGGATTTTGATGTCTGTGCGGCGCTTTATAGCCTTAGGGCTCTCAGTTTTAGTCTCTCTTTCGTTCACCACTGTGGCATTTGCCATTGATAAATCCTCGCCTTTAGATGAAAAGCGCGAGTTGATTCTGTCTGATTTTGCGCAGCGAATTTCTCCAGAATTTAAAGTTCCAAAGGATCTTAAAGACAGGGTTTCTTTCTGGTTTGATATATACACTGTATTTGGTTCAAACCATCACGTTATTCATCATGTCCGTTATCCTTGGATCGTCTACGAGGTGATTGATGTCACAGCTCGAGTCCAAAGTGGCAAAGGGCCGCTGTGGCTAAGAAAAGAGCGCGCGCAGAAATTCGTGAACTCTCGAAAGGCCGAAGTTCAAAAGATATTAAAACAATTGGCAAAGAACCCATCACGAACTCCAACTGAAAACCACAAAAGATATTTGAAGCTCATTAAAGAAACGCCTGGGTCATCTTTGAAAAAAAAGCTCTCATTGGCTGCGTCTTCAGTGAGAACCCAGCTTGGGCAAAAAGACTTTTTCCATTCCGGCCTTGAACAGAGCACCTATTATCTCTCTCATATGGAAGAAGAGTTTGAATCACAAGGCCTTCCAAAAGAACTCACACGAATGCCATTCGTCGAGTCGAGTTTCAATACGAAAGCAAAAAGCCGGGTTGGAGCGAGTGGAATTTGGCAAATTATGCCACGAACGGGCAAAGCCTATATGAAAGTCACTGATTTCGTTGATGAAAGAAACAATCCTTTAAAAGCCACAAAAGCGGCCGGACGATTGCTGAAGAGTTATCATCGGTCACTAAAAAGCTGGCCGCTTACAATAACATCTTACAACCATGGAATTGGAAATATTCGAAAGGCCATTAAGGCTGCGAAGTCAGAGCATTTACCAACGATTATCAGTCGCTATCATAAGGGTGATTTTAAATTCGCTTCTTCAAATTTTTATTCCTGCTTTCTGGCTGCACTTCATGCTGAAAAATATCACGAACTGATGTTTGATGATATTCACCGTCTTCCTGAGAAGAAGTTTATTATTACTCAGATTCAAAAACCGACACGCCCGAAGACATTGCTCAAGCGTTATAAATTGTCTGAAGAGGAATTCGTAAGATTTAATCTGGATCTGGCCAATGCGGTTAAGAAGAATAGCCTCCTACCAAAAGGGCTAAAGGTTTTCTTGCCCGCGGATGTTGATAAAACGTTGGCTTCCAATCAAATTAAGAAAGTACGGCTCTGAAACAAAACTCTCTGCATGCGCTTGCATTGAATGCAGTCCACGTACTTCCAAAGTCTGAAAACCTAAAGGTAGATTAACAGCAATAAACCCACCACCAGCCGGCGCAACATTTCCTGGATAGTAATTAAATTCTTTATCAAAGAAAATAATTCGGTGTAATCCTTGCTGATTCTTCAGTAGTTTCACTTCTGCATCAGACGGCCCAGCAAATCCGAACGCAAGGCCCATTCGTCGGTCTAAGTTCACCTGAGCTGAATTCATAATCTGATTCAGCCACTCTGTCTTTATAATGGGCAGATGAATTTCCATATTTGTGCTTAAACGAGGGAGATGAGTTCTAAACATTTCAAAATTCATTCCTGCATCGACTTCAATGGTCACCCCGGCCGCAAGCTCTGGTATTGGGATTTCAGCCGAGCCATCGATCTCAATATGCTCATCCAAACCTAGAATCCTTACTGATGCGGAAGGTTCAATATGATTCTCCGTAAGCGAGAAAACTCGCAAAAGCTGGTGAAAACTTTGAGTTGGAACTTCCAGATTCAATTGCGAAATCTTGCCAGCGAGTGTTGGAAAAATTTGAGCTGGAAAGGTTTGACCATCATATAATACCCGTACGCTTTGAACGCCTTCAGGAATATTTGCAATCGCAAACTGTCCATAAGAGGTTGTTTCCTGAAGCTGGCCGCGTGGTATTCCAATTTCATTGAAATAAATAGTTCGTCCCTCGCCGGTTGCAATTTCAACTTGCGCCCCCTCGACAGGTCGGCCATCTCTTAGAACTTGTCCCCAAACCAATGCGAGATCCTGAACATCGATCGCACGATAAAATCCCTTAACAATAGAGCGAAATGCTTTGATCGCTTTGTCTTTATAAAGAGGAATCTGTTTGAGTGAATCAAGAAATCCAATCATCACTGTTGAAAAATGATTTCTTGTTTGAGCTTCAATAAAGAAATGTGAATTGTCTGAGTAATGGGAAACATCGATTGGTTTTTCGCTCTGGGTTTCAAGCAATGCGTTTCCAAACGGTTTATATGTTGTCGGGACTGAATCATCCCCTGTATAAGCTGCGATGGTTGTGGATGTAACGGGTGTAACTTTAAGAGCTAAAAGATCTTCTTGAAGCGACACGCGCCCCTTCCCATATACTCGGCCAAAATGGTCCGCAACTTCTGCGACAATAAATCCAGTTTTGTCTTGCACGCGGATTGAGAATTCTCCTTCGGAGATATTGATAGACCCCGTCTCTGCAACACGGCCATTCAGCTCGCGATAAATTCTCCATTTGGAATATTCCCCAGCTTCGCCGACTCCGCCCGAAACTCGAATTGGACCGGTTATAAAGTGTCCGTCATTAGAAGCTGGATTATCGTTGCTCCCAGAGGATTGGATATAAGGTGAGTAGGAGGTGCTGGAAGGTTTCTTTACAATGATTGCTCCGCCCGATGCCGTGGCGACTTTACGAACGTCATCATCTCGATTCATCAATTCTTTTTTTACCAATTCTTGCGCACGCTCGGCGGGTGATGGTTGTCTAAGAATCTCTTTTGAAAGCTTCGCAACTAAGATTTCTTTTCGCTCCGCAATGGATGGCAAAGATTCTGAATCCTTCCACTCTGGGAGACTTGCCACAAGCTCAGACTGTTTTTTGATTTTAAGAGGTTTGATCGTTAAGAGAACTGGAGTGTGTTGATCTTGATGATCGGGCACATATATTTCACCGCTTGAAAGATGAACAGCTTGTTTCGCAGTTTCGTATATAGTGTCTTCTGTGTAATCGTTCAGCATGTCTTCAAAGGCCGCGAATGCAGGTGATGCTTTTTCAAGCTGAATAAGAACGGGTGATATAGCTTGGCCTCTTTGATCCACGCGAACAAATGACAATGGAAATAAAACAATCAATACGGCAATAAGCCTAGCCATGTGAATAGTCTAACTTAGAACACACGAAAATCGTCAATGATATTCAGATCTTCGCGACGTTGAGCGAGTCGGGTCTGAATATCTTCTTTGATCATGTTGGCTATTCGAAAGTCTTGTCCGCGAACCTTGTAGCTGACTCGACCACCAGACACCACACGCTCTTCCCGGAAAACATAGATTTCAATCTCATACGGCCTGCGTTCATTCAGAATAACAATCTTAGCGGTGAGGCGAACAGGCTCCTCGATTGCCGCTTTATATCCACCTTTATCCGGCAAGAAGTACTGAGAATGAAGCTCTCTTCCGTTTGGGCTTGATGAGCGAAGGCCAACAGGAAGTGATTTCATTGCAATTTGGCGAATCTGACCAAATGGATGATGAGCCCTATCTATTCGTAATGGCTTATAAAAGAGTGAACAGCCCGAGAAAAGGAAAGCCGCTGCGAAAGCGGCAAACCATCTATATTGCATTGTAGTAATTAGGCCTTTTGAGCGTCTTTTAAGAACTGCTCAATACCTTTGTCGGTAAGTGGATGCTTCACAATCTGCTGCATAACTTTGTACGGGCAAGTGACAATATCTGCACCCATCATCGCGGACTCTAAAATATGAATCGGATGGCGAACACTTGCGACTAACACCTGAGTATCCAAGGCGTAAGTCTCGAAAATGTGAGTAATCTGACTAATCATATCCATTCCATTGGACGAGATATCGTCTAATCGGCCTACAAATGGCGAAACAAGGGTTGCACCTGCCTTAGCAACAAGCAATGCCTGAAGTGGAGAGAAAACCAAAGTCACGTTGGTTTTGATTCCTTCACTCGCGAGTTTGCGAGCTGCAATTAAGCCTTCTTCTGACATTGGGATTTTCACAACGACGTTGTCTGCGATCTTTGCTAACTCATAGCCCTCTTTCAGCATTCCTTCCGCATCAAGGCTTAAAACTT
The DNA here is from genome assembly GCA_964636785.1 of uncultured Pseudobdellovibrionaceae bacterium. Lineage (GTDB taxonomy): Bacteria > Bdellovibrionota > Bdellovibrionia > Bdellovibrionales > UBA1609 > UBA6776. The sequence continues at coordinate 54,360 of CAZWVK010000003.1, read as the reverse complement.
CAGCAGAAACCAGACCAGACACTTCTTTACAAATATCCTTAATAACGTCTTCGTGTTTTCGCCCTGTTTTAGCCACTAAACTTGGATTGGTTGTTACACCATCTACCCAGCCTCTTTTATTTGCATTTCTGATTTCTTCAATATCTGCGGAATCGATATAAAACTGCATGGAATCTCCAAACGGTTCGCGGTTAAGAAACTCGAACGCAAAGCAGCATTATTGCATTCCGAGTTCGCGAAAATCTAACCGCCCTGTGCAGTAAAATCAATCATGTTCTGGAGTGAATAAAATCCGGGAGGCTGCTCAGTAAGCCAAACTGCAGCACGAATGGCGCCTTGGGCGAAAATTCTTCGATCCGTTGCCCGATGTTCAAGGGTTATTTCCTCAAATGGTCCAGTGATTTTCACAACGTGGTCCCCAATGACTTCGCCCTCTCTGATCGATTCCGGAACAGGAATCGCCTTTCCGATCGCCTTTTCAATGGATTCTTTCAAGCGAAGTGCTGTGCCGCTGGGTTTGTCTTTTTTATGAATATGGTGAGTTTCTTGAATTTCAAATTTCCAGTCGGAAAGAATCGAAAGCCCTTCGAGGAACTTTGAAATCAATGTTACACCAAGGCTCATATTTGGCGCCCATAGAACCGGGGTGATCTTTGATAATTCTCGCAAACGCTCCATCTGTTCTGCACCTAACCCCGTCGTTCCACTGACCACGGGGATTTTGTTCTTTGTCGCGTATTCAACCAGCGCGTCCAACGCTTCTGGCAGAGAAAAATCGATGATCACATCTCCTTTGGATTTAAAATCAGAGAATCTTTTTACCGGATGAACCGCATTAAAGACTTTTTGTTCCTCAGCCAGGCGGATCACCTGCTGGCCCATCCGCCCCGTGGCACCGTAAACAATAAGTTCTAAATCTGCTGAAGGTCTTGTAGACATTTTTTTATCCTTTCCGTGTTTTCTTGGGAAAGTGTCACAAGGGGAGAGCGCAAATCCGCAGTCTCAAAGATTTTAATCAAATGAAGAGCCATCTTTACTGGGATTGGATTGGCTTCTGTATAAAGACTTTCTACGAGTGGGATAAATTTATTGAACTCCTCGAGTGCACTTCGATCTCCCTCGAGAGCACGAGAGATCAAATGAACGGATTTTTTTGGAATCACATGAGTCATGACACCAATCAGTCCATCCCCTCCATTGAGACAGAACTCAACAGCTGTGCCATCATCTCCGGACAAAAGTGAAAAATCTTTCGGAACCACTTCGAGAATCTCCGCCAGAAATTTTAAATCACCCGTTGATTCTTTGATTCCTAAAATCATTTCATGTTTCGATAGCGTTTCAATACTCTCCACACTTAAACCTTGAATGGTTCGTCCGGGAACATTGTATAAAATCACAGGAATTTGGCTTGCAGCTGCGACTTGGCGAAAATGATTCACCAGACCCCTTTGTGGGGGCTTATTGTAATATGGGACCACGGCCAATGCCCCATGCGCTTTCCATTCGGATGCACGCTGAACCCATTCAATAGTGGAGGATGTTGAATTTGTTCCCACGCCGAGAATGATCGACTGCGAAGACTTCGTATTCGCTCTCACGCAATCAAATATTTTTTTTACTTCTGTCGTTGATAAAGTGGGGCTTTCTCCAGTAGTCCCATTTACGATGAAGCCATTTATACCGGCCTCATTTTGTTGTTGTATGAGCTTTTCCAAAGAGACGATATCGACCTCATTATTTTTAAACGGGGTCGCCAGTGCGGTGAATGTTCCTGTGAAAGCTTTATTTTTGTTCATCGTCGTCTTCCTCCTGAACGGGTTGAACTGGGGTTGTCTCGACTCCTTTTACAGCTTCTTTGAAGGTCGGCTGACCACGACCGAGATCGGGCGGTTTGATTGGTGGCTGAGGGTCACCTTTGACTCCACATCCGGCTAGAATAAAAATAAAAGCCATTAATACTGATTTCATCAATCCACTCCGTTGTTTACTTCGACCTCTGCAACCTGAGCGACAAACTGGCATAGTTGGGGAAAGTCTTCAAATTTTTTTGTGAGCTGAATCCGCCTCGATTCACAATCTCTTTTGTATTTTAATGCATAATCCTTTTCAGTAGGATCGATTCTCCAGAGCCAATAGTAGGTTTCCGTGAACTCTGGCTTTAGTTTTTTGGCCTTATCCAACTCCAATGAAGCTTCTTTTTGGGCGCCTTTCCAGTAGAGAAAAACCCCTTTAAAAAAATGCTGATAAAATTCATCTAACTTGTCATCTGTCCAGAAAGCGAGTGGCTCACTTTTGCAGTAGAAATAGAGTGGTTCAAATTCTGATTTTTGAGTTCGAATCATTTTTGGAATTTTATGAAAATCCTGCTTGGCCTGTTCGCACTGTTGATCTTTGAGGCGTGATTTTACGAGTGTCCAAAGGATCAATGAGTTTTCCCCTTCAAGACCTTTTGCTTCTTCCATTCGTGAAATGGCTTCACGTGGTGAAATTAAATAGCGATTTCGGCCAGCTTCATAAAGACTTTGTCCCCGGTCCGTGAAGAAAATCTCTGCCGCAACTTTTATCGCTTTCGCCAGTTTTTCCTTTTGATCTTTAGGTAGATTTTTCTCTTCCAATTTATTTGTAAGAATTTTAAGTGCCTGCTCTCTATCCTTACGAATAATTTCTTGAGTGGAGCGCTCAATCACATGATCTACTGTGTTTTGCGCAAAACCCGGAAAAAGCCATAGCGTGGATAATAAGATATAGATCATCCAGCGATCTTATTATCGCGGCAGCTCTTTAATCAATACCTGTCTTGGCTTTGAACCATTTGCAGGACCGACCACTCCTTCAGACTCAAAAATCTCGATCATGCGAGCCGCACGTGGGTATCCTAAACGAAATCGTCTCTGGATAAGAGATGCACTGACTTCCTTTTGGGTCGCCACGTACTCCAAAATTTCATCGTAGCGCTCATCTTTGATCTCATCCGAATTATCAAATATCGATCCTTCAGAAGACGCTCCTGGCTCCATTCCGCCTTCAACCGCCTTCATCGCCACAGGATCGTAAACAGGCTCACCCTGTGACTTCCAAAAATCAACAATCGCTTCAATCTCATCTTCGGCAAGATAAGGACCATGATGACGCTCTGGCTTTGAAACTCCAGGAGCAAGGAAAAGCATATCCCCTCGAGCCAGCAAACGCTCAGCGCCGCTTTCATCAAGAATAATTCTTGAATCCATTTTGCTGGCGACTTTAAAAGAGGCTCTGCCAGGAATATTTGTTTTAATAAGACCTGTAACAACATCTTTTCGCGGGCTCTGCATCGCTAAAACCAAATGAATTCCACAGGCGCGTGCCATCTGTGCAAGCCGAACAACAGCTTGTTCAACATTCACCTTATCAACGGCCATGAGATCACCAAACTCCTCAACGACAATGCAAACGTACGGGAGTGGCTCGAAGTAATAGCTTTTTGGATGATATGGACCTTCCAATTCTTCCTGATAGGCAACATGCTCTTCAATTTGATCTTTGGAAAGATTGGAAACTGTTTCGTTAAAAGCCTCTAATCCTCTTGCTCCGAATTTGGACATGGATCGATATCGCTTCTCCATTTCGCGAATACCCCATCTCAATGCGCCAACTGCTTTTTTCGAGTCTGTAATTGGCGGCATAACCAAATGTGGAAGGTCACTAAACGCCGCCAAGTCCACTTGCTTTGGATCAACCAACACCAGTCGTAAAGTTTTTGGCGAATGACGTAGTAGTAATCCGGTGATGAGAGACACGACAAAAACCGACTTTCCAGAACCAGTTGAGCCTGCAACTAAAAGATGGGGCATTTTTCGAAGGTCAACAATCTTAGGCTCACCATCTGCTTTTCGCCCCAGCGCCACTGGAAGTTTCACATCCTCATCCCAAAATAGGTCATCCTGAATGATGCTTTTAAGGAAGACCGTTTCACGGTGAGTGTTTGATGTTTCAATCCCCACGACATCTCGTCCGGGAATTGGAGCAACGATCCGCACAGATTCAGAACTGAGCGCCAGAGACAAGTCATCTGCAAGATCTGTGATTTTTGAGATCTTAACATCCGCATTGGGCTTGAATTCGAACATCGTCACGGCCGGTCCGGGCTTGATTCCTGTGACCTCACCTTTCACTGAAAATTGCGCCAGTTTTTCAACGAGAAGGCGTGACTTCGTTTTAAGTTCTTTTTCATCCAATTTCGTACGGGAATGTGGAGGATCTTCCAGAAGATTTATTTTGGGGATTTCCCAGTTTTCAACTCTTGTCACCATTTTAGGTCGACGTTTTTTCGGAGCAGGTTTTTCTTTAGTTTTTCGACTCAGATAACCGGAGAGTTTAACCGCAATGGGTTCTTTGACCTCTTCGACTTCCTCATCTTCGTCGGAGTAAGATTCCTCTTCTTCTAAACTTTCCTCCTCTTCTTCATCACTCTCAGACTGAAGAGTGAAAAAGCGTTTCGAAGGCTCGGATGAACGATCGACACTCGATTTAATAATTTGTGGCTCTGTTGCAGGTTCTGGAAAACTTGGAATCGAGTTTTTGAGGACCTCGAAAGTTTTTTGAGAAAGTTCAACCGCATATGAACCACAAAATAAGATCCATTCGCGAACATAATTCACCCACTCAAACATTCGGTGGGAAGTGAATAAGGACAGGAACGCAATCATTGAAAGCCAAAGTACAATGGATAAACCCACCTTATTAAAAACAGGTAGAAGTAGACCAACACTCATAGCGCCAAGGAAGCCGCCCGATTGGGTGCTTCCGCCATGAAGTTTCCAATCAGAAAGATGAAGGGAGAGAAGGCAAGAAAGCAAAACCATGCCCACAACTCCAAAAAGCCAAAGCCTTCTATCTAATCCCTCATTCTTACGTGTGAAAAAAATGTACGCCTGATAGAACAGAACTCCCACCAATAGCCAAGATCCACCTCCAAAGCCCTGGAAGAGCAGATCCGAGAGGATAGCGCCCAAATATCCACAAAGATTCTGGGTCTTTATCCCAGATCCGAAGGAATTTAATGACGGGTCTGAAGGGTAATAACTCCAAAGGGAAACAAGAAAGAAAAGTCCCAGTCCTGCAAATAACAACCCGAAAATATCATCTTTTGAACGCTCTAGATTTTTTGCCATCCTAAAAATTCTAGGTGAGTCGAGTTGTCTTTGAAAGTCTGGATTTTAGAGCAAAGATCGGATACAAACCGACGAACGTATGGAAGTTTCCAAACTCTCTCTTAAAATCAATGAAATATTTCACAGCATACAGGGTGAATCTTCTTTAGTCGGCTATCCAACGACTTTTATTAGAACGTCCGGTTGCCATTTGCGCTGCACTTACTGCGATACGACCTATGCTTATCACGAAGGTGAAATGAAAGATCTTGGATCCATCGTTGAAACTGTAAAATCAAACAAGGCATCCCATGTATGCGTAACTGGTGGAGAGCCGCTGCTACAAAAGAATGTTTATCCGCTAATGACGACTCTCTGTGATTTGGGCTATACCGTTTCGCTTGAAACAAGTGGGGATTTGGATTGTTCCAATGTGGATTCGCGAGTTTTAAAGATTATTGATATTAAAACCCCAGATAGTGGAGCTCCTGATAAGTTCTGTATGAAAAACTTAGAGCTTGCTGGACCACAGACAGAATTTAAGTTTGTGATCTGTTCAGAAAGGGATTTCGAGTGGGCTGAAGATTTTTGTCAAAAAAATAAAGTTTTAAAAAAATCAATTGTTTTATACAGTCCATCATTCAATAAAATTGATGAAAAATGGCTTGCAAAAAAAATTCTTTCTGAAAAGTCCGTTGCACGGTTGCAATTGCAGCTACATAAGTATATTTGGTCTTCCCACACCCGCGGGGTATAAAATCCCCAATATGAAAATTGATGTGTCTAAAACCGCTACCAGGAGGAATGCATTTCTATGACGCCAGAACCGACGCTTCAAAACTCCGATCATCTTTTAGTTGCTAACCTTCAAACGATTAGTCTTGAAAAACTTGTCCGCAGCAAACTGGAAGTTCTTTTTCAGCAACAAGACGATGCTCAAGTTGAACTCGACGACCTTCACAAATTGGTTTTAGAGCAGGTTGAAAAACCGTTGATCGAGTTAGCTCTCGAGAGCCACCGCGGAAATCAGGTTCGTGCGGCTAGAATGCTTGGTATCAATCGCAACACTTTGAAGAAAAAGATTGATAGCTATAAGATCCGCGTGAGACAAAAATTACAGTCCTAATTTTACAACTTTGATTCACACCGGCGGGACCATAATCTATAGTCGTCTTTAGTAGGATGACCCGCAAAGCTTTTAGGGTTCGGGGAGAGCATGGAGTCAAAGTTTTCAGATCACAAATTACCGCCTCAGAACATTGACGCAGAAAAATCTGTTCTGGGGGGATTGCTGATTGAGCAAGAGGCCTGGGACGAAGTTTCCGATCTTCTGACGGAAGAGGATTTTTACAAGCCTTCACATCGAAAAATATTTAGCGCGATTCGAGACCTTCATCGCCGGGATATGCCAGCGGATCTTGTCACGGTTTCGAATCTTCTGATGGAAAAAGGGGATTTGGAAACTGTAGGTGGAGCCGCTTACCTTGCCGAAACAATCGATCAAACACCTTCTGCTGCGAATATTATTTCTTACGCTAAAATTGTTCATGAGAAATCGCTTCTTCGTCGAGTGATCCATACAAGCCAGGACTTCATCACCAAAGCTTTTGATGGCGATTACGAGAACATGGAAGCTTTCATGGATACCGTTGAAGCCAAAGTGTTTCAACTGACGGAATCGACCGCTCAAGGTGGTCTGACGGATCCAAGTACGCTTGTCAAAGCCAGTCTTGAGAAATTGGAGTCTCTCTACGGACAACAGTTAACTGTGACCGGAATTCCCTCTGGATTTGCGGAGCTGGATGAACTCACATCTGGATTTCAACCAGGCGAACTGATTATTATCGCAGCCCGACCTTCCATGGGAAAGACGGCTTTTAGTTTGAATATTGCTCTTCATGCGGCTCTAAAAGAAAAAAAGAAAATCGCTTACTTCTCTGTGGAAATGGGAAAAGAGTCAGTTATGGTTCGTATGCTGGCAAATGCCGCACGAATTCGTATGGGTGATTTAAGAACAGGTCGCATTGATGACCAGGCTTGGCCAAGGCTTATTAATACCGCCGCAGCCTTGAGTGAGACAGGCCTTTTTATCGATGATACCGCAGGTATCAGTCCCTTTGAAATTCGCGCCAAAGCCCGCCGTATGAAGGCTAAACACGGGCTGGATATGATCATGGTGGATTACCTTCAGTTGATGGGAATGAAGCAAAGGGTTGAAAGCCGCGAACGCGAAGTGAGCGAGATTTCAAAACTTCTAAAATCGATTGCGAAGGAACTCCAAATCCCTGTGATTGCTCTTGCTCAGCTCAACCGAGGTGTGGAAGGACGATCGGATCGACGACCAATGCTTTCTGACCTTCGTGAATCAGGCTCGATTGAGCAAGATGCTGATGTGATCGGAATGCTTTATCGTGAAGATTACTATGATCGCGACAACCCAGAGATTCGCGGAGTAGCCGAAGTCATTATTGCAAAACAAAGAAACGGTCCAACTGATGTCGTAAAACTTCGTTGGGTTCCAGAGTATGGTATCTTTGAAAACCTCATTCGCGGCCCCGACGCGCCAATGCCGACCGCTCCTCCACCAGGCCCTGGAAGCAGCTCCGGCGGACAAAGACGTCCTGGCGGAAAGCCTCTGAATTTCGCTCCAGGTGCTGGATCGTAGCAGCCGTTAAATTTTAATCTATCCGTAACTCGGCCCTTAAAACCATTGGGATCACGGTATTTTGCTTTCGCCTGATCTTTTACTTTGCATGAATTCAATTCCAATTTCGGAGTTGAAATCTCACGAAAGGCGACCTTAAGAGAAAGAAGACGGTATGAAGAAGGAATATGATCTAAAGAATCTTAAAAAGAGATCTAATAAGTTAAAGGTCGATCGCTCAGCCACAAAAACACCGACCAGCCTTCGAATCGATGGTTCAGTTCTAGCTTGGTTTAAAACCGAAGCACTTCGCCTCGGCATTCCCTATCAGACTCTTGTGAGCAGTGTTCTTCATCGCTTTGCAAGCGGTGAATTGCTCGACCGCGCAGATGTTCAAAAGCTGATAGATAAATCAAAGTCACCAAAATAATTTGGACAGCAAAGCTACAACTTGCGAAAGAATTTTTCTGATCGGAAAGCAAATTCGGTGGAGTGATTCTGGCTTCAATCACCTTGGCAACAGGGGTCCTTGGAGTCCTTATTAAGTTCTAAGTTCAATGGTTTTCCTGAGAACTTCACTAGCTCACTCATGACGCAAACTGCTTCCGCAGCGGAAGTGAATTTTAAAACCAATACCAACCAACAAGTAAGACGAGCGGAAGAAAGTGAATGGTCGCTGAGAAAACAACCAGAGAGTAAAACGCGGCTGCATTCATGAAGGTCACCTTCACGGCATGATCGGGTAAGGTTGAGGGAAGACAATTTGTGCTGATCACAAATTCAACCTTTTTCGGGCCTCATAAAGTTCTAAAAGCTTTACTTTCCGGACCTTCGCTCAGTCTGGTTTTAAACCCACCCCCTTTTAATTTTCCTAACCCCTTGTTCAACTTGAGGTGTCTGAAACTACGAGGGGAAGGGGATATGCCATGGAAGGCAAAGCCTTAATCGAATCGGTGCTGAATGCCACTGGTCTTGAGAGTGCGAGTTTAGAGAAAGAATTTAAAAGAGTGATAGGCCACTCCAAAGCCAGCGAGGAGACACTGACATTGGAGCAACTTCGCGAAATCTTAGCTTCTTATCTGCAAGATGTGCTGATCGAAGCTAAAGAAAATATGGATTAAGACTTTTTATCAACAGCAACAGTGATTTCAGCTTCGAGTCCTTCTCCAAGCTTAATCAACGCTTTGTGCTGCCCAAGAGTACGAATCGGCTCTTCAAGATAAATATCTCTCTTATCGATGGAATAACCTTGCTCTTCGAGTTTGTCAGAGATGTCCATATTGGTGATGGAACCGAAAATCTTTTCTGATTCTCCTGAAGTTTCCATTTCAAACTTAATCGTAACATCTTTCAATTTGCTTACAGTCTCTTGACGTGCAGCAACTGCTTTTTTCTTCTTTGCCTCTGCGACTTTTTTCAAGTGATTCCACTCATCCACTTTTTTCTCTGTGGCAAGAACGGCTAATTTTTTAGGGAATAGATAATTTCTCGCAAATCCTGTCGCAACTTCAATAAGCTGTCCGACCTTACCTACGTTTTTTACATCCTCTTGTAGAATGACTTTCATTTTTCTCTCCTCTTTAATGTTTCAAGGCGATTTTGCCGCCACTTAATTAATTTCGTTCGTAAATCCAACCAGTAGTCAGCCAATCCTAAGCAGCTGACAAATAAAAAGAGCTGAAGAATTAAAAACACCACCAAAAGAATCTGCCAAAACAAACCCACTCTCATAAAAATGAGAACCTGGTGAATGATCCCGATCCCCTGAAAAAAGAATACAGCAATTGATATATTAAGAATGTTCGTTGCTGTAACTTGTAACCAGTTCGGTCCATATCCTCCGAATGCGGGCAGAAGACTTGCAATAAAAACCCATACGGCCCAGCCTGGAGCACGGAACTGAAAAAGCTCCGCTCTTAAAAGGCTTGGTCGATGAGTCCCTAGGCGAATGCGTCCTTCAAGAAGAACTCCCGTATAGATTGCAAGCATCCACAAAATCACAATCACAGAAGGAATCTGAAAAATAATCTGATCAATAGGAAGTTCAATTTGAGCACCTTTCAAAGACTGTTCAAAAAACATTCGTGTTTTTGTAAACAAGCTTCGACCCTGTAGCCAAAATAAAATTCCACCTGCGCCAACTGATAAACAAGAAAGCACCAGGATAGAAAAGGCTGCACTCAAATCAAAACTCAATCCAGATTCTTCAAACTCTGAAAACAATCCGAGTAAGAGGGAAATCGTTAGGAAAGAAGCACCAACCCAGATCAACAGAGCAGATTCATTTCCCTCTAACGAAAATCCCAAGCCCAAAGACACTGCACTTAGCAAAAAAACGAATCCCCAATAAAAGCCACGGCCAAGTTGCGCACGCACCGCACGCAATGGTCCAGCTCCTAAAAAATAGGTGACTGCTGTCAAAGCAAACGCCCACAGCATCCAAAAAGTCCCAAGTCGTTTTTTTGCCATTGAGCCTTCTATTGTTCTCGAGGAGGTCTACGTGCCCCCATCGCAGCTTTACGTGCTTGAGCTTTAGCTTCACGCTCTCTTTCGCGTCTTGAAGTTTCAGCCAACGAGTCTTTGAATTTTTCTAGATACTTCGCCAAGCTCACACGATCATCGAGACGGGTGTGCTGAAAACGAAGAACACGATCATTGATTCTCATTGTTCTCTCAAGCTCTGCAATGGCTTCGCCTTGAGACTCAAAAGTTGCGTGAAAATAGATTCCACGAGTGAGTTTATTGATGGGGTTCGCGAGTTTTCTTCGTCCCCAAGTATCGAGGTGATTGATCTCACCATTGAAAGACTTCAAGATGTCTTTATTCTTTTGAAAAAGCGCCTTTTGTTCTGCTTCAGAACAATCCGGGTGCATAATAATAACAGCTTCATACTTGCGATTCGGCTGAGTCGCTTGGGCCATGGTATTCCTTTCGGTTAAAGCCCCCACAATGGATGGGAGCAAGGTTATTCTACGAACGCTATGCATCTAACATGGCTGGTTTGATCGCACAAGGCTTAAACTACCAATGATGGCCATTTATATTGTCGTAAAATCCGGACCCTCTCAAGGAGAAAGCTATGAACTTTCTGACGGGCTGCTCATTGGAAGAAGAGCGGCTGGAATCCGCCTCAATGATGCAAAAATTTCTTCAGAACACGCTAAAATCGTCCAGAATGAGGATGGGACTTTTGAGGTCCAGGATCTGGGCTCTAAAAATGGGATTTTAAACGATGGCGAGCGCGTAGAGTCAATTGTTCTTAATCCGGGAACTGAATTCGAGATTGGCCCCTTTCGATTGGCGGTGTTCGAGCTCAACCCGGCTCAGAAGAAAAAGCCAGAAAAAAAGCCCAAGCGAAAGTGGAATGAGGTTTTGACCTCATTCCTACGAAAAACCACCTTCCGAGTTGAAAACAACCCAAAAACTCTAGAGCCAATGAGGCCCGCTTTGGTGTTGGATTTCCTTAAGGGCCCACAAGCTGAGACCCGCTGGGTGCTTGGGTACGGACCAAGAAGAATTGGACGTTCCTCGATCGACCTTCCGGTTTTTGAAGAAAAAGCGTCCGACTTTTGTTTTGAAGTATTTCCATCTGAAGAGGGAATTGGTTTTAAAGCTTTAGGAAAGGAAGTACGACTCAACGGAAAGAGCGTTTCAACCGAAATACTTAGAGTGGGTGATCGAATTCAAATTTTTGGAACTGAGATGGAAGTGGATTTTATCGAATGAATTTCACAGAAAAGCGAACCGGATACTTTAAAAGCTTCGATGGTACCCGCATTTACTATGAGGTTCGCGGCTCTGGCCCACCAATGATTTTTTGCTATGGAATCGGATGCCTTATGAATCACTGGCATCTTCAGGTGAAGCACTTCTCACATAAATTTCAGGTGATTACGTTTGATTACCGCGCCCACCACTTTTCAGATGTTCCTGAATCTTTGGATCATTTGGACATTGATTCCATGGCTTGGGATATTAAGGCTTTATGTGAAGAGCTCGACATTAAAGATGCGCACTTTGTTGGGCATAGTTTTGGTGTGCAACTTTTGGTTCGAACTTACGACATGTTTCCTGAGTTGTTTAAGGATTTGGTTTTTATAAATGGATTTGTACAGAATCCACTGGCGGGAATGTTTGGAAATGATCTAGCGTTGAGTTTTTTCCATATGTTTAAGAGCGGCTATGGTTTGCTTCCAGAAACACTGACTCAGCTTTGGAAAATTGCGCTCGAGAATCCCTTGGCTATTCAGTTGAGTGCACTTGCCGGAGGATTTAACTTAAAGCTCACCTCGCTGAAAGATATTGAAATCTATGCGCGTGGAGTTGCTGCGCTGGATTTACCAGCCTTTATTAAAATCTTTGAATCGATGCTCAATTATGATGGCCATCCGGTTTTGGAGCGCATCAAAGCTCCGACTTTGATTGTTGCCGGCAAAAACGACTCTGTAACTCCGCTAAAACATCAGGAACGGATTCATCAGCTTATTAAAAATAGTTCGTATTTGATTGTCCCTTTTGGGTCTCACTGCAGTCAGCTGGACATGCCGGAACTTGTGAATTTAAAGATGGATCAGTTCTATTCGTTGCCACGAAAAAAGAGCCTTCCCGAAAAGGAAGGCTCATAAAAATTTAGCGGTTACTGATATGCAACAGCTGTTGCGATGAAGCCAAAGCGCTGACCAGATCGGTCTGTTTTAAATTCCATTCGAACATAATCAGATGAAAAGACCGGAGAGAATGAGTCATCACCCATTGGTCCTGAAATGCGACCAAGAAGGTTTCCGTCACGATCATAGAATGAAACGGTGTCATAGTTTCTTTCCGTATCAAACTTTGAGAACAAAACGGCCATTTTGGAAGCTCCAGGAACTTCAATCTCCCAGCTTTGAGTGAAGTTGTTTTCATACGGATGTGCGGTTTCAATTTCGATGGCCACCTGATCCCAGCCGGATGGGTCATTCGGGTCTGCTGGAGGAGTTTCACCACTCAATGCATAATACGCATCAAGCATTCCAGAGCCGACTTTGCCGCGAATGGAAGCTGTTGGACGAGCAGAAGAGATCAGTCTTTCTTTAACATCCATATAAGTTTGGTTTTGATTTTGAGAAAGAAGAAGTGCTGCAACTCCCACCACATGAGGACATGCCATAGAAGTTCCCGACCAGCTCTTCAATCCTTGTGGTGTCGTGCTCAGGATATTAGATCCTGGCGCTGCGATGTGAACGGATTTCCCGTAGTTTGAAAAACTGGATAGATTTCCAGCGGCATCAACCGATGCAACAGAAACCACGTTTTCAACATCATAGCTTGCTGGGTAAGAAGGTCGCTTATCCATATCTTGGCGAGAATTTCCAGCAGCAGCTACAAAAAGAACTCCTGCATCTCTTGATCGCTGAATGGATTCCAAAAGAGCTTGGCTGAATCCGCCGCCGCCCCAAGAATTGTTCATAATATCAACGCCAACTGCGGTTGCATAATCGATCGACTTGATCGCGTTCTCTAGTGTACCACCGCCACTTCGAGTTAAAAACTTAACGCCAACAATGGTTGCATCCCACGCAACTCCAACGATATCCGTGCCATTGTTTCCTTTGGCTGCGATCGTCCCAGAGACATGTGATCCGTGTCCATGATCATCCATTGGATCACCATCGTTATTTGCGAAGTCACATCCATGAATGTCATCAATACAGCCGTTGCCATCATCATCAACGCCGGGCTCACCATTTAATTCCGCTTCATTGACCCACATATTTGGAGCAAGATCTGCGAGCGTGTAATCTACGCCTGTGTCGATCACAGCGATTTTTACATCTTTAGATCCTGTCTGAATTTCCCAAGCCTTTTTGGCATTGATATCAAATCCAGGAAGTCCCGAGATCGTCCCAGCATCTCCAGTGGATTTTTGACCCACGTTAACTAGACCCCATAGATCGCCAAGCTTTGGATCATTTGGAAGCTCAGAACTTCCGCCGACTATTGTGTATATATAGTTTGGTTCAACATACTCAACCATAGGATGTTGAGATAAAATATCGATCGATTGAGAACTCAACTCGCCAATTGGGCGCGTCACTACAATCGTACCGGATGCTTTTGTAACGATCCTTACATTGGATGAATTAAACGCCCCCAGACTTCCTTTCGTCTCTAGGATGCTTGGGTCCTTTAATTTGACAATAAATTCTCCAGGCACGGCCGGAAATTCAGTTTGTTGGGTTGCGTACGCTGCGACTCCCACGAAGGCTGTTAAAACCCACGTAAGAATGGTTCTTCCTTGAAACATATATCCTCCGCTCGTTCTTGAGCTGAATGATTTGAGTTTTAAGCTGAACCCTATCTTCGTCCTAAAGATGCACGGCTGAATAATTCAGCAAAAAGCCAGCTCGACCAGTTCCAAAATGGTACCGGCCTATATCACCGTGTGGAAACCTTTTTTCTTTTGGGGTCCTGCGGCCAAAGGCTTTTGGCAGAGTCTTCGAGCTGAAACTCAAGTTGCTCAGGTGGATTTGAAATGGTTGGCGTGGGTTGTTGAAGCGAAGAGGCATTCTTCTTTAGAAATCTATAAAATGAAAGTTGAGTGGATTCCGGCGCATCTTTTTTAAAGCCGATTTCTTCCAGGATTTCTTTTGCAGACTTGAGTTTTCCCACGGAGCACATCCCTTCCTAGACTTTCATATCGGAAAGAATTGTTTTTTCTTTGATGAGCTCGCGGGTTGAGAAACAATTTTTCCGGTCTCAATCGGTAGACACTACCTAGACCTAGAGCCGGTTAACCCTCTGAGAAATCTAGACGAACGATGGGAAAAACAACGATTTTCTATCCGAATTGTGGATAACTCTGTGGTTTAATGTTCATAACTTCCTATTTATGGGAGGGTCCAAGGTATGGTGACACTAAATATAGTGTTTGCCCCTCTCAAATGCTTTTAAACGCGGCTTTTAGCAGAGTATTTCAGGAATTCCCTATTCATCTGAGCGATATTTTCCTGACCAATTTCTTTTGGACATGCCGCCGAGCAAGCTCCTGTGTTTGTACAGGCTCCGAATCCTTCAGCATCCATGGCAGCAACCATTTTCAATGCTCGCTCATTTCGCTCGGGCTGACCTTGCGGAAGAAGACCCAGATGGGCAATTTTTGCCGCGACAAAGAGCGAGGCTGAAGCATTTTTACAGGCCGCCACGCATGCACCACATGAAATACATGTGGCGGCAGAAAAAGATCGGTCCGCATATTCTTTTGAAACCAATATCGAATTGGCATCTTGAGCACTTCCAGTGTTTGCAGAAATAAACCCGCCGGCCTCTATGATTCGATCGAACGCGGATCGATCCACTGCGAGGTCGCGAATCACTGGGAAAGCTTTTGCGCGAAATGGTTCAACGACAATCGTATCGCCGTCTTTAAATCTTCGCATGTGAAGCTGACATGTGGCGGTTGCGCGATCTGGACCATGAGGATTGCCGTTAATCACCATTGAGCAAGACCCACAGATTCCTTCACGACAATCATGATCAAACTCCACCGGATCTTTGCCATCCTTTATCAATTGCTCGTTTACAACATCCATCATTTCCAGAAAGGACATGTCTTCAGATATGCCGGTCGCCTTGAAATCCATAAGATGACCTTTGTCATTAGGTCCCTTTTGTCGCCAGATTTTTAAATTTAAGTTCATGCCACAGTCCTTATTTGTAACTTCTTTGAGTGAGTTTCACATATTCAAATTCAAGTTCTTCTTTATGTCGCGACCAGTTCGGACTCATTTCTGCACCAGAGAATTCCCAGGCTGCAACATGAGCAAACTCATCATCGCGCCTTAAAGCTTCATTCTCTGGCGTCTGATATTCTTCTCTAAAGTGTCCGCCACAAGACTCATTTCTCTCAAGCGCATCCTTCGCCATCAACTCACCAAGCTCAAGAAAGTCAGCCACACGACCTGCTTTTTCGAGTTCTGAGTTTTTATAATTCTGCTCACCAGGAATTCGAACATCCTGCCAGAATTCATTTCTCAACGCTTGGATTTTGGTAATCGCTTCTTGAAGTCCTTGGGCATTGCGAGACATCCCCACGTTATCCCACATAATCGCACCAAGCTCTTTGTGGAAATCATCCACGGATCTTGATCCTTGAACAGACAGCATCTTTGAAAGACGCGCACTGACTTCCTCACGACTGGCTTTGAAAGCTTCGTGTGACTCAGTGACCGGCTCAAGTGAAGTCGATCCGATGTAATTTCCAAGTGTCGCTGGAATCACAAAATAACCGTCAGCAAGACCTTGCATCAATGCAGATGCTCCGAGCCGATTCGCACCGTGATCTGAAAAGTTGGCCTCTCCCAAAACATGTAAGCCTGGGATGGTGCTTTGCAAATTGTAATCAACCCATAGTCCACCCATCGTGTAATGGACTGCAGGATAAATTCTCATCGGTACCCGATAGGGATTTTCACCTGTTATCTTTTCATACATTTGAAAGAGGTTTCCGTATTTTTCAGATACTTTATCCTCGCCTAGCCGCTTGATTGCATCAGAAAAATCCAAGTACACAGCTTCCCCAGTCGGGCCCACACCACGCTGCTCATCCACTCTGAATTTCGCTTGTCTTGAAGCCACATCCCGAGGAACTAAGTTTCCAAAACTTGGATAAATTCGCTCTAGGTAATAATCTCTTTCGGACTCGGGAATTTCATTAGGAGGTCTTCTATCTCCTTTATTTTTCGGAACCCATACGCGCCCATCATTTCTTAAGCTCTCTGACATCAATGTCAGTTTGGATTGATAGCTTCCTGAACGTGGAATGCAGGTGGGATGAATCTGTGTGAAGCATGGGTTTGCAAAGAAGGCTCCCTTTTTATGACAACGCCAAGATGCCGTCGCATTGGAAGTCATTGCATTTGTTGAAAGATAGTAAACATTTCCGTAGCCACCTGTGCAAAGCAGCACGGCATCTCCAGCATGAGATTCAATCTCTCCAGTGATAAGGTTTCTCACTGTTATTCCGCGTGCTTTTCCGTTGACCAAAACAAGATCGAGCATCTCTCTT
Organism: uncultured Pseudobdellovibrionaceae bacterium; assembly: GCA_964636785.1. Lineage (GTDB taxonomy): Bacteria > Bdellovibrionota > Bdellovibrionia > Bdellovibrionales > UBA1609 > UBA6776. The sequence continues at coordinate 37,538 of CAZWVK010000003.1, read as the reverse complement.
CTAGGATAAAGCTGAACCTGTTTTAATCCGACCTGCCTCATCATTGCTGAATAAGCTCCGACTAAAAGCTGCTGTCCCGTTTGTCCTCTTGCATAGAAGGTTCGTGATACTTGGGCGCCACCGAATGATCGATTATCCAAAAGGCCGCCGTATTCCCGCGCAAACGGAACACCCAATGCCACGCAATGGTCTATAATTGCGGGAGAGATCTCTGCCAAACGATAAACATTGGATTCACGCGCTCTAAAATCTCCACCTTTAACAGTGTCGTAGAAAAGTCTGTATACGGAATCTCCATCATTCTGATAGTTCTTAGCCGCGTTGATTCCGCCTTGTGCAGCGATCGAGTGCGCTCTTCTTGGCGAGTCGTTGATACAAAATGTTTTAACTTTATAACCAAGCTCTGCAAGGCTCGCGGCCGCACTTGCACCGGCAAGTCCGGTTCCAACAACAATAACCGTGTGCTTTCTTTTGTTCGCCGGATTAACCAGCTTCATATCAAATCGATGTTTATCCCAACGATTCTCTATTGGTCCGCTAGGTGCATTTGATTTCAGTCGTTCGTGAGTGGCCATAACCTAACCCCTTAGAAATAAGTAGACATAAACAGGTTGAGATAAAAATCCGAGACAGACAAGAAGTGCGAATGCAATTCCGATTTTTTTGATCTTCGGTCCATATTTTGGATGATTAAATCCAAGTGTCTGAAAGGATGATGAAACACCATGCGAGAGATGATAGCAAAGTATCACTAAAGCAAGCGCATACCAGATCACATAGCCAGGACTCTGAAACACTTCGACAACCAATCGGTGAAGATCTCGCACTTCTCCTTCACCATAATTCACCAGATAAACGGTACCAAACTTGAAGGTGATCAAATGCAGTACGACGAAGACCAAAATGATGATCCCCTGAGCCCACAATGTGCGCGTGATTGGTGAGGTTCGCTTCTGACCGTTGGATTGGACGGCATAGCGACTCTCTCGAGAGCCCCAATTTCGAAGCTGAAGTTTCAAACTCAGGATAATATGAACAAGGAAAAATAAAACGAGTCCCGCTTCTGCAGCGTAAATGAGAGGATTTGATATCAATGCATGACTGTACTCATTATAGGCCTGTGGGCCCAGAAAAATAAGCATGTTTCCCAGCATATGAGTGAGTACAAACCCACTCAAAAGTAATCCCGCAACACCGACAAGCTGCTTTCGACCTATGGTCGATCTGATATAGTTCATGGAGGCCTCTTCCTTCGTGTTATCGATTGACATTCATTTAATTAACCCACAAAGATCCAAAGGTCTAGATGAGGTCATCATGAAAATTTTCGTATGTATAAAACAAGTCCCTGATACCGAAACAAAGATCCAGCTCAAAGCGGATAAATCCGGGATTGAAGAATCCGGAATTAAGTGGGTTATGAACCCCTATGATGAATTTGCGGTCGAAGAAGCTTTGAAGTTGAAAGCCACCACATCCGACACGGTCGTGGTTGTGAGTGCTGGGCCCAAAGGTCGAGTTGTCGATACATTGCGCACTGCTTTAGCGATGGGAGCTGATGAAGCCATTGTGATTGATTGCCCAGAAGCTCTGGAGCCTTTTCAAAGCGCCAAACTTCTTGCAACAGCGATTAAAAGTGAGGGCGATCTGCGCATCGTCTTCACTGGCAAATTAGCTATTGATGATAATGCCTCAAGTGTGGGACAGATGCTTGCAAGCTTTCTTGAAGTCCCTCATGTGACCACCGTTTCAAAATTTGAGTTCTCAAATGATCAGGTGTCCGTTGAGCGCGATATCGAAGGCGGAGCCAAGGAAGTGTTTAAAGTTAAAACTCCTTGCGTGATCGCAGCAACAAAAGGTCTGAACACACCTCGTTATGCCAGCTTGCCTGGAATCATGAAGGCCAAAAAGAAACCTCTTAAGGAGCTCACGGCGGCTGATCTTGGGCTTGGTGAATTGACGCCAAAAGTGCGAATGAAAAACTTCTCACTTCCACCTGAAAAGCCACCCGTTAAAATGATTGATGGAACGCCTGCTGAACAAGCCAAAAAGTTGGTCGATTTATTAATGAACGAAGCCAAAGTTCTTTAAGGGAGAAAGCTGTGAGCAAAGTATTTATCTTTTTAGAAGCTCAAGATGGAAAGCTCAAAAAGGGCGGAATAGAACTCTTAAGCTGGGCAAAAAACAATAGTCTCGAAATCAATGCCGGATTGGTTGGATCTTCTTTAGGAGATGCTGCGAAGCTCGCTGGAAATTATGGTGCTAAAACAGTTTTCACAAGTGAGTCTGCCTCAGATGGTATGAACCCTTTGGCTCTCATCAATGTACTAAAAGAAATGATTCAATCGAGCGGGGCTAAAATCGTTTTAGCCAATGGATCGATGCTCGCTAAAGATGTTTTTCCAAGGCTTGCCGCAGAATTGAATTCTGGGATTGCAAGCGACTGCATTCAGCTGAAACTCGAAGGTGAGAAAGTGATTGCGACCAAACCACTTTATGCTGGGAAGTGTACGGCGGATGTCGAATTTCTTGATGACTCTCTTAGCATTGTGCTTATGCGCTCCAATCAGCTGCCAGTAAACTCTCCGGATGAATCAGCAACAGCTGAGATCAAAACCGTTAGTATGGCTGAAGCACCCACATCGATTCAACTTGAAAAGAAGATCCAGGGAGAGTCGAACAAGCCCGATTTGACGGAAGCGAATATTATTATTTCTGGTGGGCGCGGTCTTGGTGAGGCAAAGAACTTTCAAGTTCTTGAAGAATTGGCTTCCACGCTCGGAGCCACTGTCGGTGCTTCCAGAGCCGTTGTAGATGCCGGCTGGGTTCCTCATGGAATGCAGGTTGGTCAGACTGGAAAGACGGTTTCACCAAGTCTTTATATTGCCTGCGGAATTTCCGGAGCGATCCAACATATGGCGGGAATGAGTGGCAGCAAGGTGATTGTTGCAATCAATAAAGATGCCGATGCACCTATTTTCCAAAAGGCTTCTTACGGTTTGGTTGGGGATGTGTTTGAAATCATACCTCATTTGAATGAAGAGTTTAAAAAGGCTCTCAGTTAAGGGGATTTTATTTTTCGTCGTCTAATTCTTCCAAGGCTTGCTTGGTGGATTTACTTTCTGTGGTCATCCACCTGGCGATACTCTTTACGTTGGGAAGATCCAGCAATTTCCAATCAGGCGCTTATCTTTGCTCACTGGCACCGTGATGAACTTTGCGTATTGCCAATGGTGAAGCGACTTCGAATTGCAACAATGACATCTACAAGCAAGGATGGTCAGCTTATTGATTTTGTCATTCGCAAGTTTGGCGGAGAAACTTCCAAAGGATCCTCCACTCGTGGAGCAGTGAGCGCATTGAAAGGTTTAATTCGTCTCGTAAAAGGTGGTTTTAACTCTTCAATGGCAGTGGATGGGCCAAAAGGACCGATCTATCAGGTCAAACCAGGTGTTTTTGAACTGGCAAAACTTACCAACGCGACTATTGTCCCGGTTGGAATTGCCAGTAGTTCATTTTTTGTTTTTGAGAAAGCGTGGAATAAGGCAAGGCTACCCAAACCGTTTTCTCGCATTGAAATCTATTTTTCCAAGCCTTTAGACCTGAACTTTGAAAATATTAAAGACCCTAAAAACTCTGAACAGCTTGCTAACGCCATTGCTAATGCCTGTGAAGAGGCTTCAAATTTTTTGCGTCCATAGGTCAATCAGGTTAGCCTTAAATTTATGAAAACAATCTGCTTTTTAATTTCAGTCGCCCTATTTTCAACTTCTGCTTTTGCTCAAACTGCTTTTTCGGTTGGAGACAAGAAAATATCAGTCAAAGAGTTTCAAGAACGCTATGACTTAGTACAAAAGAATGCCGTCAATCCTCCCTCCAAGGAGCAGTTTCTTAGAGACTGGATCAAATTTGAAATGGGAGTGAAAGAAGCCTATACGCAAAACTTGCAAAAAACTCCTGAAGTGATTCAGGCCATGGAACAAGTTCTTTACAACGCTCTTTTAGAAAAACAAGTTGGCCAAAGAATCCAGAATATCAACGTCAAAGAATCTGAAATGAAATCCTATTACCGCAAAAACCCAGAAGTTAAGACAAGTCATATTCTGATCTCCGTAAAACCTGATGCAAACTCTTCTGTGATTGCTGCTGCAAAGAAGCGCACACAGGAGATCGCAAACGAGGTGCGGAGTGGAAAAAGAAAATTCGAAGAATTTGTAAAGCTTTATTCTGATGATATTCCTTCTAAATCTGTTGGTGGGGATATTGGGTTTCAAAGCCGTGTGACCTTGGTTCCTGAATATTATGAAGGTGCTCTTAAACTTAAAAAAGGCGCCGTTTCTCAACCTGTTCAAACTCGATATGGATTTCATATTATAAAGCTGACGGATGTTCGAAGTTATGATGAAGCCGATAAATCCCAAATCCGAAATGCGGTTTTGGATCTTAAGCGAAATCAGATCTTTGACAATTACTTCAATTCCATTCAGAAGAAATATCCAGTTTCAGTGAATGAAGCGGCCATAAAACAAATTAAGTAAGAATGAAAAAACTTGCTCTGGTTTTATTTTTCCTGACTCTTGCGGGATGCACCTCGAGAGAAGATCTGGGAAATAAAATCGTTTTAGACATAAACGGTGATCGGTGGACGGCAGAGGACTTCTCAAAGGAACTCGTTTTCCGTTTACGTAATGAGGATGCTTTGATGGTTAAGGATCCAAACCATCTGGCGCAGACAAAAGAAGACATCGCAAACGACTTCATCATTCATTCCTTAAGCGCACAGTGGGCACGAAAGAAAGGACTTCTGGTTAAAGCCGAAGATCTACAGAAAGAAATCGAAAGGGTTCGAGGCTCTTATCCCGACGAGCTCTCTTTTAAATCTGCTCTTGCATCCCAAGGTCTCACTTTCAAACAATGGCGATCGCGAATCGATCAAACGATGACTCAAAAGCTCGTTATTGAGGATTTGAGTAAAGATTTAGAAGCTCCAAGCAATTCTGAGATTCAGGAGTATTATAATAAAAACAAGGAACGATTCGCAAAGAAGGAGCAGGTTCAGATCAGACACATCCTCCTTCCGCTTCAGCGCGATGCCAAGCTCATTGAAACAGAGCTAAAAAAAGGCAGCTCTATTGAAAAACTGGCTAGAATCCTGAACTCAAAAGCAGAGGGTGAGGCCCTTAAGCCAGAGGTCTTCTGGATTGAAAAGGGAGAGTCCCCCATTTTTTCTACTGCGTTTAAAATGCCTATAGGGCGGAGGAGTCCGGTCATTAAAAGTGAGTTTGGGTTTCATATTTTCGAACTTCTTGGTAAAAAGTACGCTCGGGGAGAGCCGCTTAAAGAAGTTCGAGACGAAATCGTTAAGAGCATTATGGAGAGAAAGCAGCAAGACGCGTACTCCCGGTGGATGGACGAGCAAATTAGAATGGCTCGCATTTACAAGAATACTGATTTGATCAGTAATCTTCGAATTGAAACAAAGGAGTTTTGATTGAGGTTTTTTGCCGCTCTCTTATTTTCTACACTGACGTTATCAGCCCACGCCGAGCTGATAGACAAAATTGTTGCAACCGTTAATTCCGAAGTTCTTACTCTCTCCGACATTGAGAAAGAAAAATCTTCGCTCGCGGGAAAAGGACTGGTCAATGATCTGCTGTTTCAACTCTATGATCGTCAAAAGCTTTTAACGGATCGTGAATCCCTACTTAATTTTTTAATTGATGAGAAAACAATCGATAGCGAAGTTAAGAAAAAAGGCTTGGAAGTCACTATTGAGCGAGTCGAGCAGGAGATTCAAAGAGTCGCCAGAGAAAACAATTTAACCCGTGCTCAGTTCAAAGATGCCCTTAGTCGTCAGGGCATTGGAATGGCTGAGTATCAACATTTTATAAAAAAGGGCCTTGAACGCAAGGCTCTGGTTGATCGTGAAGTGAACTCACGAATCCGAATTTCAGATGAGGATGTTGCTGCTTATTATCTCTCAAAAAAGGGCCCTGGAAAAGCACAGGTTTATGAATACACTTTAGCACATATTCTATTCTCCCCGCGAAGCGGTGGCCCTGAGGCCGCACAGAAGAGAGCTCAAGAGGCTTTGAAGAAACTTAAAAGCGGACAAAGCTTTGATAAGCTGGCTGAGCAGGTGAGCGAGGACCCGGGCTTTACAAAAGGTGGAGTCATTGGAACGTTCAATTCGAAAGAACTTTCTCCGGATCTTAGAAAAGCTGTTGCTTCAGCTTCAAAGGACGGATTAACAAATATTGTACAAACCGACCGAGGCTTTCACATTTTTAAAATTCTAAAGCGAACACTTGTTTCAGATCCCGAGCTTGAGGAAAATAGAGAGCAGATTTTGAACGTTCTCCACCAGAAAGCATTCACCCGTCAGCTTCGGGCCTGGCTTGACCAAAAGCGATCCGAAGCATTTATTAGAATTAACAAGTGAAATCGATATACATAACGACTGGAGATCGAGACGGAATTGGTTTAGAGGTTGCGGTTAAAGCCTTAAACTCCATTGGCGTAAAGCGTGGAGTAAAGTTTATCCTTGCCGCGCACCCCAATGACCTTCGCAAATGGCGCCCACTTTTAAAAGACTTTTCATTGAGCACAAATCTAGAAATCTTTGAAAGCAAAGAGGCTCCTGCAAAATGGGTCGACCTTTGTGCCAGAAAATGTTTAAAAAATTCACGGTCGGAAGCACTTGTCACGGGTCCACTCTCAAAAACTGGAATTCAAGGTGCCGGCTTTCATGCCATTGGACATACGGAATTGCTGGGGAAGCTGAGCCGATCAAAAGATCTATTTCAGGTTTACCTCGGATCGAAAATGAATGTGCTACTTGCGACCGACCATATACCGCTGGAATCTGTTGCTCATAGCCTGCTTAAAGGACAGCGACTAAAGAAGGCGATTCGAACATCGCTTTCTCTATCTCAAAAATTAAGGATCCAAGGGAAACTCGGATTATTGGCTCTTGATCCTCATGGTGGAGAGGAAGGATTGATTGGGAATCAGGATCAACGGCATGATCGTCTTTTAAAGTCTTTAAAGGGCTCGCGTCGTATTTTGGGTCCACTTCCTGCGGATTCCGCGTTCAGTGAAAAGATGAGGAAAAAAATCGGCCTTTATATAGCTCTTTATCATGATCAGGGTTTGATCCCCTTTAAAACTCTTCACGGGTTTGGAGAGGGGGTTCATTTGACAGCTGGCTTGCCTTTTGTAAGAACCAGTGTAGACCACGGGACCGGCAAAGATTTGTTTGGAAAGAATATGGCTGATCCAGGTTCAATGCGAGATGCGATTTTAACGGCTATAAAATTGGTAGGTAAATAGTATGAAAATGAATGCAGTGATTTTTCGTGAGTATGATGTGCGCGGAATTTACGATCAAGATTTCGACTCTGAATTTGCATATTTTTTAGCGAAAGCTCATGCCAAATTTATTTCCAATCGATTTCCAAATCAGGATCTGTCCGTCAGTGTAGGATATGATGCGAGAATTTCTTCACCCACGATCGCTGAGGCGGTCGTAAGGGGATTCGTTGATAGTGGGGTTAAAGTTTTTGAGCTGGGTCTGATCACTTCCCCAATAAGTTATTTTTCGACATTTCATATTCCGGATTTGAATGGCGCGATAATGGTTACGGGATCGCACAATCCTCCCGAATACAATGGCTTCAAGATCTCGGTTGGAAAGGGAACGATATTTGGCGAGGATATCCAGACCCTTCACAAAATTATTCAGAATAAAGATTTTCTAGAGGGAAAAGGCTCTTCTGAAAAATATGATATTTTTCTTCCATATATTGAAAAGCATAAGCTTGAATTTAGCGGTCTAAAAAACATCCCTGTGGTTGTGGATTGTGGCAATGGAGCTGCGGGTTCTATTGTTCGACGCCTTTATGAGGCTTGTGGATTAAAACCAACCATTCTTTTTGAAGAGCCAGATGGGCGCTTTCCGAATCATCATCCAGATCCGACTGTGGAATCGAACCTGGTCGATCTTAAAAAGAAAGTATTGGAAGTCGGTGCAAAAGTTGGAATTGGTTTCGATGGCGATGCAGACCGAATTGGAATTGTTGATGATCAGGGTGAAGTCATCTGGGGAGATGAGTTTATTTCGCTCATGACTCCATTTGTGATTGAAAATTTAGACAACACAAAAATTGTCGGAGACGTGAAGTGTTCCGATCGTATGTACAATTACATTAAGCAAGTTGGTGGTGAGCCAATTATGTGGAAGACCGGTCACTCGCTGATTAAAGAGAAGATCAAAGTAGAAAAAGCTCCTTTTGGTGGAGAGTTGAGCGGGCATATCTTTTTTAATGATAGAAATTTTGGATACGACGACGCGATTTATGCGGGCTTGAGATTGATTGAGGTATTAGGGCACTCTGGAAAGACCATTAGAGAATTACTAACTGGGTTTCCGCCGGCATTTAATACTCCTGAGATTCGCATCGATACGACAGAGGAAAAGAAACATTCTATTGTTGAAGCACTAAAGTCCGCGTTCAGCTCACCAAGTGAGGATTACTCCATCAACCTCATTGATGGAATACGAGTAAGCTATAAAGATGGATGGGCTCTGGCTCGCGCTTCCAATACACAGCCTGTTTTAGTCCTACGGTTTGAATCAGACACTGAGGCGGGATTGGCTCGGATGCGCTCTCAGTTCGATGAGATTATTAAACCTCTTCTATAAACAATCGGATATAATCCATAAAAGAAAAGGCTAGCTGGAAAACAGCTAGCCCGGTTTCTTTATTCATTCCTAATCTTTAGATTAGAACTTGTTTTGAATCATGAATGCGATAAGGAACGAAAGAATAACTAGAGACTCAATAAGAGCCAAAGTTAGAATCATTGGAGTGTTTAGAGCTTTAGCTGCTTGAGGGTTTCTTGCGATCCCTTCCATTGCTGCTGCTCCAACTTTACCTTGGCTAGTTGTTCCACCGAAAGCCGCTAGGCCAAGAACAATAGCTGCACCGATTGCGTACCAACCAGTATTAGATGCTGCCGCAGTAGTTACAGTTTCAGCAGCTTCTTGGGCCATTGCAGTGGCTGAGAACAATCCTGCGATCATCGCAATTAGTGTGTTTTTCATTTTCTCTCCTCGTTATTGATGTGTTCTTAATGCTCGTGTGCGATGGCCATTGATATATAGATCATGGACAACATTGTAAACACGAAAGCTTGCATACCGGATACAAAGATTCCCATTCCGTAGAAAATCGCAGGAACAGGAATATACCAAGCTCCAGAGAAAAGATCTACGAACACACCTAAGATTGTGTGATCCGCCAAGATATTTCCCTGAAGACGTAATCCAAGAGTGAGTGGACGAATACAGTGAGATACGACCTCAATTGCTAACATGAGTGGTGCGAGCCACAATACTGGGCCAAGAAAATGCTTAAGGTATGTAAGGCCATTTTCTTTTATTCCGTAAAAATTATAAACGAAGAATGAAAAGAGACCGACTCCGATTGTGGTGTTTAAGTTGTCCGTCGCAGGTGTCATTCCAGGAATGAGACCAATCAGGTTGTTGACAAGAATAAAGAAGAAAATCGCAGCAAACATGGGAACAAATTTTCGGCCATGCTCGCCAATGACAAGATCAGATAAACCAACGATGAACTCAAGAAGAGCTTCAATCACTCCTTTTAACGAGAACTTTCCGGCCGGCGCAACTGCAGCTTCCCCAGAGCCAAGCGCTAGGCGCCCTGCAAATGAAATCAAGATCAAAAGAAGTCCAACGGCGATTGCTGTCCAAACGTGGATATAGTGATGATCAACAAAAGGCAAAAGCTGAAGCCAATTAAAATGGGCCATAATGATTGATTGCTCCTATCAAGCTAATATCTAAACTTCTTCGTCATCCGGTTCCGTTAAACCGTTCTCCGAAAGAAATCCGAACAAGACTAGACTTGGCAAAATTAGCGCAACCCCAAACCCTAGCCATAAAACGTCCATTTCATAAACTAGGGTGAAGTAATACAAAATTCCACCAAGGAGTGCGTATTTGATTACAATGCTTAAACCCGTAAGGGCAATTGGTTTTTTCGCAATGACCCGTGATGTGGTCCAAACAACTCCCACCAAGGTCAGCAGGGAAATTAGGCCTCCGGCGCATAGCGTTAATGCTTCGGCATTCCCGAATTTAAAGGCTGTAAAGAGAGCCCCAACGACAACTATTGCAATATGAATAAGAACAACTCGCCATTCTCTACTCATTTTTCTCATCCTGATTGACCTTCTTTAATAAAATCAGCAAGTGATAAAACCAGCTCGCCAAAAACAAAAGAATAAAAGTCATAGCAGCATAGCCTTTCCAGCCGAAGTGCTTATCAATCGCATCACCAAAATAGGCCCCTGCGATGACTAGCACCACAAGCTCAAAGCCCATCCCCATAAAAACCATGCCTTTATTATTAGGGCTCGGACTCATTTTCTAAGCCCCTTTGCTCCTGGCAGATTGTTTTTACGCTCTTTCAGCCGACTGATTCTCATTTCTAAAAATTCTGGATCGGCATATCCGTTTTTCATTTCTTCCATAGCTTTAATCGCTTCATCGAAATCCTTCATGTCTTCATAACAAGCCACGAGATTCATTTCGAGTCCATCTGAGCGAGCTCTTTCAGGATGTTCTCTCAATAAGCGCTTAAGTATTTCGGCCGCTTTTTCATGTTCTTTTTTTGAGACTAAAATATTGGTTTCAAAAACATCTCCCTCGTACTGAAGAGATTTTGAGGGAGAGAGATCATTAAATGCTTGTAGCTCCGCCTCAGCCTGATCGAGCTGTGCAAGATTATAGTGCGACTTCCCGAGCATTAATCGGTATTTTGCATCTTCATCTTTTGAGAGTGGGTAGCGAAGGATCGATTCGAAAACACTTACAGCCATCTCAAAATCTTTGAGATGATCAAAATAAATAATTCCCAAATATCTTAATGCTGAAAGTTGCTCTTCTGGATTTTTAGCATAATTCGCCAAATGCCGGTAAAAGAACGTCGCCTTTTCGTAATCTCTTAGCTCAATATGACTCAATTGAGAACCATATCGAGCCATTTCTAAAGACGCTTCATCGTCTGTTTCAAACGCGATCCTGTCAAAAAGGAGCTGGGCGGCTTCTACTTTTTTTCCTCGATCGGCCAGCTCTCTTGCTTTTATGAGAGGTTCTTTCGAGAATAAAAAGCATCCTGTAACGCTTAAGGAAACAAAAAGGCTCATTAAAAGCCTATGCATTAATTTACAGTCTCCTCATCTCCAGGCTCAGAAACTTCGCTCTCGTCAATCAATGCGACACTGGTGACAAACTCACCCTCATTGAGGTTCATCAGGCGAACACCTTGAGTGTTTCGACCAATGATAGAAATGTCAGAACACTTCATGCGAATAGATTGGCCCTTGTTCGTTGAAAGTAAAAGATGCTGTGCTTCTGATACAATACGCGCAGAAACAACAAGACCGGATTTATCGGATGTCTTTTGAGTGATAATTCCCACTCCGCCGCGACTTTGTCGTCTGTATTCGCTCACTGGTGTGCGCTTTCCATAACCATTCTCAGTCACGATCAGTAGGTTTTCTTCACTGTCCTTGTTGATGACGGCCATGCCGACCACTTTGTCGTCTTTCGCAAGTGTGATTCCCTTTACTCCTCTTGCATTTCTTCCCATTGGCCGAACATCCGACTCGTCAAATCGAATCGACATTCCCTCTTTTGTAACGATCAAAATGTCATTAGATCCTTGAGTGATCTGCGCCTCAGAGAGATTATCATCGAGGTCGATCGTCAATGCGATCAATCCTGATGGCCTTGGCCGAGAGAATCCTTCCAAAGAGGTTTTCTTGATAATTCCTTTTTCAGTAAGAAGAACTACAAAGCAATTTGGACTGAACTCCTCCACAGGAAGAACCGCGCGGACATTCTCACCACTTGAAAGCTGGATGACGTTGTTAATAGCCTTGCCTTTGCTTGTTCTGGATCCTTGTGGAAGCTGATAGGATTTAAGCCAGTAAAGCTTTCCACGATCAGTGAAGTTTAAAATGGTCGTATGGGTGTTGGCGGCAAAGATCTTCCATACAAAATCTTCTTCACGAGATGTAGATCCTTTCAGACCCTTTCCACCACGTTTCTGCACCCGATACTCTTCAAGCGGAATTCGTTTGATGTAACCAGAGTAGGTTAAGGAAACAACGACGTCTTCTTTCGCAATCAGATCCTCGTCCAGGAACTCATCATCTGCTGCCGCCTCAATTCGAGTTCTTCTAGCATTGCCATAGTTTTTCTTTATATCTTCGAGCTCGGTAACGATGATTTTAAAGATTTCTTCAGAACTTGCGAGAACCATCTTAAGCCAAGCAATATGCTTCTGGACTTCATCAAGTTCATTCTCAATTTTTTGTCTCTCAAGTCCGGTGAGTCTTTGCAATCTCATCTCAAGGATGGCTTGTGCTTGACGTTCCGAGAACTCAAACTTCTCAATCAACGCTGTCTTCGCAATGTCCGCCTCACGTGAAGCTCTGATTGTCGCAATGATCTGATCGATTTGATCGAGTGCCTTTTTAAGACCTTCTAGAATATGAGCCCGAGCTTCTGCTTTTTTCAGATCGAAAATACAGCGGCGTGTGACCACATCTTTGCGGTGAGCAATAAAAGCTTGGAGCATGGACTTCAAATCAAAAGTCACTGGCTGATTTTTTGAATCAAGAGCCAGCATGATTATTCCAAAACTCATTTGCATCTGAGTAAATTTATAAAGGCGGTTGAGAATAACCTGAGCGTTTTCTCCACGCTTTAATTGGATAACGATTCTCATTCCTTCGCGTGAAGATTCATCGCGGATATCGGAAATCCCTTCAATCTTCTTTTCCTTAACAAGATCAGCAATGTTCTCAATGAGTTTTGCTTTATTAACCTGATATGGAATTTCTGAAACAATGATGTCTTCACGATCTTTTCGAGGAACAATCTCCGTGACCGCTTTGATGGTTATAATCCCGCGCCCGGTTTTATACGCAGAAATAATACCTTTTGTTCCAGCAATCACTCCAGCAGTTGGAAAATCAGGCCCAGGAATGATTTTAATCAGTTCATCAACGGGAAGCTCTGGATCTTGAATAAGCGCAATACAACCGTCCACCACTTCATGCATGTTATGTGGAGGAATATTGGTTGCCATACCGACTGCAATTCCTGAGCTTCCATTGACGAGAAGGTTTGGAAATTTTGCGGGTAGTACATGTGGAATCAAAAGTGAATCATCATAGTTCCAGCCAAATGGAACTGTTTCTTTATCAATATCTTCAAGCAGCTCTTCCGCTAACTTGGTCATACGAATTTCTGTATAACGTGGTGCCGCTGGAGCATCGCCATCGATCGAACCAAAGTTTCCTTGTCCATCGACGAGTGGATATCTGAGCGAGAAGTCTTGTGCCATACGAACAATGGTGTCATAGACAGCCATATCACCATGTGGATGGTATTTACCGATCACATCCCCAACAATACGAGCTGATTTTTTATAAGGCTTATTGTGAGTGTTCCCGAGGTCATTCATCGCATACAAGACACGACGGTGAACAGGTTTTAATCCATCCATAACACTCGGAAGCGCCCGACCAACAATGACGCTCATTGAGTACTGGAGATATGCTTCTCGCATTTCCTTATTGATATCTACATTCGCAATTTGCGGATTCTCATTTTCCATGAATTAATTCCTTAAAAATTTTAAACGTCGAGTTCTTTAACTAGCAAAGCGTTGTCTTGAATGAACTGCCGTCGAGGCTCAACCTGTTCTCCCATCAACACACTAAATGTCTCGTCGGCAGCCATCGCGTCTCCAATGGTGACCCGCAGTAGATTCCGGTTTTCAGGATTCAGAGTTGTTTCCCAAAGCTGTTCTGGATTCATCTCTCCAAGACCTTTATAGCGTTGGATGTAGAGTCCCTTTTTACCTAAATCCATAACCTGCTTATAGAATTCAATGTAATCATTGAAAGCCGTGGACTCTTTGTTCTCGTTTGAAAGCTGAATAGGAAGAGAAACAATATTTTGGAATCCTTCCCAAAGATCATTCAAATCAACCCACTCAGAAGAATCAGCAAGCTTCACGTTAAACACCGAATTCATTGAATACCCGAAACGTGTTGTTCGAATTGTGAATTCGAAGGCATCGTTTTCAGCGTCTTTTTCAACTTTGAGTTGTGATTCAGTAATTCCTTTTTCTGGATGCTCCTTTGTCCACGCCTGAAAGGATTCAAATACAGATTTGATTCGATCCTCACTTTTCAGAATTTCTTTGAGTTCCTGCGGTTGTGACATCACATGACTCAAGATATCCCGATCCATTCGAGTGGAGATGTTCTGTATCAACGCCTCATACTTTTGAATATTTAAGATAAAGCTTTTGAGATCAGATTCCGTCGTTCCATCTTTTAGATTCTCGATCTTCATTTTTGAAATACTTTGATCAAGCAGGAACTGACTTAATGCTTTCTCATCTTTCAAGTAAGTTTCCTGTTGGCCGCGCTTCGCACGATAAAGCGGCGGTTGTGCAACATAGATATATCCACGCTCAACCACTTCTGGAAGCTGTCGATAAAAGAATGTCAAAAGAAGTGTTCGAATGTGAGATCCATCCACATCCGCATCCGTCATGATAATAATTTTATGATATCGGATTTTGTCGACATTCACATTGTCTCGCCCAATTCCTGTTCCAAGCGCAGAAATCATCATTCGAATTTCTTCGTTTGAAAGCATTTTATCAAAGCGTGCTTTTTCCACGTTTAGGATCTTACCTCTAAGCGGAAGAACGGCCTGAGTTTTTCGATCACGCGCTTGTTTTGCGGATCCACCTGCCGAGTCTCCCTCCACCAGGTAAAGTTCACATAGAGCTGGATCTCTTTCTTGGCAGTCCGCCATTTTTCCAGGAAGTGATCCTCCATCCAATGCAGTTTTTCTTCGTGCGAGATCTCTTGCCTTTCTTGCAGCGATTCGAGCTCTGGCAGCTTCCACACATTTCCCGATAATGTTTTTTGCAACATTTGGATTGCGATCGAACCAATCGGCAAGCTTGTCGTTCACTAAAGACTCGACAATTCCTTTAACTTCGTTGTTACCCAGTTTCGTTTTGGTTTGTCCTTCGAACTGAGGCTCTGAAACTTTCACACTTACAACCGCTGCAAGACCTTCACGAATGTCTTCACCATCAAGATTGTTCTGTAAGTCTTTAAGAAGATTTTTACTTGCAGCATAAGCGTTTGCAGTTCGAGTCAAAGCGCCACGGAATCCAATAAGATGAGTTCCACCTTCAATCGTGTTGATGTTATTACAGTAACTGTAAATCGACTCTGTATAAGAATCGTTCCACTGCATGGCCACTTCAACATCGACCCCTTCTCGATTTCCCTGGAAGTAAATCACTTCCTGATGAAGAGGTTTTTTAGAGTTGTTCATGTAAGTAACAAATTCCATGATTCCATTTGTGAATTGGAAGTCTTGTTTCTTTCCTGTTCGCGCATCCGTCAGAACAATGTGTAAGCCTGCATTTAGAAAGGCCAGTTCGCGAAAACGATTTGCAAGAATGCTGAAATCATATTTGATGGTTTCATCTTTGAATATCTCACGATCCGGCTTGAACTGAATCGTGGTTCCAGTTCTGTCTGTCGGGCCGAGTTTCTCAACCGGTCCTAAAGGTTTTCCTTTTTCATAAGATTGCTTCCATACAAACCCACTGCGTCTCACGGTTGCTGTAAAACGACCGGATAAGGCATTCACAACGGATGCACCAACACCGTGAAGTCCGCCGGACACCTTGTAAGTTCCTTTGTCGAATTTTCCTCCAGCATGAAGAACGGTCATTACGACTTCAAGAGCGGATCGACCATCTTTATGCGCATCCACTGGAATTCCACGCCCATCATCTTCAACGGTAATTGAGTCGTCCGGCTCAATTGTAACCTGAATTTTCTTACAATGACCCGCTAACGATTCGTCCACAGAGTTATCGACAATTTCATAAACGAGATGATGATAACCGCGCGAAGTCGTATCACCGATATACATTCCGGGTCTTTTACGAACCGCCTCCAATCCTTCAAGAACTTGAATCGAGCCGGCATCATAAGAATTTTGTTGTTGCACTCTTTTACCTCTAGTTATCCGCTGATTTGACCTTGGCTCACTTCAAAAATAGAGAGCTTTCGGCTACCAAAGTTCGCCGTAAAAGAGACATCCGTTGTTGTTAAAAAGATCTGTGAAGGGATTTCCCTCAGGAACTCAACAAGGCGGTCTCTTTTCTGCGAATCCAATTCCGACAAAACGTCGTCAAGGAACAAGAAAGGATACACCTTATATCGCTCGTAATGAACCATTATTTGCGCCATTTTGAATGCTAGGACCAGGGCCCTTTGCTGACCCTGAGATCCGTAGAATCGGGCGTTTCGGCCTCCTAAATAGAAGTTTATATCGTGCTTTTGCGGTCCCACTAAGGATCTCCCGCTCTCAAGCTCGGCATTCCTTAACTCTAAAGCCCGGTTGTGCATGGCGCTAAGTATCTTTGGACGGTCCCAATTGATCGCTTCTTCTCCGGAGATCACATACTCCACAGAAATATCCACATTTTCGTCTCTAGAAACCCGATGAAATGAGTCGGAAATTCGAGGTTCTAAACTTTTGAGCCATTCCATTCTTTTCAGAGTCACTTCGGTGGCCAAAGGGAAGAATATTCCATCCAGGCTTTCAAGAATTTCAAGAGTTGCGCTTTTGGAAACAAGTCCGAGTTTATAATTTCTTAAAATCTTATTTCGGGTTCTTAAGCATTTGGTGAAATCCCTTAGAACCTGGATGGATGAGCGCCCCTCGATTTCAAGCAAGTCGTCGAGTAAAAGTCGCCTGGCCTCGGGTCCGCTTTTGATCGAAGAAAGACTTTCCGGACTAAAAAGCACAAGAGGAAATCTTTCAGCCATTTTGAGGGAGTTGGTTGGCTTATTGTTCAGGTAAACTCTTCGCTTTTTACCATCTATCGCCATCGAAAGTTCAAATTCTAGATTTCCCGATTCAATCTGTGCGCGAATCGAAACCACACTTTGATCTTCTGTTTGGTCATTTAAAAAAACATGTTGATCCGTTGGACGAAAAGAGTGACCTCTGAGCAAGAGATATAAAGCTTCAATGAAGTTCGTTTTCCCCTGAGCATTGTCGCCGTGAAAAATCAAAACCCCTTCGGGAACATCCAGATCTAGTGATTGATAATTTCTAAAATTTCTTATTCGAACTTTTTTAAAGTTCATTCCATCTAAATTCTCATTGGCATAACAACACAAGTATACGAGTTGTCTTTATCCGGCCTTACGACTCCTGGAGATAGATGATCGTTAAAATCGATTTCGATAATTTCCTCGTTGATCGAACCTAAAACATCGAGAATGTATCTCGCGTTAAAACCAATTTTAATTTCTTTGCCATCATAATCGATTTCGATTTCCTCTTTGGCATCTCCAAGTTCAGGGTTATTGGAAGCAATTTCCATTTTCCCTTTGCTTAAACTTAAAGTGACTCCTTTTGATTTCGCATTGGACAGAAGTGAAACTCTCTTTAGAGAACTTAGTAATGTTTCCTTAGGTGCACGAAGTGTCTCTCTTAAGTTTTGTGGAACAAGCTGTTGATAATTGGGATATTTACCTTCAATCAATCGAATAAGAAGAAGTGTCTCATTGTTTCGAATAATAAGCTGAGAGCCTTCGATTGCGAGTTCTACGGATTCACTCGTGGAATCTAAAAGTTTTTTAATTTCATTCAGACCTTTTCGAGGAACGATCACACCAGTTGTAAGTTGAAGTTGGTCAGAGCCCGATGTTTTTCGGTCGACCATACTCAATCGATGCCCGTCGGTTGCAACCATTCTCAACGATGAAGTTTCTTTGCGTGTTTCGAAATATACTCCGTTTAAATGATATCGAGTTTCATCGGTGGAAACGGAGTAAAGCGTTTTCTCAATCATTTCCGAAAGAATTTCAGAATCAATCTCAATAAAATGATCGGTCTTAAAAGTTGGGAAAACCGGATATTCATCAGGACTCATTCCCACGAGATTGAAAACAGATTTTTTTTGAGTCAGTCTCAACCAGTTGTTTTCCTTTTTCTCCAAAAGAATAGGACCCTCTGGAAGTTCCTTAATAATTTCAAAAAGATTTTTAGCGCTTACGGCCACTTTTCCGGTTTGGTGAACTTTGGCAGAAATCTGATCTTTTAAACTCACTTCGAGATCTGTGGCAAAAACCCTCAAATGATTTTGATCGGCCTCCATCAAAATATTAATCAAGATCGGCATCGTGTTTCTTTTTTCAACGATGTTTTGTGATCGGCCTAACAAAGTAAGCAGGTCTTTTTTTTCTACCTCAAGTTTCACTTGGTTTCCCCCTCTTAAATAAGAGCTATAAGTATATTTAATATAGTCGTAGTAGTAGGTCCGTTGATATCTGCTCTTTTCTTTTAAATCTTTGAAACCCTTCGTCTTTTTATGTGGATAAACTCCTGAGAAACAAGTTCTTTTTGTGCTCGAAATTGTGGAGTAATCGAACCCACATTTAAGCTATCCCATTTATCCACTGGTTCTTCCACAGTCCACATTCACACCCCTGTGATATTGTGGATTCGGGACTCTAACTCCTCGATTGCTCTCTTGATTTCTAAATCCTTGGCCAGTTGACTCTCGATTCGGCGCAAAGCATTAATAACGGTTGTGTGATCCTTACCGCCGAAGGCTCTTCCGATATCAATCAATGATTTATCGAGGTGCCTTTTAACCAAATACATTGCTGTTTGACGTGCTGTGACGAGAGGTTTGGTGCGAGTTTTACTTTTTAAATCAGGCAGACGCACTTTGAAATGATCAGCCACCAGCTTCTGAATATCTTCAATGGTTAAAGTTCCCGCATCGTCGTGTGCGGCCAAAACGCGCTTTGCAAGCTCCAGGTTAATTGGGAGCCCTTGGAGCTCTGAAAACATTTTGACCTTATTTAGGTTTCCTTCCAGTTCACGAATAGAGCGTTTCGAAATACGGCTGATATAGGTCACAACATCCTGGGGAAGAAAAATGTTCTTAGCTTCCGCTTTATAACGAAGAATGGCGACCCGGGTTTCTATGTCAGGCATTTGAATGTCGGCAACGACTCCCCATTCAAGGCGTGTTCGAATGCGATCTTCCAAACCCTTAATGTCTTTTGGAAAACGATCGCTCGCGACAACCACTTGCTGACCCTTTTCGAAGAAATCATTGAGGGTATGGAAAAACTCTTCCTGAACCGCTTCACCGCGCCCAAGAACTTGCACATCATCCATAAGCAAAATGTCGCATTGTTCACGGTATCGCATTCTAAACTTATGCATCTCTTTTCTGCGAATACTTGAAATCCACTCGTTCAAAAACCGTTCAGCACTGACATACATGATCCGCTTTTCGGGTTGCTTCATGCGGATTTGGTTTCCTACAGCCGTTAAAAGATGGGTCTTACCCATACCTGTGGGACCGCAAATAAAGAGTGGATTGATCGTGCCCTTACCGGGATTCTCGGAAATACTATAAGAAGCCGCGTGAGCAAATTCGTTGTTTCGTCCGACGACAAAAGTTGAAAACGTATAATCTGGATTCAACATGTCCCGGGGATAATTGGGCCCCGAGGCCGCGTGAAAACCCGAATCAAATTTCGGTAGAGGATTTTCCGTTTCAGGGATTGCGAACTCTTCCTGGGTTGAATTTTTTTCACCAGTAACCAGGATTTCAATTTGAAAAGGGTTTTGATAAATAGCAGAAATTTCTGAACAGATTCGATCCAAAAGATTTTGTGAAATCCAATACTTATGTAATTCTGTTGGAACTCCTAGAAAAAAACATCTTCCGCTTTGACGGTCTTCTGTGCGCACCAACTGAGTGGGCTCAAACCACATCTGTAGTGGTTTGTTATTTTGATTCTTAGCTTTGAGATTCCCTTTAATTTGGTCCCAAAACTTTTCCTCTTGAATAAGCACGCATTTCCCCCAAAAACTTAGGACCCCGATCCGGTAAGAGGCAGAGCTATCATGGCTAAGTAGATCTTTCAATGACCGAGAGGTCCTGACGTAAGGCGTTTCTTGACGAACCCAACCCGCTATGATTAATTGGCGCCTCGAGTCTCAATCTCAGATGATTAATGACGTAAGATAGTAGAGGAGTCAGTCATGAAGCGCACTTATCAACCGAGTCAAAAGCGCCGTAAAAAAACTCACGGTTTTCGTTCCCGAATGGCCACTAAAAATGGAAGAAAAGTATTGTCTCGCCGTCGAGCGAAGGGACGAAAGCGTTTATCAGTCACTTCTGGTGGAAAATAAGCCGAACCTCATTTCTTTAAAAAAGAAACGTGATTTTGAGAAGTTAAGGAACGAGGGACGGGTGATGCACGTGACCCATTGGCTGATGGTTGTATATCAGTCGAATGAAGATGGCATCAGTCGAGTGGGGTGGACCCTACCCCGATATGTTGGCACAGCTGTCGTTCGAAATCGAATGAGGAGGTGGGGCCGCGAAAGGGTAAAGGTGTGGGATTTTGACCAGTGGTCAGAGTCTTTTGATTTGAACTTTGTTTTTAAGAAAAAGGCGGCGGGTTTTTATAAGGAACTCAGTCGAGAGGACTTTGGATCAGCTTTTTTCAGAGCCTACGAAAAAATATCAAAAGAAGCTCATTAATCGGGTTTTTCTATTCTTATTAAGCTTTTATCGAGCGTTTTTAGGCCCATACTTTGGGGGCAATTGTCGATTTCATCCGTCATGCTCAGAATATGCAGTTCAAGTTTTTCAGACCCATCCGATTTTTCCCGCCTTTGTTTTGATTATACGCAGACTTTTAAAATGTCGACCATTTGGAGCGTTCGGCTACGATCCAGCTCCTAAGCCAAAACAGGAGTTTTTATGAACGATAAGCCGAATTTTTTTGATGGCAGAACATTGGGTGCGGTCGCTGTTGTTTTTGTGGTTTGGATGGGCTGGCAGCACTACATGCAAAAAAAATATCCGCATGTGTTCGAGCAAGTTAAAGAGGAAACAGTTCTTGAAACTCCGGAAAGCGAGCCAAAAGATTCTCAACCTCCTGAAGTTTCTGAAGCTTCATCTGAGCGTCCAGTTACATCTACCCTGGGACAAGCTGCGCCTATTATTGAGACCAAAGAAGAAACGATTTTGGTTTTTGAATCTCCTCAGCTGAGTTTCGATGTTTCCTCAAGAGGAATGGGATTTAGAAACATCCGCCTGAATCAATATACAGATCGAAGCGGAGCGACCATTCGTATGGGCTCACCGGATTCCGAGCAGGCGACTTTTTCTACGGGATTTCTAGGTCAGAACGGCCCGATTCATTTTGATCTTTCTAAAATCGATGACCGAACATTTGTTGGTCGTGCTCAATGGGGAGACCTTGAGATTGTAAAGAAGATTGAAATCATTGCCGCTCGATATGAGCTTCGAACGGATATTGAGATAAAGGGCACACATCCAAATTTTATTGGAGTTTCGACATCCCTTTATGAAACAATTGTTCCGGTTCAAGGTGGCAGCTGGTTTACTCCTCAATATGAACGCCAAGAGTTTTATGTCGCAGGAAATGACACCACTGAAAGAGTTCATATTGGCGAAGAAGACGATGCAAAGACATTTTCAAAACTCCGTTTGGTTTCTTTAGGGAGCCAATATTTCACCCAAGCCTTTGTGAACAAGGCGGACACTCTCCCTGAACTTCGCCTCAACATCACTCAAAAAGCAAAGACCGCGTTTGCGCAGATTGCGTATCAAAAACTGAGCGGTGAAAATTTCAATGCGAGCTACTCCTCATTTATTGGGCCAAAGGATGTGAATCTTCTACGCTCCGTCGATTCAGAATTAGACAATGTGATTGATTTTGGCTTTTTCAGCTGGATTGCAAAGTACATTTTGGTCTTCTTAAAAAGTATTTATGGATTCGTCGGTAACTGGGGAGTTGCAATTATATTACTGACCGCCGCAGTGCGAGTGTTGGTTCTTCCGTTTAACATCATGTCTTATAAATCTATGAAAGTGATGCAGGTCCTACAGCCGCAGATGAAAGCCATCCGCGAGAAGTATAAAGACGATCAGCAGAAAATGAATCAAGAGATCATGGGTTTGATGAGAGAAAATAAAGCGAATCCAATTGGCGGTTGCTTGCCAATGCTTCTTCAGTTTCCAATTTTCATTGCGCTTTATCAGGTGTTAGGTCAGTCGATCGAACTTTATCAAGCGCCGTTTGCGTTTTGGATTCAAGATTTGAGCGCGAGAGATCCTTATTATGTTTTACCTGTGTTGATGGGAGTGACGCTTTTTGTTCAGCAAAAAATCACACCGAACACTTTGGATCCAGCTCAAGCGAAAGTGATGGCGGCGATGCCCGTATTGTTCTCTTTCTTTATGCTTTCTCTTCCAAGCGGGCTTACTCTTTATATTTTTGTGAGTGGCGTGTTTGGAGTCTTACAACAACTTTATTTTATGAAATTCAACCAGGTGGAAGCGCCTGTGCAAACTAATAAGAAATAGGAGACGAAAATGACTGGTCTGTTGGGAAAATTATTTGGAGGAAAGAAAAAGGGCGGAAGCGATCTTGAAACTTTAATTGATGATGTACTGAAAGATCTTATGGATTTGACCCATTTGAAACTTTCCTTTGATCTCGAGAGAAAAGAAGACGAAATCACGGTTAATTTTTTTGGAGAGGACGAAGAGTTTTTGACCTCAAAAGAAGGTCAGCTTCTTGATTCTATGCAGCTATATATTCGACGAGTGGTTCAGCACCAAATGCCTGATGAGAAAATTCATGTTAATCTGGATTGTGCGAATTTCAGAAAAGATGCTGAGCAGGCGTTGATTGAATTGGCAGATAAATTAAAAGACATTGCTCTTAGCAAAGGAAAGCCAGTTTATTTTCGTGCACTTCCACCGAAAGATCGAAAAGTCGTTCATCAATACTTAGCAGAAGATGGTCGTGTGAAGAGTCGATCAGTTGGTGATGGCCACTTTAAAAAAATTAAAATCTTTCCAATGAAAGAGCAAAATTCGGAGAAAGATGACCGCACTTCTGAATCGAGATAAGGATACAATATGTGCTCTCGCTTCGGCCCCAGGGCAGGCGGGAATTTCTGTGGTTCGCGTGAGCGGGCCACAATCAGTTGAAATATGTAGAAAAGTCTGTGGGTTTCTTCCACAACATCCAAAATCTCATCAAGTTTATTACGGAAAATTGAAGAACCCTGTCGATGGCGCAGTTGTCGATGAGGTTCTTACGACTTTTTTTGAAAATGGCCGAAGTTTTACCGGTGAAGATACCATTGAAATTTCACTTCATGGGAATCCTACGATCGTTGATCTTTGTTTGGAACTCTTGGTGGATCATGGTGCGCGAATGGCGGAACGGGGTGAGTTTACATTCCGTGGATTTATGAATGGTCGAATTGACCTGGTCCAGGCGGAAGGCGTTTTAGATGTCATCCAGAGCCAAACTAGAAAGTCAGCGGCGCTTTCTTTGCGACAAATTGAGGGCGATCTTTCCAAACAGCTTTTGGAAATTAAAGAATTGATCACTGGGATTTTAGCTCATCTAGAAGCCAATATTGATTTTTCATCGGAAGATATTGAAATCGCTGCGAAAGAGGATTTGGTGTCCCGACTAGGCTCTGCGCAAGGCCGGATTCGAAAGCTTCTCGAGGGCTACCGTGCAGGGCGGATTCTGAAATCAGGATACCAAGTGGT
This sequence comes from uncultured Pseudobdellovibrionaceae bacterium, assembly GCA_964636785.1. Lineage (GTDB taxonomy): Bacteria > Bdellovibrionota > Bdellovibrionia > Bdellovibrionales > UBA1609 > UBA6776. The sequence goes on along the minus strand of CAZWVK010000003.1, from coordinate 13,743 downwards.
CTTAATTGGACGTCCTAATGTAGGAAAGTCTAGTTTGCTCAATGCTCTTCTTGGTGAAGAAAAAGCGATTGTGACTCCCATTGAAGGAACCACTCGAGATCTGATTGAAGGCCGGATTTTTATAAATGGGTACCAGGTGGACCTTATAGACACAGCCGGGCTTCGGGAGTCTTTGGATGAGATTGAAAAGCTTGGTCAGGTTCGTGCTCAAGGAAAAATGCAGAGCGCGGACATGGTTTTATTCGTCCTTGATGGTGAACAGAGCTTGAATGAGGATGAAGCTAAGCTATTGAAAGAGTTAGATAAAGCGCGAACGCTTGTGCTTGTTAACAAATCTGACAAGCAGACGAGACTGGACCTTTCGAGCCTGGATTTCTCATTTTTAAGGGTGAGTGCTCTGACGGGTGAAGGCCTTGAAGGTCTTAAAGCTGAGATTTTGAAATGGATTCTTCGCGAGGTGCCTTCTGAAGAGTCCACAGTTTCTCTAAATGCGAGACATTTCAATCACCTAACTCAGGCTGAGAAAATGCTAGGTGATTCTTTGACGCTTATGGTAAACGACGAAAGTCCTGACCTTGTGGCGTTGGATCTTCATGGAGCCTTGAGAGAGATTTACTCCATTCTCGGTGAGGTTTACGACGACCAGGTGATGGACCAGGTTTTTAATCAATTTTGCATCGGAAAGTAAGAAATGATGAAGAGCTATGATGTGATTGTGGTTGGCGCGGGTCATGCCGGTATTGAAGCGTCCTTGGCAGCCGTTCGGCTGGGCTGCTCAACTCTCATTATTACCACGGACTTTTCAAAGACAGGCTTTATGAGCTGCAACCCTTCCATTGGGGGTCTAGCCAAAGGTCATATGGTCCGAGAGATTGATGCTCTTGGTGGGGAGATGGGCTTTGCAGCCGATGGAACCTGCCTTCAATTCAAAAGATTAAATGCTCGAAAAGGACCAGCGGTTCGAGGTTCGCGGGCCCAATGCGATAAGAATCTTTATTCCGTTTATATGAGAGACCGCCTTGCGAAGCAGAGCGGACTGGAATTATTCGAAGGCGAGGTTAACTCTCTTATTCTTGAGGGCTCTGTTTGCAAAGGCGTGCGCTTAAAAGATCAAAGCGAGATATTTGGTCGCTCCGTCGTTATTACGACGGGGACATTTTTAAATGGTGTGATGCACATTGGACTAAAGAGTTACTCTGGTGGAAGGGTTGGAGAGAAAGCAACAACTGGAATTTCTGATCAGCTGGCAGCCTTTGGTTTTAAAGTTCAGCGCTTAAAAACAGGAACCCCTGCCCGCCTTGATCGTGACTCCATTGATTGGTCAAAAACAGAGCCGCAAGAGGGTGATAAAAAGTTTTATCCTTTCAGCTTTAAAAGCGATCGCGAGCTTAAACTTCCGCAAGTGAAATGCTTTTTATCTTATACAAATGAAAGAACTCACGAGATCATCCGTAAAAATCTTCATCAATCTCCCATGTTTCAAGGTGTGATCAAGGGACTTGGTCCTCGTTACTGCCCGAGTATTGAAGATAAAATCACTCGGTTCGCTGATCGTGATCGTCATCAAACTTTTTTGGAGCCGGAAGGTTTGGATACAAATTCAATTTATCTTCAAGGGATCTCAACAAGCCTTCCTGAAGATGTGCAATACGAATTTCTTAGAACTATTCCTGGTTTAGAAAATGTTCGAATGCTTAAACCTGGTTATGCGGTTGAGTATGATTTTGTTGAGCCGACTCAGTTGAATTTAACTCTCGAAACCCGCGCGATATCAAATTTATTTCTTGCAGGCCAAATCAATGGGACCAGTGGATATGAAGAGGCTGCTTCTCAAGGTCTGATCGCAGGTGCAAATGCAGCTTTAAAAGTTCTAAATAAAGACGCTTTTATTTTAAAACGTCATGAAGCTTATATGGGTGTGTTGGTTGATGATCTGGTTACAAAGGGAACGAAAGAGCCCTATCGGATGATGACCTCCAGAGCGGAGTTTCGATTGGCACTTCGTGAGGACAATACCTTGGAGAGATTGGCTCCGAGAGCGAATGAAGTAGGACTTTTGAGTGACGTGGAATGGGAAAAGGCGGAGAAACTTTTAAGTCGAAGACGTAAAATGCTTGAAGACTTAGAGAGGTTTAAGCTGGTTCCCAATGAAAGAACCCAGTCCGTTTTGAGACAGCTTGATAGTCCGGTTTTATTAAAACCTGTGTCTGCAAAGGAGTTGATGCGGCGCGAAGAAATAGCATGTTTAGACCTCATGAAGTTTGGAGTTTCTGTCGATGAGGATGATCTTGTTTATGAGCCTGTGGAGATTCAGGTGAAATATGAAGGTTACATTAAGCGTCAGAATGAGATGATAGAGCAGGCTGTTCGTCTAGAAAATTTGCAGATCCCGGCTGACTTGGATTTTAAAAGAGTCAGGGGGTTGTCAAACGAGGAAGTGGAGAAATTGACTTCAGTACGTCCTTTGTCACTTGGACAGGCCGGACGAGTGAGCGGCGTCAATCCTTCTGCAATCCAGGCTTTGATGATTTTTCTAAAGGGTCAAGATCGTCAGTCGAGTATTGGGAGAGCGAATTGAGCACGGAAGAAAATGTACTTTGGAGAGTTGAGAAATGGTTTTCCCACTTGGATTCAGAGGTCCTAAGTGGGTTGAAAGCCTATCATTCGGAATTGATTCGTTATAATGCCCGTTTGAATCTGATTGGACGTCAGACTGAGCGCGATGCGGATGAGCAGCATTTTGCAGACTGTATTTCCGCCTGTGAGATTGTCTTGGAAAAATTAGGTGATGCTCAGGAGATATTTGATTTGGGATCTGGAAATGGGCTTCCGGGAGTAATTCTTGCTCTACTGGCATCGAAAGCTTCTCCGAACTTGAAAGTTAAGCTGGTCGATTCCGACGAGCGCAAGGGCGAATTCCTTAAGCATATTGTTTTTCATTTGAAGCTTTCAAATACAGAAGTCTTAGTTAAGCGGGTCGAAGAGCTGGAGCGGAAGATTCCTGCTGCGATTACACGCGGATATGCCTCCGTTTCTAAGGTTTGTCTGGTTTGTAAAGACGTTGTGGCTCTTGGCGGCGTTGTTTTTCACATGAAAGGCACGAATTGGGTGCGAGAAGTGGGTGAAATGCCCTCTCAGCTCTGCGCTTTCTGGGCTCCGGAGCTTTCTGGGGAGTATTCGCTACCCCTTTCTCAAGCTCGGCGGGCAGTGATTCTAACAAAGAAAATTAAGTAGTCAGACTTGTTCCACGTGGAACATTTGGTTAATCGCTTTTGGATGTGGGTATTCGATCTTGCAGTTTAGGAACTCTGCGATTCCAATTCAGTGAGGCTTCTCTTAAACGTTTATTTGTCTGATAGGCTTCAAATTCCTCTGGGTTTGGCCAATTGGCTTCCTCTCCCCTTGCAAACGCAGCCGCATAAGCCGCTCGAGCCTCCACTTTTCGCCTTTCAGTGCGAATTTTTAGATATCGAACTGTTGGACGCAGGGAATCCACTCGCTTAACAGCTTTCCAATATTCTTTCTCCGCTTCTTTGAGCTCAATTGTCTGGGCTGTTGCGGACTGGAATGCTTTATAGGCTTCATCTTTTGCCGTTTCAGCCTCCTTAAATGCTCGCTCGGCATCATCAGCTTCCTTTTTGAGTGACTGAAATATAGGATCTTTCAGTTCTGGATTAGGATCTTTTGATCGGCAGCCAGACATCACAAAAGAAAGAGTAATCACGGCTAGGAATCGAATAGAATATTTCGCGAAATGTTCCACGTGGAACTTCTCGGCATCTCAGAAAAGCTCCTTTAGCTCGAAAATTTTTCAATTTGAAACTTGTTTATTATTCTCGAGAAGATTAAAACTTTAGTTGGTGAGGAGAAAGACATCATGGCAAGAGTGATCTGTGTGGCTAATCAAAAAGGTGGGGTTGGAAAAACAACAACAACTGTGAACTTGGCAGCGGGACTAGCCAAGCTGAATAAGCGAGTACTCATTGTGGACCTTGATCCCCAAGGAAACGCATCCAGCGGGCTTGGCATCAAGCGTCATGAGAACCACGAGAACAATATTTATCAAGTTTTGATCGGCGAAAAGACTATTCACGAGGCTAGCCAGAATACTCAAACAGATAGTCTCAAGATCGTCCCGGCCAATCCAGACCTCGTAGGAGCGGAAATTGAGTTAGTTGACATGCCGCATCGAGAATATCGGCTTAAGGACGCGCTCGCGAAAGTCGCAAATGATTATGATTTTGTCCTTATAGATTGCCCTCCATCACTTGGACTTTTAACTGTGAATGCTCTTTCTGCAGCCAATACGTTTTTAGTGCCTCTTCAGTGCGAATATTACGCATTAGAAGGACTGAGCCAGCTTCTGAATACGGCAGGATTGATCAAAAAAGGACTAAATCCAGAACTTAAAATCGAGGGAATCGTTCTTACAATGTTCGATCAGCGAAATAATCTTAGCCATCAAGTGGTCTCTGAAATTCGCACCCACTTTCAAGAGAAAGTTTTTCAAGCTGTAATTCCAAGAAACGTGCGTTTGAGCGAAGCGCCAAGCCACGGCCAAACAATTATTGAGTACGATCTAAAGTCTCCAGGAGCAAAAGCTTATTTGGAACTTGCTGAAGAACTAATCGAAAGAGCCACCGAAAGAACAACAGAAAAAACAGATGCGCCAAATCCAATAGAAGAAAAAAGAGAGCCAGAAGTCCATGTCTAAACCAAGTCCATCCACACAGCAAAAATCGAAGAAGCAAAACCTTGGTCGCGGCTTAGGAAGTCTTCTCGGTGGTGAAAACGGTGCATTTTCAAAAATGACCGCTGATTCAGAAACAAAGCCAGCGACTCCGCCGATTGAAAAATCTGAGAAAAAAGATATTCCGATTCAGCCTCAGGTGCCACCAGAGAGCCGAATTTGGAATATTCCAATTGAAAATATTCAACCTAATAAAGAGCAACCGCGAAAGCGCTTTGAAAAAGAAGCACTTGAAGAATTAGCAAACTCGATCAAAGAAAAAGGAATCATTCAGCCCATCCTTCTTAAAAAAATCGCCACGGATAAATACGAAATTATCGCGGGTGAAAGACGCTGGAGAGCCGCACAGAAAGCGGAGCTCAAAGAAGTTCCTGCGCTGATTAAGAATCTCGGTCCACAAGAAGTGCTCGAGCTAGCCCTCATCGAGAATATTCAGAGAAAAGATCTTAATCCCATTGAAGAAGCTGAAGCTTATGACCTTCTTATGAAGCGCTTTCATCTGACTCAGCAGGAAATGGCAGATCGAGTTGGAAAAGATCGAGCGACCGTAGCGAACTTATTGCGGCTTTTACAGCTAACGCCGGAACTCCGCCACATGCTGCTTGCTGAAGAAATCAGCCAAGGGCAAGCCAAGGTTTTGCTTTCATTGCCCGATAAAAAAGATCAAATCGAGATGGCCTTGCGAGTGAAAGCCGAAAACTTAAGCGTCAGAGCCTTAGAAAAACTCATCCAGCAAAAAAAGCGACCTGAAAAAGTTAAAACTGAACACGAGCCGTCTAAAAGCGCTCAACTTCCTCACCTCAAAGAAGAGCTTCAAAAACTTCTTGGGTCCAGGGTGGATATTGAATATCAATCGGGAAAAGGTAAAATAAAGCTCTATTTTTACTCTGATGAGCAGTTGAATAATATAATAGACCGACTGCGTGGTTAAGCGAGGCATAGTGGAAGCATCCAAAATTACAGCTCTTCTCGAAGACGGTGCGCAATTTGATGGAAAACTTACGTTTGAAGGAACCGTGCGAATCAGCGGATCCTTCAAAGGCGAAATTTTTACGAAAGACACATTAATTGTCGGACCCGGAGCCGCCGTTGAAGCACAAATCGAGGCTGAAAATGTCATTATTAGCGGTCATGTGAAGGGAAACATCTTCGCTCGACGCAAAGTGGTAATGCATCCACCCGCTCGTTTCCAAGGTACGGTGACTACACCTTCCCTAAGAATAGATGAAGGGGTTCTCTTCGAGGGAGCCTCATATATGTCTAAGAAGTAATTTACATCGGGCCGAAACCCGCATATACAATTTCCACACAATTTAATGAAGGATTGGTGAATGGAGCTCTTTACCGCCCTTGGCATTGATTCAACCCTATATCTACAAATTGGCGTATTCTTAGTGACTTTCGTCTTTTTGAAATACGTTTTATTTGATCCCTATTTTGCCGCTTTTACCGAGCGCTCAAGGCAAACCGTGGGTCAGGTCGACGAAGCCGAGCAATATATTCAGGAAACAAAACGACTTCAAGAAGACTACTCCTTGAAGGCTCGTAAAATTAATGAAGAATACAAAAATATCTATGATAAAACCCGCTCAGAAGCGCTGAAGATCTACGAAGAGCGCATTGTCTTTGCCCGAAACAAAGCAAAGGAAGACGTTGATGCGGCTCGAGCGCAGATCTCAAAAGCGGCCGAGGCTGCAAAAAAAGAAATCAAACAGGAGCTTCCACAAATCAGTGAAATGATCTCTTCGCGCCTTCTTGGAAAGGATCTGCATTAATATGGTTTCACGTCTTTTATTTACACTGATTGTTTTTCTTCCGATTTACGCTATCGCGGCTCCTGCCGGCGGCGATCCTCATGCTGTTCCGTGGACAACGATCGGAGTGCAGGCTTTTAACTTCCTTCTTTTGTTCTCGCTCCTGTTTTACGTATTAAAAGGAATCGTTGTTTCGCATTTTAAAGAAAGAAAACGCTCATACATCGACCTTGTGGGAAGAGCAGAGGCAGCAAAAAAAGAAGCAGAAGCCAATCATAAAGAAATCTCCGCTCGCTTGGCAGAACTTGAAACCTCTGCAAAAGAAAATGCGATGAGAGCACAAAAAGAAGCGGATCAATTGAAATCAAATCTTTTGAAGGAAGCTGATGAAGTTTCTCAAAAGCTTCGCGAGGAAGCAAAAAAGACCGCAGAGATTGAAATTCAAAAGGCGAAGAATGAGATTCAGGCCTATGCATTGTCTCAGGCGATAGAAGCAGCGAAGAACAAGTTGAGCAGCGAGGCATCACAAGACGATCAAAATCGCTTGCAGACAGAATTTATTAAGAAAATCCAGCTGGTAAACCAATGAGAGTGAGCACAACATGAAACCGAGTCAAATCTCATTAAGATATGCAAAAGCTCTGTATGAGCTTGCTAAAGAAGGAAAAAATCAAAGCCTTGTTTTTTCAGAATTGAAAGCACTTGAGGCGGATATTTTCTCAAAAGATGAATTCAAAGATTTCATGAACTCACCCCTAGTTCTTCCATCGGACAAAGAGAAAGCGTTAATGACGGCTTTATCTGAGTCTTCTGTTTCGGCGGTGGTAAAGACATTTTGTTTTCTTTTGGCAAAGAAGAATCGTCTCGAGATTTTTTCAGATGTAGTAAATGCCTATCAGGCGATTTCAGATGAAGAGTCAGGAATCGTGCGCGGAACTGTTCGTGCATCCTATGTGCTTGGTGGCGAAGAACAGAAGGCCATCCGAGATCGAGTTCAAAGCGTCACTCAGAAAAAACCTGAGTTAAAGTTTGAAGTCGATCCAAATTTGATTGGTGGATTAAAAGCAGAAGTCGGAAGTTACACTTTTGACGATTCATTATCCGGACACTTAAGAAGAATGAAAGAGCAATTGAACAGGAGTACACACTAAATGGAAATGACGATCAGAGCAGACGAAATCAGTCGCGTATTAAAAGAACAGATCAAAAACTATAATAAGTCCATCGAAGTCAGTGAAACCGGAAGTGTGCTTTCGGTGGGTGACGGTGTGGCTCGAATTTATGGGCTTGAAAATGCGATGGCCGGAGAGCTTGTTGAATTTCCGGGTCAGATTTTCGGAATGGTTTTAAACCTTGAATCTGATTCAGTCGGTGTTGTTATTTTCGGTAATGACCAAGACATCAAAGAAGGTGACACCGTTAAGCGAACACAGAAAATCGTTCAGGTTCCAGTTGGTGAAGCTCTTCTTGGTCGAGTTGTTAACGTTCTTGGACAACCTATCGATGGGAAGGGTCCAATCAACGCAACAGAAACTCGCCTTGTTGAAATGAAGGCTCCGGGCATTATGCCAAGAAAATCAGTGAATGAGCCACTTCAGACAGGAATCAAAGCGATCGACTCTATGATTCCCATTGGACGTGGACAGCGCGAATTGATCATTGGCGATAGACAAACAGGGAAAACAGCCATTGCGATTGATACAATCATCAATCAAAAAGGCCAAAACGTTCACTGCTTCTACGTTGCCATTGGACAAAAGAAATCAACAGTTGCTCAAGTGGTTGAAAAGCTAAGAAACGCAGGAGCGCTTGAATATACAACTGTAATTGCAGCGACGGCTTCAGATCAAGCTCCACTCCAGTTCTTGGCTCCATACGCAGGTTGCGCAATGGCCGAGTACTTCCGCGATACTGGAAGACATGCTCTTATCGTGTATGACGATTTAACAAAACAAGCACAAGCTTATCGTCAGTTGTCACTCCTCTTGAGACGTCCTCCTGGTCGTGAAGCTTATCCTGGAGACGTTTTCTATCTACATTCTCGTCTTCTTGAGCGTGCAGCGAAGTTGAACGATAAAAACGGTGGCGGATCATTAACCGCGCTTCCAATTATTGAAACTCAAGCTGGAGATATCTCTGCGTACATTCCAACAAACGTGATTTCGATCACAGATGGTCAGATCTTTTTGGAATCAAGTCTTTTCCATAAAGGGATTCGTCCAGCTGTTGATGTTGGTAAGTCTGTTTCTCGTGTGGGTGGATCTGCTCAAATTAAAGCGATGAAACAAGTTGCCGGAACTTTGAAATTGGAACTTGCTCAGTTCAGAGAGCTTGAAGCTTTCTCTGCGTTTGCATCTGATTTGGACAAAGCGACTCAAGCTCAATTGTCTCGTGGAAAGAAGTTGGTTGAGATCTTAAAACAAGGTCAATACCTTCCATACCGAGTTGAAACTCAAGTTGCAGTGATTTGGGCAGCTACAAAAGGTTACTTGGACAATGTTGCAGATAAAGATGTTCAGCGTTTTGAAACTGAGCTTGTTGATTTCTTAACAACAAAGCACAGTGCAATTTTGAATAAAATCGCAACAGAACAAAAGATTGGTGATGACACTCAAGAATCGCTGAAGTCAGCGCTGACAGAGTTCACTGCGATCTTTAAAGCATCTTAAACATAAAGAGGCGAATTTAAATGGCGAATTTAAAAGACATTAGATCGCGAATCGGGAGTGTGAAGAACACTCAGCAGATCACGCGTGCGATGAAGATGGTCTCGGCGGCAAAACTTCGCCGAGCCCAGCAAAACATCGTGAATCTTCGCCCTTATGCGCGTGAGATTTTAAAGGTGATTGCTGATATCTCCATCACTCAGCGGGTTAACCATCCCCTCTTAAATCCTGCAGAAAATCCAAAGCGAGTTCTGCTTGTTGTAGTAACAAGTGATCGTGGTCTATGCGGGGGATTCAACGCAAACATCAATCGATTTGCGATGAATTATTATAAAGAAAATAGCGGCAAGTATGAGCAAATGGATATTATGTCTGTTGGAAGAAAGTCCTCTGACTTTTTTAAGAAGAGAAACTTGCCTCCGAAAAGCACGATTTTAAATCTTGCTCGTGAAATTTCATATGACTTGGCTGCAGATGTGGCCAAAGACCTCATGGCTAATTTCACAGAAGGTCATTACGACGCCATTTACATGATTTACAATGAGTTTAAGTCTGCGATTTCACAAAATGTGGTTTGCGAAAGACTTTTACCAATTGATGTCAGCGAATCCCATATCACTGATGAAACATTGACCTCTCCAGACTTAATTTTTGAACCAGCTCCTGAGTTGATCATTGATAAGCTCTTAGAGAAGCACTTTGCGATTCAAGTTTATCGAGTTCTTTCTGAAAGTGTTGCGGCTGAGCATGGTGCGCGAATGGCTGCGATGGAAAACGCAACCAAAAACGCTGGCGAAATGATTTCGAGCCTAACGTTAACTTACAACAAAATGAGACAAGCAGCGATCACAACCGAGTTGATTGAGATCACCAGTGGTGCTGAAGCATTAAACGGCTAAATGATTTGATTTGAGAAATAGGAGAAAAAAATGGAAGTTGGATATATTAAACAAGTGATGGGCCCGGTTGTGGACGTGGAATTTCCTCAAGGAGATATGCCTGCGATCCTTAACGCTTTGAAAGTCACCAATAAATCAATTGGTGATAAAGAAGATAACCTTGTACTCGAAGTTGCTCAGCACTTGGGTGATCGAGTGGTTCGAACAATCGCCATGGATTCAACAGATGGTTTGGTTCGCGGTGATAAAGTGAAGAACACAGGAAACACAATTCAAACTCCTGTTGGAAAAGAAGTTTTAGGACGAATTTTGAACGTTGTTGGTGAGCCCATTGACGATGGCGCTCCTGTTCAAACAAAGGAACGCTGGTCTATTCACAGAGAAGCTCCAAAGTTTGAAGATCAGTCGACTCAAGCTGAAATGCTCATGACTGGAATTAAAGTTGTGGACCTTCTCGCTCCTTATGCAAAGGGTGGAAAGATTGGTCTGTTTGGTGGTGCGGGTGTTGGTAAAACAGTTCTTATTCAAGAATTGATTCGTAACATTGCAACTGAGCACGGTGGATACTCTGTTTTCGCGGGTGTGGGAGAGCGTTCTCGTGAAGGAAACGATCTTTACCACGAGATGAAAGATTCTGGTGTTATCGATAAAACAGCTCTTGTGTTTGGTCAGATGAACGAGCCTCCTGGAGCGCGTGCTCGAGTGGCTTTGACTGGTCTAACAATGGCGGAATACTTCCGTGATCAAGAAGGACAAGACGTTCTCCTTTTCGTAGATAATATCTTCCGATTCACTCAAGCTGGTGCAGAGGTGTCCGCACTTCTCGGTCGTATTCCTTCAGCGGTGGGTTACCAGCCAACTCTTGGAACAGAGATGGGTGGACTTCAAGAGCGAATCACTTCTACAAACAAAGGTTCAGTGACTTCGGTTCAAGCGGTTTACGTTCCTGCGGATGACTATACAGATCCAGCTCCTGCTGCAACATTTGCTCACTTGGATGCAACGACCAACTTGGATCGTGATATTGCAGCAAAAGCGATTTTCCCTGCGGTTCATCCTTTGAACTCAACTTCTAGAATTCTGGATCCACAAGTTGTTGGTGAAGCTCACTATAAAACAGCACGTGATGTTCAAGCTCTTTTACAAAGATACAAAGAACTTCAAGACATCATCGCGATTCTTGGTATGGATGAATTGAGCGATGAGGATAAATTGGTTGTTGGACGTGCACGTAAAGTTGAGCGTTTCCTTTCTCAGCCAATGTTCGTTGCTGAGCAGTTCACTGGAATGCCTGGAAAATACGTTGATATCAAAGACACAGTCCGTGGTTTCCGAGAGATCTTGGATGGAAAGCATGACAACATTCCAGAGCAAGCGTTCTACATGGTAGGAACGATTGAAGACGTGCTTGAGAAAGCAAAAACTCTCGCTTAAGGAGTGTTAGAACATGTTTATGCTAAACTTGGTTACGCCTGAAAGAAAACTAGTAACCAATGCTGAAATTGAAGAGGTTATTGTGCCTGGTGAGAATGGCCAAATGGACATTCTTCCAGGACACGCTCCTTTGGTTGCAACTTTAGGAATTGGTGTTTTGAAATATCGATTAAAAGGTCAAAACACTTTTAATCCTGTGGTGGTCAGCTGGGGATATATCTCTGTACATCCAGAGGGCGTATCTATTCTGGCAGAAACCGCAGAGTCCTTAGAAGAACTTGATCGTAAGCAAGTGGAAGAAGCTGCTAAAAAAGCGCAAGAAAGGCTGATTGATCCTTATTATATTGGTAAGGATCAGATACATGAACTTCAAGTTCAGCTTGAGCAAGCAAATGCTCGCCTAGAAGCTCTCAACTCCTAAGGTTCCCGGTTCAATTTGCGGGACACAAAGCGTCGCTTCACTCCAGATCGGAGGAAGGTCTACGAAGAGATTCCATCTGATTTAAATAATCAGCAAGCCAAGCCCCGCTTTCGGGGCTTTGTGAGTTTAAGTGAACCACTTTTAAATAATCCTGTGGATTTTTAATCGCTCCAGGTTGATTGGTATTAATAACAATCGCATAGCGTTTATGTTCCGGTGACAAGCGATCAATCCATTTGGATGTTCCAATTCCAGAGACATAGAAAATGAATGGCCCCTTCGGCGCAGTCTGATTCAAGGAAAGAATTCGTGATTTGACATTCTTCTTTGTTAAATGAATCCAGCGACTGCGTTTTAAATAATGACTGTGAAAGAGATTAAAAAAAGTTCGATCTGACGAGTAAACGCTGATCTCATTTCCAAAATTTGGAAACGGCTTTGATGCTTCTTTGCTCTTAAGTGAGCTTTGAAAACTGAGGCGCTTTACATCTTTGGAAAGACCAACAAGCTTTGATCTTAATTTTTCAACCTCTGCACTATCATAGGTCTTTGTTTGTTGGCTGACGGAGTATTTCGCTCTCAAAATTCGACTCAAAGATTCATTGAGTCTTTCTTCAGAGATGCGTCCGCTTTTAACAGCTTGAAGAATGGTGTTATATGCCTTTAGTTGTCGCTTTTCACTCCACGCCACCATAACCATGTCATTTCCCGCAAGAATGGCTTGAATGGTTCGAGCAGACATATCGCCAACGCGCTCAGCGCCCTGCATTTCAAGATCATCGGTGATTGCTAACCCTTCATATTTTAAATGATCACGAAGAAGTTCGTGATTGAGTGGCCGGGAGAATGCCGCAGGATATCCGCTAGGATCGATCTTTGGGAAACTGACATGACCGAGCATCATCGCAGAAGGGATATTCAAATCGGAGAAGGATTTGAATGGCAATAGATCAGAGGAACTCAGATCAGAAAGGCTCAAATTTTTTGTTGGGGTTTCTTTATGACTGTCAGCTTTAACATTTCCATGACCGGGAAAATGTTTTGCTGTTGGAATCACACCAGCATCCCACTGCCCCAATGCAAAAGCAGAAGCTAACTGAGAAACCTCATCCGGAGACTGGCCAAAGCTTCTTGATCCTATAAATGAAGAGGAATTCGGATTTGAAACATCCATCACAGGAGCCAAATTCATATTGATTCCGAGGTGATTAAGTATGGAAGCCATGGTCATGGAATAATCCCTAATAAATGCGGGATGGCGCGTTTGCGCCAATGCGAGGGCCGAAGGAAGAGAGGTTCCAACTTTGACTCGAGTAACAGATCCACCCTCTTGATCAATCATAACAAGCATTGGAAGAGAGCTATTCTCTTGTGAAATTTCTTGAAGTGAGTTTGTGAGTTTTCGAACCTGATTGAAGTTTTCGATATTCCTCGAAAATAGGATAATGCTTCCGGGTTTGATCTTTTTAAGAAGTGTTATGGACTTCTTAGTCAGAGTTTTTCCACCAAATCCAATCACTAAAAACTGCCCCACTTTTTGTTCGAGGCTGAGCTCAGAAAGTTTATTCTTAATAAATATATCAGCCGGGTCTGGCGAATTACTTTTGATTTTCTTTTTTGAAAATGACTTTGGTGCAGCGGCAATCTCTCGAGCGGTATCGTGCTCGGATGGCTCGATCGCTGCTTGACCACAAGAAATTAGACCAGCCAAAAGGCTAAACAAACCGAGGATTTTGAAACCTGGTCTAAGCAACGCATTTAGATTCGATATACTAACATCATGTTCTTTCATCGAAACCACTCTGAGAAACTGTCTCAG
>CAZWVK010000002.1:0-68888 GCA_964636785.1 uncultured Pseudobdellovibrionaceae bacterium | reverse complement strand
TTTCAGGCGATCCCTCTCTCATAATTTTAGCAATTTTTTCACTGGAGACGAGGCCAGAAAGGCCATCCGAGCAAAGAAGGTATTTCTCATCGACACGAAAGTCGCGCTGGAAAACGTCGGCCTGGACGTCTCTTTCAAACCCAACACTTCTTGTGATCACGTTTCTTCCAATGATTTTCGGGGCATCCTGTTCAGAAATCACTCCCGCGCGCACTTGTTCATTGATCAGAGAGTGGTCCTCAGTAATCTGCCACAAAAGTCCAGGTTCACGATAAATGTAAGCCCGCGAATCCCCCACATTTCCAAAATAAAGTTTTCCGCGAAAAGCCCAGAGCAAAACCATAGTCGTGCCCATGCCTTGAAGTTCCGGATTCTGGTCGGATGCGCGTTGGTGAATTCTTCGACTGGCCTCACGATAAGCCTCTTCCACTAAATCCTTTGGCACCATTCTTTGGGAGTTTGCTTTTTGCAAAAACACTTCACGAACTGTTTCGATAGCGATACCGGATGCGACTTCTCCACCCTTGTGACCACCCATTCCATCGGCAACTACGAATAGATTTAAATCCGGGTCGACTAAAATGGAATCCTGGTTGATTTCCCTTCGTAGGCCAACATCCGTCTCAGCGTAAAAATCAAATTTCATACCTAAAAGTTTGACGCTCCTGTTTTTAAAAGTCGAGGTTTCTTTTCCTCAATCTAGCCTCAAAAAGCTCATCAGAGGTTCCGAAAAGATCTCATAGAGGGCCTCATGTTGAAGAAGAAATTAAAACCGATTGCGATCTTTCTAGGAATTTCCGTTCTCGCTCACTTCTTCTTTGCGCTTTCGCTCATTCTCACACCTACAGATTCCCAGATGGCGACTGAAAATATCGAAGTCTCCTACTTGGACGAAACAGAAGCCGCAAACGAAATTGCGAAAATCAGACGCGCAAAACAAATTGTTGATCAGGACGTTCGCCTAAATGATGAAAAAGACGAAAAGGCAAAATACCTCGGTGCGTTTGACCAGAAGGTTCTTGAGGAGACCAAGGCCGAAAGGTCTGGTGAATTAAAAAACACGGCTGGAGGCGGAAAAACACCTGAAAAATCCAGAGAAAAAGAAATCGCAGGTGAACTTCCCTCGTTGAAGAAGCTCACACCCAGTTTTCAGAGTAAACACGAATCACCCTTTCAAGGTGAAGGCCCAAATGAAGGCGAAGCCTCGCAAACAGATGATCATTTAGAAAATGTGAAATCCGGACTTCAAACTTTGTTGAGCACAAGGGAGTTTGTCTATTTTTCCTACTATTCACGGATAAAACGGCAAATTCGTCAGCATTGGGAGCCTGGAGTGCGTGAAAAAGTAAAAATCATTTATAAACAAGGACGCAATATTGCCTCGGCAAAGGACCGTGTCACACAGGTTTTAGTGACACTCGATAAAGATGGTAGCTTAATTAAAGTTGAAGTTTTATCTCCAAGTGGAGTGCATGACCTCGATGCCGCAGCTATTGAAGCCTTTGAAGCGGCTGCTCCATTCCCAAATCCTCCAAAAGGAATCATTGAAGGTGATGGGACGATTAAAATTCGCTGGGACTTTGTCCTAGAAGCTTAAGGGTATAGAAACATGGATGTTTTACTGCTTTCCGGCTATCGCTCCAATCTTTCAGAAACAGCTCTTCAAGAATCCAATGGAATCATTTTTTTCGATCAACAATTGATTGCACTTCAAAATTTAGGGCTAAATCCAATTGTTGTTTTATCTGGATTGGATGCCGATGAAATTTTACGAAAAAGTCAGCAGCTTAGGAAATGTGAGCTTGTCTTCGACACAAATGACAATCTTTCCAATATGATAACGAATTTAAAAGCAGGAGTTCTTGCATCTTCTCAAACCTGCTTTGCACTTCCTTTAGAAATTCCGTGTCCGGAAAAAGCAGTTTGGATTGCACTCAAACAGGCTTTTCAAAAAACGGGTTTTTCGACAAAAAAGGCAATTATTCAGTTAACCGATGAAAAAGGTGCGCCGTGGCACTGGGGTTTTCCACTCTTTATTACAAGATTAGGTCGCCATTTGCTCATGAATGAGCCTAATTTGACCTCTCTTTTCGATTTACGCCTTAGCTTTTTTCATTCCGTCTTTCCTACACCGGAAGACCTTGCACCACAGCGAGACAGCCTTTAGATTCATCTTCTCGTGAATCATTTTTAAGGGGAATTCTTATGGCAAAAAAATTTGACGTTCAAACTCTACAGTCCATCGCCAAGCGAGCCCATTATCTTGCGACACGTATGATCTATATGGCCAACCATCGCGATAATGTTGAAAAAGGTGATCCAAAAGTGGGTGGCCATGTTTCTGCGAGCGCGAGCGCTTTACACATCCTTGGTGCCCTTCATCTTGTTGTGAAATCCGGATTTGATCATATCGCCAATAAACCGCATGCCTCACCTGCAGATCACTCTTATAACTATCTGCTTGATCTTCTACTTCACAAGGATCAATCAAAGTTCACATTAGAAGAAGCAAATACCGCGATGTCGAATCTTCGATCCTTCTCGCAAAATGGTGAACCTGTTTTTCAAAGCTATCACTCCGCATTTGATCCTGATTTCCATAACTTTTTCCCATCTGGAACAGTTGGAATTCCACCCGTAAATGCCGGATATTTAGCACTGGCTTACACTTACGCAAAGAAACATGGCCACGAGGTGCCCGACGCTCATTTTTGGTCCATCTTGGGTGATTCCGAATTTCGCGAAGGAAGCCTTCACGAAGCCATTCCCGAGTTTGCAGAAAGACAGCTTGGCAATCTCACTTGGATTATTGATTACAACCGTCAAAGTCTAGATGGCCACCGAATTTCGAATCGAAAAATTATGGCCGGAACGGATGATATAAGAATTGAACGAAGCATGGCTGCGAATGGTTGGCACGTCATTCAAGCAAAGCATGGAAAACTGCGTGAAAAACTTTTTGCAGGAAAAGACGGCGATAAGTTCAAAGCCCTTTTCGATGAAAAACTGGATGACTATGACCTTCAGGTACTTTTGCAATTGCGTGATCCAAAAGCCGCAAAAGAATTTATTTTATCAAAGGATAAAAACCTATCTGGATTCCTAAAATCCGTAAAAGATGATGATTTGATTCAAGCTATTCGTGACTTTGGTGGACATGACTTTGAAGTCCTTATTGAAGCTTTGGAAGAATCCAAGCGAGTCACAGACAAACCAACCATCATTATTGCCCATACATTGAAAGGATGGGGCCTTGATATGGCAGCCACTCCAGGAAACCACTCGGCACTTCCTGATGGAGAGGAAATTGATCTTTTGGCCAAATCCATCGGCCTTAAAGGAGATGTTCCTTTTGCGCGGTTTGATGAGTCCAGCAAAGAGGGAAAATTTCTTAAGGAGCGCGGGGCCAAGTTATACAAGGACATATTGGCTCAGCATGAATTGAAAGAAAGAAATAAAAAGAAGTTTTTAGACCAACTCAATGAGCTTGGCGAAATGCCGGAGTCTTTGGATATTAATTTTAAGATGGCCAATTACCCGCACACTCAATGGATGCTCGGCCAGCTGACTTCCAAGCTGACTCGAATTGCCAATACGCCGCTAGATGAAAATAAGCTTGAAAAAGGAATGAAGGCTCTCAAAGACTCTGAACGAGCATTCAAACAAGCTGGTGAAATGATTGTCGCCATGGCTCCGGATGTAGGAACAAGCACAAACCTCAATCCGACAATGGACGGAAAAATCTTTTCCGCAATTGAAGTTAAAGATGAGGAAACTGAGTTTGGCGTTAAAGACAAAAAACAACCGGACTTGGTTCCTGGAGAAGAAATCACAGATCGATTCCTTCGCTTTGAAATCACGGAAGCCAATACGATGTCTTGCAAAGGCTCTTTCGGACAAATGAGAGATCTTCTGGGAATCCCGCTAATTCCCTTGATGACCGTGTATGACTTTTTTATTAAGCGCGCACTCGATCAACTTTTTTACAATCTTTATTGGAAATCATCCTTTATTTTGGTCGGAACCCCATCTGGTGTGACGCTTGCGCCAGAAGGAGCACAACACGGCTGGAAATCGGATATCCAGATTCCAAATCAAATCACCTGGGAGCCATTCTTCTGTCAGGAGTTGGATTGGATTCTTGTTGAGTCGATTCGTCGTCATTTGACCTACGACAACGAGGGACGCTCAGGTGTCATCATTCGTGGAGTGACTCGTGGAGCGGATCAAAAGGACTTTATGAAGTACCTCAAGCGTCAATTGAGATTCAAAACTGAAAGCATAAGCCTTCATCCGCCAGAATTCGAGTTGAGTGGCGCCACAAACTGCGATGACGTTGAGGCGATTTCTGAAGAAGAAATTCTCGCGAGTGTACGAAAAGATGTTCTCGATGGAGCTTACTATTTGATCGATTATCGTGGTTACAAAGGCTATGAGCCCGGCGATAACGTCGTAAATATTTTCTCAATGGGTTCACCTACGACTGAGGCCATCAAAGCATCGAATGAGCTTCTCAAAGAAGGCATTTACGCGAATGTGATTGTTGTCACCTCTCCAGATTTACTCAGCGGAAATCTAGCTCATCTGAATGACTATCAACACTTGCGCCAGAATCTAGGTATCGATGCAACTCTTTACTTGCAACCGCAACTGAATGGAAACTTACATTCTGCGGAGCTTAAAACTGTTGCGGGCCGCCGCATTCCAATGGTGAGTGTCCACGATGGTGAGATTGGAATTTTGGATAACCTGGGTTCAATTGTTGGAGCCAAGCAAGAGGCTCTTGGCGTGAGAAAGCATAGTAAGTCCGGACGCCCTTCGGATATTTACGCCTATCATGGAATTGATCATCAATCGGTCAAAGAGGCCTGCTTAAAAGTTCTAAATGAAACTGCTCTTGAAACTTTGCAGGTTTCACGAAAGGTTCTTGAAGATCAGGACGTGACTCGTGAAACTCGTTTTACCAGTTCACATTCTTCCTATAGATGAGTGAGAAATTTGAAAACCTGCCTTATGAAGGGGAATACCGAAAGGCCCCTTCAAAGCGATTTAATGAAGTGATAGTTTTCGTCCATCACTTTGGTGGACAAAAACGAAGCACTCGACGGCATCAGGAGATGGTCCTTGCTGCGGGCTATGACTGTGTCATATTTAACCTTCACTACAACTCATCAAAGGCCACTCACTCTCCGAATCAGCGCCTACTCCGGCTATTTAAAAATTATCTCAAAGTCCCAAGGAGTTTTATTTCAATTTGGACGGATGAACTGAATGAGATTCTGAATCAGATCCCTGGTCCGAAAATCATCTATTCGTTATCTTCCCCTTCGACAGCTGTGGTCGGATGTCTTGGACCCAAAAAAAGACAAGACATTCAGGCCTGGGTTTGTGATTGCGGGCCGTTTTTAAAAGTGTGGCAGTGCTTCTGGAACTATTCAAAATACGAGGCCAAACGGTCCAATTTCTTTTCTATTCTTTTCTTTAATACATTTGGTTTCTTATTCTTTGGCGGCGTTTTCTACCGCACTCGGATGAGACGATGGCTACGCATAAATAATAGGCAGGTTCCAACACTCAGTTTGCGGGCGGGCCAGGATCGTCTTGTTCCAGCTCACGCCGTTTCCGATTTCTTTAGCCTTCCCAACAGCTTAAGAGTCGAGAGCGAGACTTTTGCTCACTCCAATCACCTCGACGCCATCAAGACTGATGCGTCACGTTATCAGTCGGTAGTTCTTACCTTTTTGCAAAATCACAGCTCTTTTCTTGAAACTTTCAAAAGATAAGGCTAATCCCGTCTTTCTACGGGGGACATCATGAAAAATTTATTAATACTTACAGCGGCGACCCTAACTTTTTCGACGAACTTCGTTCACGCCGCGGTTACAACTTCATTTTGTGGCGAGCTTTCTCAGCTTTCATTTCGTGAATTCAGCGGCCGAATCAATGCCTATGCTGTTATTTTAAGACCTTATTCCCAACAGGATAAGCTTCCACTTCATTTTAATAAGATCATCGTCACGGATCCTAAGGTGGTTTTTAAAGTTGCTAAGGTGATCTCACAAGTTTCCGTGCAGAATCCAAAACAGCTTCAGGAAGATCTTAAAAACTCACAGTTCACGTGGGATTCCGTGGTGTCAGATGAGCTTCATCCCAATCCTTATGTGGAAGATTTTGAAGCTTGTCTAAGAGCGGATCTGGATCGCATTGGACTCAATTCCACTCTTGAGCGAATCGATGAAATCGTCGATCTCAGAGAAGATGGATATTCCATCATTGATCTTGTGAAATAATTCTTTAGATTCGCCGCCCGATTGTCATTCCCTCGAGAGTAGGAATCATAATTGAATCATATTTCCTCGAATCAGCGATTCGCTCATTGAACTGATTCATTGTATTTATTTGTTTCTCGCTCACATTCTGAGAGCGAGAGTCCCCCCACAAGGCTCCAAATAAAAACGTATTATCGCCGATTATGATGGAACCCGATTTCGTATTGGCTTCCGCCCAATCCAAATATTCGAGATATCCATTTTTATTTGCATCAATAAAGACCAAATCAAAAGGGCCGTCTTCCTCAATTCCGTTCAATGCAGGCAATGCCTCCCCAGAAAAAACCTCGTGACTGCATTTGAGTGCCGCCATCGCAAAGTTTTGTGAGATCTGCTGTGCGCGAGCTTTTTCTTTTTCAAAGCAATAGATCTTTCCGTCTGCAGGAAGCTTCATTGCCATTGCGAGCGCTGAATACCCAATCAAACTTCCGATCTCAACAATCGTCTTCACCTGAAATGAACTTACGAAAAACTGAAGATATCGCGCCTCAACCGGTGAAACAGACATGAAGTCCAAATCTTCATTCTGTAATCTGCTTTTCAGCTGTTCAAGAAGTGGATCGCTGACGGTGAAGTATTTGGCCATGTATTTCGATTCAGGCGTTTCGTATCTCATAATTACTCCAGAAAAAAAGTGACTTCCGCGTTGTATCGATTAAAGTTTCGTTCGTGAACAAAATTAAGCTCGTGATGTTCGATTTTGACGGCACTCTTGTCGACACCGCTTCCGATCTCGTTTTAGCGACCAATCAGTTGTTGCTCAAATATGGTCACCCACCCCTTGCTCCTGAAGTGATTCGACAGGACATTGGCACCGGCCTTAAAAATCTTTTATTCGATTTTTTTCCAGAGGCTCGTGAGAGCCTTGAGAAAGAACTCCAACTGACAAACGAGTTTCTTGAAATATATCGCTCTGTTTTTTTGAACTCGCCTCAATTATTTCCAGGTGCGAAAGATTTTTTATTTTCTCAAAGTGTTCAAGGTGAGTACAAAATCGCCATTGTTTCCAATAAGCGAGAAGATCTCATTCATCCCATCTTAAAAAAATTGCAATTGGATCAGCTGCCATGGGTGAAAATTATCGGAGGTGACACTCTTCCGACGATGAAGCCCGATAAAGCGCCGCTGCTTTTGGCCATAGATGCTGCGCAAGTACATCCATCCGAGGCCGTTATTGTGGGAGATGGAACACCCGATATTGAGGGCGCACATGCGGCTGGTAGCTTCTCTATTGCTGTTAGCTTTGGCTACACGCCAATTCAGCAATTATTAGCCTTAGGAGCGCATAACCATATTGATGATTTTAAGGATTTATTAACTGTTTTGCGAAGCGGCCTTGAGTGAGCAATCATTGACAGCCCCCGCCCTTAACGCTACACAACATTCTATCTTTTGGAGGACCTTCATGAATATTGCTGCTTCAACCCAAGTATCGAAAAACCGTGCTCTTTTCTCACTTCTCTTTGCAGCTTTGTTTGCTGTTATTGGACTTTCTGGATGCACAAAAAAATCTTCTGGAAATGAGAACTCCCTCAATCGCGCTCTCACAGCAAATCTTAAAGGTATGGACCCGATTTTTGCTTCTGATCTTTACAGCAACCAAGTGATTTCAAATATGTATGAAACACTTCTTCAATATCATTATTTAAAGCGCCCTTTAGAACTTGAGCCTTTGCTGGCGCGAGAGATGCCGACGGTTTCCAAAGATGGACTGACTCACACCTTTAAAATTAAAAAGGGAGTTCGCTTTCATGATGACGAGGCCTTTCCAGAAGGAAAAGGTCGCGAATTAAAAGCAGCGGATTTTATTTATGCTTGGAAGCGCCTTGCTGATCCAAGAAACGCCAGCGATGGCTTTTGGATCTTTGATGGAAAGATCAAAGGTCTTAATGAATGGAGAGAGAAAGTCGGAAAAGGCGAAGTGGATTACGACACTCCAGTTGAAGGTCTTCAAGCTCCCGATGATGAAACACTGGTCGTGAAGCTAACCGGACCCTATTTCCAACTTCATTATGTTTTAGCGATGCCTTACTCAGCTCCAGTGGCGAGAGAAGCTGTCGAAAAGTATGACAAGGAATTCCTTAACCATCCCGTCGGAACAGGCCCTTATAAGCTCGAGTCCTGGACCAGAAACAGCAAAGTCGTTCTTGTTAAGAATCCAGCATGGCATGGCGGAAAATATCCAACCGAAGGTGAAGCTGGTGACGAAGAGAATGGTCTTCTTGAAGACGCCGGAAAAGATCTGCCGTTTGTTGATAAGGTGGTTTTTCATGAAATCATTGAAGACCAACCTCGTTGGCTAAATTTCTTAAGAGGTGATCTGGATTTTACTGGAATCCCTAAAGATAACTTTGATTCCTCTGTAAAAGGCGACGCTTTGGCCGAAGAGTTTACTAAAAAAGGAATGAAGCTCAATATCAGTGAGGAGCCAGACGTCACCTACACAGCATTCAATATGCTGGATCCCGTCCTCGGTAAAAATTTAAATTTGCGTAAAGCCATTTCACATGCGATGGATACCGACACTCTTTTAGAAAAATTCTATAACGGTCGCGGAATTACCGCTCATAGCCTAATTCCACCAGGCATTGATGGCTACTCAAAAGACTTTGTAAATCCTTACAAAAAATTCGATCTGGATGCTGCAAAATCCTATTTGGAAAAAGCAGGATACCCAGGTGGTAAGGGTCTTCCAACAATCGAATACTCGACAACCAACTCCACAACTGCACGTCAAATGGCCGAGTATGTTCAACAAAATCTTGCTGCTATTGGAATCAATTTAAAGATCAGCGCAACATCTTGGCCGCAATTCACAGATAAGATTCGTGATAAAAGAGCTCAGATGTGGGGTATTGCGTGGTCGGCCGACTATCCGGATGCGGAGAACTTTCTTCAACTTCTTTATGGTCCAAATGAAAGTCCTGGTCCGAACGGATCCAATTTCAAAAATAAGAAATTTGATGAACTTTATGAAAAAGCCCTAAGGCTCCCACCTGGTCCTGAGAGAACCAAGCTCTATACAGAGATGAAGAAGATTTTTGTTGAGGAGCTTCCTTGGATCACGAGCATTCATCGAAAGGGTTACGTCCCCTATCATGGCTGGCTGAAGAATTTTAAAACACATGCTATTTTGAATGGCGATACTAAGTATTTAAGAATCGATTTGGAACAAAAGGCGAAATTGAGAGAAAATCTCTAATGCTCAAATATTCCCTCCGAAGAATTCTCTACATGATCCCAATTCTCTTTGGGGTCACCTTGATCTGCTTCTTACTCTTCAATGTGGCTGGTGGCGATCCAGCCGCCCAGGCTGCTGGAAAGTATGCCACCGCTGAGCAGATCGAAGCCATTCGTGCTGAACTTGGATTAAATAAACCTCTCGTTTTTCAGTATCTCGATTACTTAAGACAGATCATCACTTTCGATTTCGGACGTTCATGGTCAACCAGACAGCAAATCTCTGAGATGTTTGTTTCCGGAATCGGTCCAAGCTTAACAGTGACTTTGCCTGCGTTTTTGATTTCACTATTGATCACCATCCCCTTGTCACTCTTCTTAGGTTACAAACGCGACTCGTTAATTGATAAAACCGCTATGGTAACCTGTTTGGCTCTGATCAGTGTTTCCTCTTTGGTTTATATCCTTGCTGGCCAATACTTCCTTGCATACAAATGGAACCTTTTTCCAATCAGTGGATGGGACTCCAGTTTTGTCGGACGGTGGGAGTATGCAATTTTGCCAATTTTTATTTTTATCTCTTTATCTTTGGGCACATACATTCTCCTTTTCCGCACCATTTTTATTGAAGAGATGAGCAAGGACTATGTGCGTACTGCAAGATCCAAAGGAATTTCTCGTTTTAAAATTTTAATCAAACACGTTCTTCGAAATGCTTTGATTCCAATTATCACTCTGGTGGTTTTACAGATTCCCTTTTTAATTCTTGGATCTCTTCTTATTGAATCTTTCTTTGGGATCCCAGGACTTGGCGGGTTGCTGGTGAATGCGATCAATAATGCCGACTTTCCAGTGATTAAAGCCATGATTGTGATTCTAACTATTCTTTATACGACATTTAACCTGATCTCGGATCTTCTCTATGCCGTGGTAGATCCAAAGGTGAGGTTGGAATGACAAAAGCATCCTCTCAAGGTCGAAGCCTATGGGCCGATGCCGTTCGTAAAATCAAACGCAATAAGATTGCAGTGATTAGCTTTTGGATCATTGCTTTTTACTTGGGTCTTGCCGCTCTATGTGCCATGGATCTGATCTTTACAAGTTACAATGAAGTGAATAACTCCATTTCATTTCAACCACCCAGCTCTGAGCACTGGTTTGGAACAGATATCTTTGGTCGAGATGTTTTGGCGCGAGCCTCCCATGGAACTGTGACCTCGCTCATTGTTGGCTTTTCTGCTGCTGGAATTTCAATTTTAATTGGGACACTGCTTGGCGCGATCGCTGGGTATTTTGGTGGGCTCGTGGACGAATTGATCACCTGGTTTTACTCCACACTCGATAATATCCCCTATATTCTTTTACTTGTTGCATTCTCCTTTGTTTCCGGGCCTGGACTCAAAACTCTCTGTTTGGCAATTGGACTGACTTCCTGGGTCGGTCACTGCCGCCTTGTTCGATCCGAATTTATCAAACAGCGTGGACAGGAGTATGTTCAGGGCGCATTTGCGATGGGAGCCAGTCACGCGAGACGAATCTTTACTCACATCCTCCCAAATACCAGTCACTTGATCCTTATTAATTTTTCGCTTGGTTTTGTTTCTGCGATTAAGGCCGAAGTGATTTTAAGTTACTTGGGGCTTGGCGTTGAGCCTGGAGTGCCTTCCTGGGGGATGATGATCAGCGATGCCCGCCTTGAATTGGCGCGAGAGGTCTGGTGGGGACTTGCCGCCGCCACGCTTTTTATGTTCTTCTTGGTTTTGGCTTTTACGTTGTTTAATGATGCATTACGAGACGCTTTGGATCCCAAGTTAAGAGACAAGTGAGGTAGATGAATGGGAGCAGACTCTTTAATTCAAATTCGAAATCTCTCCGTAGAGTTTCAAACTGACGAGGGCACTGTCAAAGCAGTTAAAAATATCTCGTTCGACATCCCAAAAGGAAAAACAGTTGGTCTCGTTGGTGAATCCGGTTCTGGAAAAAGTGTCAGCTCTTTGGCCATTATGGGACTCATTCCAAACCCACCGGGAAAAGTGACTTCTGGTGAAATCCTTTTTGAAGGAAAAGATCTTTTAAAATTCTCTGAGCCCGCCATGAGAAAAATCCGTGGAAAAAGAATCTCCATGATTTTCCAGGAGCCTATGACAAGCTTGAATCCTGTTTTCACGGTTGGAGATCAGATTTGCGAGAGTTTGATTCTTCACGAGGGAATGACCAAACAGCAGGCTTGGAAGCGCGCCATCGAGCTTCTTGAGCAAGTTGGAATTCCTGATCCTCATTCGCGAATCAAAAGTTACCCTCATGAAATGAGTGGTGGTCAGCGTCAGCGTGTGATGATTGCAATGGCTATCTCTTGTAATCCGGACCTTCTTATTGCCGACGAGCCAACAACGGCTCTGGACGTCACAATTCAAAAGCAAATCTTGGATTTGATAGCTGACCTTCAAAAGCAATATGGAATGAGTGTCCTCTTTATCACTCACGATCTCGGTGTGATCGCAGACATCTCTGATGAAGTCGTCGTGATGTATCGCGGGGACATTGTTGAAAAGGAAGACACTGAGAAGCTCTTTTTGAATCCAA
Source organism: uncultured Pseudobdellovibrionaceae bacterium (assembly GCA_964636785.1). Taxonomy (GTDB): domain Bacteria; phylum Bdellovibrionota; class Bdellovibrionia; order Bdellovibrionales; family UBA1609; genus UBA6776. The sequence continues at coordinate 56,796 of CAZWVK010000002.1, read as the reverse complement.
AACATCCTTACACCAAAGGTCTTTTAGCATGTCGTCCGAATCTGGATGAGCACCCTAAACGACTTCCCGTGGTCAGTGATTTCATGACTCCGGATGGAAAAGAGCGCACACCGGACCAAGCTGTCATTAAGGCGGCAAAGGAAACTAGAGAAGTTAAAAGCCATCAGACTCCCCTTTTGGAAATCAAAAACCTAAAAAAGCACTTCCCTCTCAAGAAGGGATTTTTCGGCGGAGTACAGAATTGGGTGAAGGCGGTCGATGATGTGTCTTTGTCCGTTCGTAAAGGAAGAACATTGGGACTTGTGGGTGAATCCGGATGTGGAAAAACCACTTTAGGTCGTACTGTCCTTCGTTTGATTGAGCCAACAGCTGGTTCCATCAACTACAATGGAACAGATGTCACTCAGCTCAATAAAAGCGATATGAGAGCAATGCGAAGAAAGATGCAGATCATCTTTCAAGATCCATATGCCTCTCTCAATCCTCGAATGACCATTGGTGCCGCACTGATGGAGCCTATGGTGATTCATAACTTAGGCTCTTCCAAATCCGAACGACTAGATATGGCCGCAAGTCTTATGAAGCGAGTGGGACTTGAGCCCTCTATGCTCAATAGATATCCGCATGAGTTTTCTGGAGGACAACGCCAAAGGATCTGTATTGCAAGAGCTCTTGCCGTTGAGCCAGAGTTCATTATTTGCGATGAATCAGTTTCGGCACTGGATGTTTCCATTCAAGCGCAGATTTTAAACCTCCTGCTGGATCTTCAAGAGCAACTCAATTTAACTTATATTTTCATTTCTCATGACTTGGCTGTTGTGAAGTTTATCTCTGATGAGGTTGCTGTGATGTACAACGGTAAAGTCGTTGAAATGAACGATGCGGTTGGGATTTATGAAAACCCTCAACATGACTATACTAAGAAGTTATTGAGTGCGATCCCGAAGGGAATGCCAAAAACAGTGCTTGAGCGGCTTTAGTCTCTTAAGTTTTATTTGGCCAGCTGGATCAGAGTCTTTACGGTTTTTTTAACTTTTTCGAGATCAAAGGGCTTGGTGATGTAATCATCAGCCCCGACTTCAAATCCTCGTTTAATATCCTCTTCACTGTCGCGACCCGAGAGAAAGACCAGTGGAATTTCTTTTAAGTCCTGATGCTCTTTCATCATTTCAGCCAGCTCAAAGCCATTGATCCAGGGAAGTCCAATATCAAGAATAATTAAATCGAGTTGCGAATCATCTAGAACTTCAGAAAGCTGTGTTCCATCAGCTGCAACTAGGACTTTGTAATCTTCCCGCTCGAAAACTCTCTTTAAAGCTTGGCGGACCGTTTCGTCATCTTCAATGATTAGAAGAGTATAATGCGAAGCCTTTGTTTTTAGTTTTCGCAAATCCTCAAAAGAAATGACCTCTTCTTTGGCCATTCTTTCTTTTGTGATTTTCTCAACCTTCGCAACAAAGTCCTTCGCATTGATTTTCTTCATTGATGTTCCTGAGACTCAAGCCATCTTTCTGCATCAATCGCGGCCATACATCCTGTTCCCGCTGCGGTCACCGCCTGGCGATAAACCGGATCTTGCACATCGCCGGCCGCAAATACGCCTGGAACAGATGTGTAAGTGGATTTTCCATTTGTAAGAATATATCCCACTTCATTGGTCTCGATTTGCCCTTTAAAAAGGTCCGTATTGGGCTGGTGTCCAATCGCGATAAACACACCATCCATTTTCATTTCCTGCTCTTCACCAGATTTTAAATTGCGAACTTTAATTCCAGTGACGCCTTTATCTCCAAGAACATCGACCAGCTGAGTGTCGTAAAGAACAGTCACTTTTGGATTCTTTAATGCACGCTCGACCATGATTTTTGAGGCTCGAAACTCATCCCGACGGTGAATGATATAAACCTTGGAAGCAAATCGAGTTAAGAAATTCGCCTCTTCCATAGCCGTGTCACCGCCACCGTCCACACAAACTTCCTGGTTCTTAAAAAAGGCTCCATCACAGGTGGCACATGCGGAAACGCCACGGCCAAGCAATCTGCGCTCGTTCTCTAATCCCAAGTACTTCGCGCTAGCTCCTGTGGAAATGATCACCGCTTTCGATTGGTAAAGATCATTATCAACCCAGATTTTAAATGGATGTGATGAAAAATCCACTTTAGTCACATTTTTAGTTACAAATCGAGTTCCAAACCGCTCGGCCTGTTTGCGAGTGACCATCATCAAATCAGGACCCATGATCCCTTCCGCAAAGCCCGGAAAATTTTCGACATCCGTTGTTGTCATAAGTTGGCCGCCGGACTCAAACCCTTCGATCATAATCGGTTCCAAATTCGCGCGCGCAGCATAAATGGCAGCAGTAAGACCTGCAGGTCCTGAACCAATGATAATCACATTCTCAACTTTTTTATCCACAAGATTTCCTTTCATGGGTGATCTGATAAAACTCTATGCGAGCCAAAATGGCCTTTGTCTTGCGACCAATCAAAAAGCATATGTGCTACGACCTTAGGCTCCCAGAGCTTTTTATATCTCACTTGCGCATTCTTGGGGAGAAGCTCTGTGTCCAAATACCCCGGTGAAAACAACCTCAAATCCCAATCCGGATACTCCCGACGAAGTGAGGTATAGAGCCCTTTCACTGCATGTTTGGCTGCCGCATAGGAGGACGCATGAAGGTCAGGCTGACTCTCACATATGGCTGATCCGATTAAGATCACCTGAGGTCGCTCATGAGCTCTTAAGGCATAGTGGCAGATCCGCGCAGCGGCTTCATAGGTGACCCGCCATGCCCACTGATGGGAGTGAAAGGGGCGATCACCAAAAGCTCCATAAGGACCACCGCCCGCCACATAAAAAATCTGTGAGGGCATGAAATCATTAAGCTCACCTTCCAGATGTGAAAGATCATCTTCTTTTGAAAGATCGAGATTTAAAAATGAAAAATTCGGCCCCAGTTCATCTTTTAACTGGCTTAAGTGTTCTGTTTTCCGAGCGACACCCAAGACATGAAACGGAACTTGATTTGAGCCTTCACTGACAGCCACTCGTGCGAGCTCTGCTCCAAGTCCCCGACTGGATCCCAATACCGCGATCTTGCGTTTCTCCATACTATAATGGTTTGCCCTGCTCTTGAATTCGACGCAAGATGTTCTTGTGCCGATTATATCTTTCAATAAAGGACACACTCCGATTTTTTGTGAAGTTCATGATAATTTAATGGCGGTCTTGCGTGAGCAGAAAATTCCGGTTGCAAGTTCCTGTCAGGGAGACGGTATTTGTGGCCGATGCCGCATTCAGATCCTGGCAGGAGCAGATAAACTCTCTCCGCCCAATGAACAAGAGAAAATCTTAAGAGATCGCCTCAATCTCAAACCCAATGAAAGAATTTCCTGCCAAACGGAGGTCCTCGGCGATATCCTAATCGATACGACTTATTGGTGATCCTGGCTCTTATTTTGCGATCTCTTTCTCCCAATAAGGAGAACTATCGATGAAATCAAAATTAAAGCTTTTTAGTGTCACTGCAGTCTTCATTCTTGGATCGGTTTCTTGCTCTAAAGAACAAGAGGCTGAGGTCCAAAGTCCAAAGAAGATTTCCACCCCCTATCTTTCATCTGAAAATGGCGAGGCTGTGGATTTAAAGAGCCAGATCACGACACAGTCTAACAACTGGTCATTATCAGATACTTTGAACTTCCCTGAAACAGGCGAATTTACGGACCTAGATGTTTCAACTCGATGCCAGGCCGGCGCTGAGGAATTCGCAGCTGCATTTCAAACGAGAATAAGAAAATCTTTTAAATTGTTTCAACTCGTACCTGAAACTCTGATCGTCCGTGGAGCATCTGACATCATCTGTAGCTTTGAATTCAACGCCTGGACGATAAATAAAGATCGGCATGGATTTTCAATCAATCAAATTAAACTTTCACCTCTTAAAGAAAACTCCATTCGGATTCTCAATTCTGATCAAACTCCATTTGATCAGTCCACTCTTCCGCTGCAGCTCTCTCAATTGAAAGATTTAAAAGCTCAGCTTCCAGTTCGAAGCGAGCGCACAGCGCATCTTTATTGTGATCCATTTCAGTTCCAGAGCACTTTCCCAGCTGCTGAGCTAAGATCACTGGATGACTTTGATTTCCACTCAACTCTGTCGGATTCCTCTGTCATCACGGATTTAAAAGCAAATCCAGTCAGAAGCTGTCAAATTCTAACGAAAAACGAAGATGGACTCGTCGCTGAAATTTCTGCGCCGTTTGATCTGATACTAGGACCAAATCCAATTCGAGTGGAAGCTCACTCTATGTCGATGTTTAATACCAAATTAATGGCTGAGCATTGGCTCACGCCACAGCACAAAGCACTAGGTAGCTTTCCTTTCATCCGCATTAATATCGTTAACGAAGGCGAGTCTTCTGGCTATATTTCAATTCCTAAAATTCTAAAGGCTCACTCGGTAGCGACTTATCCAGATTTTAACAACAGAGGCCGATGCCTTAGTTTTCGAGGTGATGCATTGTGGTTTTCAGCTGAGAGTCACATAGAAGTCGTATCAGAGACAGAGTCTCATCGGGTTGTGAGGATTGCTCCTCAGACCCAAGCAAGTGCCACCTATAATCTCCCTATGGAATACAATGGAAAGTCCCCCATTCAAGTGGGAGCTTATTTAAAAAGCGAAATCGTCTCAGAAAGTTTCGACTATGAGTTGCTCCGCTTGAAAGAGGATTCACAAGGATTTCAAATCATTCAAAAGGAAAGAGCTGCGCTTCCTAAAACCGTATTTATGGGATTGGGTTCTGAAGCTCAGACCCGACAGGCACTTATAAATTCGAATTGCCCTTAGTTCTTTAAAAGTTCCGCATAATGAATCGGGAGATTTTTCCTTAGGAAGAGTCTCTCGAAATGGGTAATAAAATTTCGATCCGCCCACTCCGATTTGTGCAAATCAAAAGTATGACCAACCATCTGATAAGGGCTGCTTTCAAACTTCGGAAGCGCCCAATCAAAATAATCCCGACTGTCCGTCTTGAAATAAACTCGTCCGCCCGGCTTTTGAATCGAATGGAGATCCTTTAGAAATTCGTCCTGAATCAGTCGATGTTTGGTCTTTTTTATCCATGGATCAGGAAAATGAATAAAAACATCGTTGATTTCACCGTCTGCAAAAAGATCTTTCACACACCTTGCATTGTATCTGCAGATTCTAGCATTGCTCCCTTGCGCTTTAACCACACGTCGAATGGACTGAATGAGCGGTTTGTATTTGAGCTCAATTCCAATCAGTCCACGCTCAGGATGAGATAACGCTTGATGACCAAAATGAAATCCATTTCCCGTTCCAATCTCAAGGTCTACAGGGTGTTCCTCCGAAACACCAAGCTCTTTGCGCCAAAGGCCTTTGAGCTCAGGAGAGCGCTCCTCATCGAATGCCCACTTTGAGAACTCGTCCAGAAGTGCGAGAACGTAATAGTTTGGATTCGGAATGGCTTTTGTTTTAGTAAGTTGAAGTTGAGCACCCTTAGACATAGCATGGTGACTTTCGCTTAAGCCTAGTTTAAGTGCAAGATTCTTTTAAGGAGATTGTTGGAATGAATTTTTGCAAATCTTTCATTAGACCGGTGGTGCTGATCTCGCTGTTCGCATTTTCTTTTTCGAGCGGAGCGATTCCCGCTGAGGGACATCGATTACAGATTTCTGCTCCTACACCTTATGCTGTTGAGGTCGGAAAAAAGATCTATGAGATGGGCGGCAATGTGGTCGATGTGGCCGTTGCGATTGGCCTTACGATCTCAGTGACGACTCCTTACTATGCAGCACTGGGAGGTGGCGGATTCGCTCTTGTGAAAATGGGTGATGAAGATCCTATTGCTTTGGATTTTCGTGAGGTTGCACCGCTTGGCACTTCACCGGATTATTTCACTAAAAACAAACTATCTTCAAGACTCGGTGGCAGTGCGGTTGGTGTTCCTGGCAATCCAATGGGCTTATACGATCTTCATAAAAAATACGGCAAACTCCGTTGGAAAACACTTTTCGCAGCTCCACTTAAACTCGCAGAAGAAGGCTTTCAACTGTCAGGTGAGTGGATAGATAAGACTGAAGGCAGTAAAAAGAATTTCAATCCGGCTGGAATCAAGTATTTTTTCAAAGATCCAAAAACCTCTTATCTTCCAGGGGAAAAGTTAAAACAAAGACAACTTGCTAAAGCTTTACGCCTTTTTCGCGATCAAGGACCAAAAGGATTTTATGAAGGTGAGGTTGCAAAAGATCTCGTCAATACCGTCAAAGAGAACAACGGAGTTTTAAGTTTTGAAGATTTAAAAAATTATAGAACTCGCTGGTTGAAGCCACTTAAAACAGAATTCAAGGGTCATGAAATCTATATTATGCCACCACCAAGCAGTGGCGGCGTTGTGATTGCTCAAGCTTTAAAGCTTATAGAGCTTGTTGGTCTCGAAAAATATCCTTTTCTTTCTGTTGATGAACTTCATCTATTTGGCGAGATCCATTCACGAGCATATCGAGGACGCGCCCTTCTTGCAGACCCGGATTTTCATAAAAATCCAATCGATCGACTCCTGGATCCAAAAGAATTGGAAGGGCTAGCAAAAACAATCTCTCTAAAAAAAGCAAAAGCGCTCTCTCCCATTGACGAGAAAAAGTTTTTCTCTCAGGAGTCCACTGAAACGACTCATTTCACAGTGATGGACTCAAAAGGAAATACGGTTACATTCACAACCACACTCAATGGAAATTATGGCTCTGAGGTCGTCAGCAATATTTATGGAATTGCTTTAAACAATGAGATGGATGACTTCACGACGGAGCCCGGAAAGCCCAATATGTTTGGATTGATACAAGGTGAAGTAAATAATGTTGAGCCCGGAAAGCGTCCACTCAGTTCAATGACTCCAACCCTAGTTATGAAAGATAAAAAAGTCGTTCTGGCACTGGGAGCCCCAGGAGGACCAAGAATCATTTCCGGCGTTCTTCATGTTCTTTACCGTGTGCTCGCCCAAAACCTTGATCTTGATCTCGCTACTCAGTCTCCGCGGGTTTATCATCAGTTCCTTCCAAACACTCTATATGTGGATCGAAATCGGCTCTCGCCGGATGTGATCAAGGCTCTTGAAAAGCGCGGCCATGAAGTCAAAGAGGGCGGGATGGCCAAAGTCTATGCTGTCCAAAGAACACAGGACGGACTGCTTAAGTCCGCCCATGACTCCAGAGGCGAAGGCGCCTCAGGTGGATTTTAGAAATTATAGTAATATTCGAGGGCAGCCTTGTCACAGGAACTTGATCCCGCCTGAACAATAAGAGCTTTTAGCTCTTCCACAGGTGGGTTCATTTTAGCTTCATAAATGATTTCAAAAGCTTCCTTTTGCTTGAGGCGACCTTGCGCAACCTGATCAAAAACATCTTGTTCAAGATCTTCACGAAGCGCTTTTACAAATACATGCTCCGGCCACAGATTTTTAACCGAGTTGTTTCCACCAATTGAAAGTGGATAGAAATGGTCGATCGTGTATCGATTCCTGCAGCGGCTAGGAATCTGATAATCGTTATAAATTTTGGATTTTAAACCCCGTTTAACAGAGCGCTTACAGTGTGCGATCTTTTCGCGATATCTATAGCCATCGAAATGACGGTCCTGACGAGTGCACACATCCCCTGGAGTCATTTCCGGGTCAGGAACGACCGGATACTCACCATATGAATTCATACTAAAAACAAATAATAGGCTTAGACATAAAGCCTGGAATCCAGATCGATTCATTTTCCCCCCATTCAAATCCGTTTGAATAACACCGAGCCTTAAAAGAAATACTGATTTAATGGAGTGACGCCAATCGGTTAAAAAGGCCCTGACAGAATCCTAATAACAAAGAGAGCATTGTGGATATCTTTTATGTCGGTTTCGAGACAACACGGTTTCTCCCCTGCTCTTTAGCATCATAGAGCGCACGGTCCGCAGCGCGAACCAAGCTTCGGCTATCGATCTCCTGCCGGGATGGATTGGCGACAGCAAACCCAAGACTGGCCGTCAAATCCACTTTGAAACAGTCTTTTTCAAAACGAGTTTGGGCAATGGTGTCGCAAAGTCTCTGACAGAATGTTCGTGCGCCCTCTTCATTGATTTCTGTTAAGACAATCAGATATTCATCACCGCCATATCTTGCGGCAAAGTCGACCTTTCTCATATTGTCTTTTATGATCTTTCCAACCTGAGCTAAGACATAACTTCCAAAGAGATGATCGTTGCTATCATTAACCTGCTTGAAATGATCCAGATCCATCATCACAACAGCGACTTTTCGATCATATCGTCTTGCGCGCTCAATTTCGAAATCCAGCTTTTGATAAAGAGACCTCATATTAAAAAGGCCCGTCAGATCGTCTGTATCAACCAACTCTTTCAACTGCTCATTGGCTGCCTTTAATCGATCGTTCAAATCTTTAATTCTGAGTTGAGTACGCACTCGTGCCAATAACTCGGAAATATCAAAAGGTTTTCGAATATAATCGTTGGCTCCAGCATCCAGCCCCTTGATGACGCTTTCAGGATTGGATTTTCCAGACAGAAAGATCACCGAAATATAGCGCTCTTTTCGACGAATCTTTCTTAATGTTTCAATCCCATTCAAGCCCGGCATACTCACATCCAAAAGAATCAAATGTGGCTGAAAGGATTGAATCTCCTCAAGAGCTTGTTCCCCAGAATCCGCTGTTTTGACATTGTAACCTTCATGTTCCAATGTGGCCTTGGAAATCCTAAGGCTTTGCGGATCGTCATCCACGACTAAAATATTTCGAGACTGGTTCTCAAACTTGGAACTCAATCTAAAATCCCTTCCATCATCAGAAAGAAAGCATATTCTTTAGCAACCATCTTCAAACTCTCATACCTTCCTGAAGCACCCGAGTGCCCTGCATCCATCTCCGTAAAGAAAATAATCTGATTCGGACCTGTATTATATTCTCTCAGTTTGGCGACCCACTTCGCTGGCTCCCAATATTGCACCTGAGAGTCGTGATAACCTGTCGTCACAAATAAATTAGGATAATTCTGAGATTTGACGTTGTCATAAGGGGAATAGGCCTTCATGACCTCATAATCTTCTTTCTTTCTTGGATCTCCCCACTCCTTGTACTCAAACGTCGTCAGCGGAATGCTTTCATCCAACATCGTCGTTAAAACATCGACAAACGGAACTGCCGCAATGGAGGACTTAAACAGATCCGGTCTTAAGTTGATTACGGCTCCCATTAAAAGGCCACCAGCACTTCCACCCATGATATGAAGGTGATTGCTCGAAGTGTAGCCCTCTTGAATAAGGTGTTCACTACAAGCAATAAAATCTGTGAAGGTGTTCATCTTATTTTTTAAGCGCCCTTCTTCATACCAAAAACGTCCCATCTCAGATCCACCGCGAATATGGGCGAGAGCGTAAACGAACCCTCTATCTACAAGGGAAAAAACAGAGGAACGGAAATAGGGCTCGGTGCTGTAACCATAGGATCCATAGGAGTAAAGAAGAAGTGGTGTTTCCGGCCCAAGCTTCTGACCCTTTTTAAGTAGAATTGAAATAGGAATTTTTCTTCCGTCTTTAGCAGTGGCCCAAACCCGTTGTGATTCATATTTTCCAGCGTCAAATCCAGGGACTTCCTTCACCTTCTTAATAATTCTTTGACCTGTAGAGTGATTTTCCTCATAGGTGGTTTCAGGCTGATTCAGTGACTCATAAGTGAAGCGAAATTCCTCACTCTCATAATTGGGCAGTGAGTGCATTCCAACCACATAGGTTGGATCGTTAAATGCCAAAGTTCTTTCTTTGCCATCGCCTCGATTTTTAATGCGAATCTGGGTCAAACCATTGAAGCGCTCTTCCAAAACCAAAAAGTCCTGATAGACATCAAAATTCTCAATAAAAGTTTCTGGCGAATGCGGAACGACTTCTTTCCATTCATTTTCATTCTGAGCATGAATAGGTGCTTCCATCAGGCGATAGTTCTCGGCCTTGTAATTGGTCAGAATATAGAATCGATCTCCCCCATCCGCGAGGTCGTACTCCCAGTTCTCTTGGCGCTTTAGAAAGACTTTGAACTCATCAGTCGGAGAAAATCCCGAAACCCATCTCACTTCAGAAGAATCTCTTTTTCCACTTGTGATGAATATTTTCGATCGGTCTTTCGAGCCCCAAACGGAAACGGCATAGGTGGTGTCGTTTTCTTCAAAAACAAGAACAGGCTCTTTATCTTCTCCCAATTTATAACGAAAAATCTGAAAGGAGCGCAAAGTCTCGGGATCTTGCCTGGAAAAGAACAGTGTTTTCGAATCCGCGGCCCAAACAAAATTCCCCGTGGTGTTTTCGATTTGAAAAGGCAAAAACTCTTTTTCATCCGTCCGCTTAAAGCGCAGATCAAAAAACCGTCTTCCCACTGTGTCAGCTCCAACAGCAAGGATTTGATGGTCACGGGTCACCTGCACCCCTGTCATCTGAAAGAAGTTCTTTCCCTTGGCCCACTCATTGCCATCCACCAGAATTTCTTCTTGGGCATCGAGGCTTCCCTTCTTTCGAGCTGAAATTGGGTACTCTTTTCCTGGCTCAAAGCGGCGGTAGTAATAATACTCATCCACCTGGACAGGAACGGTCGACTCATCCTCAATCAAACGGGATTTCATCTCTTCAAAAAGAATCTTTTGAAGTTTTTCTGTTGGCTTTAAAACCTGGTCCGCAAACTCATTTTCAGCATTTAAATACTCTAAAACCGGCCGTGAATCGCGCTCGTTCATCCAAAAGTAATTGTCGATGCGTTTGTCGCCATGCTTTTCGAGCCCCACTGGTTTTTTTTCTGCAAACTTCGAAAACATCAGATTCTCCTTTTCGTTTTCCTGGAAAAGAAACAAGGCCACTCCACAACCGATACAGAGAAGCGCCAGGCCCACACTCCATCTTTTCAAGCGCTCCTCCAGCTTCTATGGTTGACTCCTAGCACCCTGTCCACTATCTCACCACCATGAGTTATCCCTTTGATACAATTGATAAAAAGTGGCAGTCCCGCTGGGAGCAAAATAAAGCTTATCAGTCCCAAGTGGATAGTCAAAATCCAAGCTCTGAAAAACCAAAGTATTATGCTTTGAGTATGTTTCCTTATCCATCTGGATCTGGCCTTCACGTGGGACATCTTGCGTCTTATTTGCCTGCAGATATTCTTTCTCGATTTATGCGCTGTAAGGGATTCGAAGTCCTTCATCCTATGGGCTACGATGCTTTCGGTCTTCCGGCAGAACAGTACGCCATTCAAACGGGAATTCATCCGGCTGAGACGACCGCAAAAGCCATCGAAAATTTTCGCAAGCAGCTTAAGGATTTTGGCTTTTCCTATGATTGGTCCCGGGAAGTTTCCACCTGCGATTCGGAGTATTACAAGTGGACTCAGTTTATTTTTCTAAAGCTTTATGAGCGTGGCCTGGCTTATCAAAAAGAAGTTCCTGTGAACTGGTGTCCCGCGCTGCGCACGGTTTTAGCCAATGAAGAAGTGGTGGATGGCAAAAGTGAGCGAGGGGGACATCCGGTTGTCCGCATGCCAATGAAGCAGTGGATGCTGAAAATCACTGAATATGCCGAGCGCCTTTTAAATGATCTCGATAAGGTGGATTGGCCGGAGCGAACCAAGGAAGGTCAGAAAAACTGGATTGGAAAAAGTGAGGGTGCAAAAATCACTTTCCAAGTCGCAGGCCTTGAAAAAACCTTTGAGGTTTTCACCACCCGTCCGGACACACTTTTTGGTGTTACATTTATGGTTCTTGCACCAGAACACCCGCTTGTTCCCGAAATCACCTTAAAGGATCAAAAAAAAGCTGTGGATGAATACATCGATCGCACCTCACGCATCAGCGAAGTGGATCGTAAGGCGAACACAGAAAAAACTGGAGTATTCACGGGTGCACACGCTACACATCCTCTAAAACCTGATGTTCAAATTCCAATTTGGATTTCCGATTATGTTTTAATGGACTACGGAACGGGCGCGATTATGGCCGTTCCAGGACATGACGAGCGAGATCTTGAATTTGCAAATGCTTTCAATTTGCCAGTTCTCAAAGTCATCGAGGATGAAAAGGCCGTGGAGTCTGACTTCATCAATGGTCTTAATAAAGATGAAGCCATTCAAAAAATGATCGCTCACCTTGAAGAAAAAAATCTAGGCATAAGGCAGGTTCAGTACAAGCTTCGCGACTGGCTATTTTCAAGGCAGCGCTACTGGGGTGAGCCTTTTCCAATCGTAAATATGGAAGACGGCACCCAAAAAGGCGTAAGCCTTGATGAGCTTCCGGTCAGCCTTCCAAGTGTCGCCGATTACGAGCCCTCGGAAAGTGGCGAGCCGCCGCTCGCGCGTGTTCGCGAGTTTGTGGAGTACACGGATCCTCAAACTGGAAAAAAAGGCTTAAGAGAAACAGATACGATGCCCGGATCCGCAGGATCGTCCTGGTACTTTCTCAGATACACAGATCCAAAGAACTCGAATGAGGCTTTTTCATTTGAAGCTCAGAAATACTGGATGCCTGTAGACCTCTATGTCGGTGGTGCCGAGCACACTGTGGGACATCTTCTCTACGCTCGATTCTGGCAAAAAGTTCTCTTTGATTGTGGGCTTGTTAGTCATGACGAGCCCTTTATGAAGCTAGCTCATCAAGGAATGATCCTAGGTCCAGACCATCAAAAAATGTCGAAGAGTCGCGGAAATGTCATCAACCCAGACGACATGAAACGTGAGTTCGGAGCCGATGCTGTTCGTCTATATATTTGTTTTATGGGACCTTTTGACAAAGACAAGCCTTGGGCGACTTCAGGGATTGAAGGGGTTAAGCGTTTCTTGGACCGAGTGTGGCGCTTAGTCATTGATGAAAATGGTGCTCTTTTGCCTCTTTCAGAATCGGCTCCGGAAAATCTGGAAAAAACTCTTCACAAAACCATTAAAAAGGTTTCCGAAGACATTGAGTCTTTGAACTTCAATACCGCAATCAGTGCGCTGATGATCTTTGTGAACGAAGCCTATAAGTCGGAGCGACCTTCCAGAGAACTTTTATTGACCCTCTGTCAGCTTTTGGCCCCATTCGCACCGCATATGAGTGAGGAAATGTGGGAAAAGCTCGGTGGCCAGGGGCTTGTGACTTTGGCACCGTGGCCCAAGTTCGACCCTAAAAAGGTGATTGACGATGTTATAACCATGGCCGTTCAAGTTTTAGGCAAAACCCGAGGAACCATTGAAATTAGTCCAGATGCGTCCGAAGATGAGGCCGTTCAGAAAGCAAAAGAAATCACTTCCGTTCGTAACGCACTTGAGGGAAAAACAATCGCGAAAGTGATATACAAATCGGGCAAGATTTTAAACCTGATTGTGAAGTAAGGGGGATCCTCAGAATGTCAGATACTTGGGACATCCAAAAAAGCAGCGAACTTTACGGTATTAAATACTGGGGCGCCCGTCATTACAGTGTGAGTGAAGAAGGAAATCTTCAGATCCTACCTCAAGGTCAGGAAGGACCAGCACTAGATCTTCACGCTCTCACGCAGGATTTACTTGAGCGCGGAATGCGACTTCCTTTGTTGATTCGTTTTCCAGATGTGGTGAAAAGCCGCATTGAACTTTTAACTGGAGTTTTTGACCGTGCCATCAAAGACTCCAATTACAAAGGTCGTTATCAAGGTGTTTATCCCATCAAAGTGAATCAACAAAAACACCTTGTGGAAGAGATCATTGAGTTCGGACATAAGTTTAACTTTGGCCTAGAAGCTGGAAGCAAACCAGAACTTCTGATTTCGCTCGCACAAATGGACACTCCAGATGCTTTGATCATCTGCAACGGCTTTAAAGACCAAGAGTATATTGAGATGGCATTGATCTCTCAAAAACTGGGGCGCAATACCTTTGTGGTTGTTGATCGGTTTTCAGAGATTCAGCTGATCATCAATGCTTACCGACGTTTGAATATCCGCCCGCGAATTGGATTCCGAGCAAAATTAAACACTCCAAGCGCAGGTCGTTGGGCAGAGACTTCCGGTGCGAAATCAAAATTTGGATTAACGCCTTCTGAAATTGTTAAAGGTTTAAAAATTCTTGAGGAAGCAGAGCTTTTGGACTGTGTGGAGCTTTTGCATTTCCATATCGGCTCTCAGATTCCTTCCATTCAGTCCATCAAGGCCGCCATTAAAGAAGGTGCTCAGTTTTACACAGAAATAGTGAAGATGGGCGCACCGCTAAAATACATTGATGTTGGTGGTGGTCTTGGCGTGGATTATGACGGATCAGGACGCTCGGACAGTTCAACAAACTATTCCGAACAAGAGTATGCCAACGATGTGGTTTCTATTCTACAATCCATTTGTGATGAAAAAGACGTGAGCCATCCAAACATCATCTCTGAATCTGGACGCTCTTTGGTGGCCCACTCTACCGCTTTGATCTTTGACGTACTTGGAAATAATGAACTTAAAGTCAAAGATCTTCAGCTTTCTTCTCCGGAAAAAGAATCGAGACTTGTTCAGGATCTTTACGATATTTACAAATCGTTGAATCTCTCTAATCTCAACGAGTATTACAACGATTTGGTGGAAAAGAAAAAAGACACTTTGCAAATGTTCACTTACGGAGTTCTCACCCTCGAGCAGCGAGCTAAGGCGGAAGACCTTTTCCGCGCGATTGCCACTCGCATGCTTGAGCTTTCTCGTGGCAAAGAAGACTTAGAAGATATTCGTTACTCATTGGAAAAAGAACTTTCGGATACTTATTATTGCAACTTCTCCGTCTTCCAATCTCTTCCAGATTCATGGGCACTCGATCAACTATTTCCGATCCTGCCCATTCATCGTTTGAACGAACAGCCGGATCGACGCGCAACCCTTGTGGATTTAACTTGTGATTCGGATGGACAGATCACAAACTTTATCGATATCGAAACCGGAGGTTCACAGCCTTACCTTGAAGTTCATTCCTTAAAGCGTGATGAGCCTTATTTAATGGGAGTTTTTATCACGGGTGCGTACCAGGAAATTCTTGGTGACCTTCACAATCTCTTTGGTGACACCGATGCGGTTCACGTTTCAATCACCGATGGCGGATACTCCGTAGATCACGTTGTTGAAGGGGATGAGGTTCGCGAAGTTTTAGCCTATGTGGAATATTCCAAAGGGGATCTGATTGAAAAAGTTCGAAAGGCCACGGAAACAGGAATTTTAAACGGATCTATTTCAAGATCCGAAGCGAAGCTCTTGCTTCAGCACTATGAACGTGGTCTTTCAAGCTACACTTATCTCTCTGAGGAAGAGCCCGATTCACCCAAATATCATATGACCACGACGTCAAATAAGGAGACCAATGGGACCAATCAGCGAATTTATTGATAAGAACTATCTTCATTTCAACGCCGCTTCATTAAAGTACGCTGCACGCGATTATAAATCTCATGTTGAAGAAGGCGGAAAGATGCTTGTCACGCTGGCCGGTGCAATGAGTACCGCAGAGCTTGGCATCACTTTAGCTGAAATGATCCGCCAAGATAAGATTCATGGAATCAGCTGCACGGGCGCGAATCTCGAAGAGGACGTTTTTAACTTGGTCGCTCATGAGCACTATGTGCGTGTTCCAGAATGGAGAGAGTTGACGGCAGATCAAGAAATGGATCTTCTGAACCGTCATCTAAATCGGGTTACTGACACCTGTATTCCAGAAGAAGAGGCGTTTCGAAAACTTGAAAAGCCCATTCTTGCAGCTTGGGCAAGTGCTTCAGAGAAAAAGGAAAGCTATTTCCCACACGAATACTTTTATCAAATCTTAAGAAGTGGAGCTTTAAAGGACAGTTACCAAATTGATCCTAAGAACTCTTGGATGCTTGCAGCTGCTGAAAAAAATCTTCCGATTTTTGTTCCTGGTTGGGAAGATTCCACTTTGGGAAATATTTTTGCAGGTCGAATGATGCAAAAGAAGATCACAAGGGACTGTTTGAAATCCGGTGTGGATTACATGGTATCTTTAGCAGAATGGTACATGGCCAATGAGAATAGTAAAGGGATTGGATTCTTTCAGATCGGCGGAGGAATTGCTGGTGACTTTCCAATTTGCGTTGTTCCCATGCTCGAACAAGATATTGGAAGAGAAACTCCGAAGTGGAGCTATTTCTGTCAAATCAGCGACTCAACAACTTCTTACGGCTCTTACTCTGGAGCGGTTCCCAATGAAAAGATCACCTGGGGCAAATTAGAGAAGTCTTCGAAAAGACATATTATTGAGTCGGATGCCTCTATCGTTGCTCCTCTCGTCTTTTCGTATGTCCTTGGAAAGTAAAGCAACCGTCTTACAGATGTGTATAAGCCCTTCTTGGGGAGGGCTTGAGATGTGCACGCTTAAACATGCCCTGTGGTTCAAAAATGCAGGGCATGAAATATTCGGAGTCTGTCTTAAGGACTCACCTCTTGAAAAGCACTTTATTGAAAATCAAATTCCATTTCTTTCACTCCAAAAAACGGGTTATCTCTCTTTTAGAGAATCGCTTTTATTAAGAAAGTTTTTGGTTTCCAACCGTATTGAAATCATTTTTGTTCATCACCTGAAAAATCTTTGGCGACTCCGCCTGTCTCTTATTGGGCTTTCTAAGATTCGAGTCTTTGGATTTGCTCGCATGTTCTTAAAAAATGTGAATAAAAAGGACTTCTTACACAGATGGATTTACTCACGCCTTGAAAAGCTCATCGCATTGACCCACATCCAAGCGAAAGCTTTGATGGATTGCCTTCCGATTTCAGAAGATCAATTGAAGGTCATTCCCGACTCTGTCGACACGAAGAGCTTCTCGAAAGCAAAACGAAGCCCTGGGTTTAGAAAGTCCGTTTTTCTTCTTAATGAAGATGAGAAAGCCATCGGTTTGGTTGGTCGCATAGACCCTCAAAAAGGCAGTCAGGAATTCATTGAGTCCGCCGTTGAACTTTTAGGAGTCCGGCCGAATCTCAAATTCTTTCTGATTGGCAAGGAAACACCGGACACTCCAGGATTTGAGAAAAAATTGAAAGATTATGTTTCATCAAAAGGTCTTGAGAAGCGAATTCAGTTTCTTGGTCATAGATCGGATGTGGATGTGGTCATCGCAAACCTCGATGTTTTTGTCATGCCCTCTTACGAAGAAACTTTTGGTGATGTTTTGATTGAAGCCATGTCTTGTGAAGTCCCAGTTATTGCGACTCGTGCAGGAGGGCCCATTGATATTGTCGATCATATGGAAAGCGGAATTTTAATACCACCCAAGGAACACGATGCAATTACAAAGGCAGTTAAGGTCATTTTGGATGATAAAGAACTATCAGCTAAAATGATTCAAAACGCCCGCCAGAAAGCTCTTCATGTTTACGATGAGAAAATCGTTTTCGGCGAAATTCAAAGTCTCTTCAAGCAATACTAATCTCTATAAATAAGACCGCGTCGCTCAAGTTCCTCGATCTCTTTGAGACTTAGATTTTTAAGATTGTATCCGTGCGGATTTTTAATCACTCTTCGCGGAGATCCAAAGAAATCTCCATCGTTTCTGGGCACCTCAACCTCTTCGTACTGATAAGGCCCGCGCTGAATACGAATAGTGGTCGTCTTTTTCTTTACTGGCTTTCGAGAAACCTTGGGCTTCTTAGTGGGGACCGGATCTTTTTTAGGTTTTGCCTCTATTTCTAATTCCCTCTCAATTTCGGAATTTGTCTCGGCTTCGATGGAGTTCCTTTTCTCTGTGACTGGAGATGGGTTGGTCTTGGGGTTTACGGACCTGGCCGCTTCCTCCTTCACGACAAAGCTTTTATACTCCTTATTGGCGACCTTATCCCTTAAAGTCGAAATATTCACATTGGCACCAAGAGAGCGAATAAAGGATGGGAGAGTCTGAAAGATTTCGTCTTCCGAAAGATCTGATTTCATAGGGTTTATAATATAAGTTTCGAAAACCTTGAGGCTGCCAAAACCAGGAATTGTGACCGGACTGAATCCAAGAACTGCGAATGTCTGCCCCTGTCGCTCCATGAGGAAAAGTGCACCTGATTGCTTCCCCGACTGATAAACTGCAAGAACACCATTTTTATTCTCATTGAAGGGCTTAAACTCCGCTTGCGCTTGCCGCTGTTCTCCACATTCCAAAATTGAAACTTCGCCAGGAGAAACCTGACCCTTACACTCATAATTCTCTTGATCAATGGACAAGCTCATTCGCCCTTCTGGAGGGTTCCCCGGGTGGATAGATAGAGGAGAGACCACGGGATCGGCGGAGGCGACAGCTCGTCCAATTAGGGCACTGGCCAGCGCGGCAAATGCGACAAACAGGCCGGTCGACAGAATGGACCACCAGCTAACTCTTCGACACTCTCGAAAATTATTCATGAGTCCTCCTTCTAACCATCGTTCATTTTGCGCTTTGCTCATATTATGACGTTATGTTCAAAACACATGCCTGCTCTGTTCTTTTGTAAAGAAATTTCATAGATTGCTTCAATTCATTCGAGGAGGTCCCTTCGTGAGAAACTTGATTCTGCTACTCACTTTTTTCTTCATCTCAACGAGCTGCTCTCATTTATCCAAGAAAAATGAGCTTCCCCTTGAACCTAGCCTATCCTGGAATGAAGCCAAATCTCGAGCCTCCCGAATTGAAAATGTCCAGTACACGATTGATTTAGAAATTGGATCGGAAAAAGAAACCTTTGATGGAACAACAAAGATATTTTTTGATTTAAAGGATGCAAGTCAGGATTTAAGAATTGATCTTCAGCATGCGACCCTCTTTGAGATCAAAACCAACGGGCAAGCCACACCCCTCAATTACAATGGCCATTTTATAACGATCCCTCAAAACCAATTGCAATCTGGTAGAAACGAAATCCAGATAAAATATGAACGTAAATATGCAAATGATGGAAAAGGACTTCATCGCTTTACAGACCCTGAAGATCAAAGAACTTATCTTCACACTCAGTTCGAAACTTATTATGCAAGCCGAATGTTTCCATCCTTTGATCAACCAGATATCAAAGCCACTTACACCATGAATGTTATCGCTCCAAAGGACTGGGAAGTGATCACATCTGTAAGGGAAAATAAAAAAACACCCACTGAAAACGAAAAAGTCCTGTGGAGCTTTCCAGAGAGTCAGAAGTTCAGCACCTATTTGATTTCCCTCCATGCCGGACCATATAAGAAGTGGGAGCGGAAAGGAAAAATTCCGCTTCGCCTTTTTGCAAGACAGACTCTTGCGCAGTATGTTCGCCCAAATGATTGGTTTAGTGCCACTGAAGCTGGATTCAAATTCTTCAATAGCTATTTTGGATACACATATCCCTATTTAAAATATGACCAGGTGATCGCACCTGAGTTCAATTCGGGCGCCATGGAAAATGTCGCAGCGGTAACTTTCACAGAGAGATTTATTTCTCGTGGTGAGTATTCAGAAGAGCTTTTAAGAAATCAGGCCAATGTGATTCTTCATGAAATGGCACATATGTGGTTTGGAAATCTGGTGACAATGAAGTGGTGGGATGATTTATGGCTCAATGAAAGCTTCGCAACATATATGGCGTCTGTTGCTCTGTCTCAAAATCCAAGATTCAAATCCACGGCCTGGCAGGATTTTCTAGGAACAAAGGGATGGGGATACTGGGAAGATCAAATGTCTACAACCCACCCAATTCTTGCTGAGGTCCATGATACCGATCAGGCCAAAGCAAATTTTGACGGAATCACCTATGCCAAAGGAGCCGCTGTTTTAAAGCAGCTTCATTATCTTCTTGGCAATACAGATTTTCAAAACGGCCTAAAAGAGTATTTTCAAACCTATGCGGAAAAAAACACAAGGCTTGATGATTTCATTCAATCACTCTCTAAAGCTTCTGGAACAGACCTAAGCTTCTGGAAAAAGGAATGGCTTGAGACTGCAGGCCTTAATCTCGTTGAAGCGAAGTGGAAGTGCGAAAGCGGAAAACTCTCAAGCTTACAGCTGATACAAAGCGCACCAAAAGAACACCCAACATTAAGATCTCACCGCCTCAATGTCGGATTTGTCTATAATTCTGGAAGTCAGGCCGTTGTTCGTTACAATCAGGATGTTCTAATGACTGGTGCTGAAACTTCAGTTCAGATCCAAGACATTCCATGTCCAAAGGCAGTTCACCCGAACTTCGGCGATCATGCGTACATCAAAATTAAATTGGATCGGGTATCCAACGAGTTCTTTATTCAGAACGTAAACAGAGTCAAAAACGATCTGCTAAGACAGATGGTGTGGTACGCACTTTGGGATCAGGTGCGCGATGGTGAAAGAGATCTGTTTTCATTTACGGATGTGCTGATCGAAAAAGGCCTTCTTGGCGAAAGAAATGAAATGATTTTTGAAGATCTCCTAGGAATCATTGTTAGTCGACGTGGCGGCGGAGATTTACTCGATTATTTTGAGAAGCCGGCTCTGAAGGATCTCTCTGAAACGAAAACACTTATGAATCGACTTCAAACCGTCGTATTTGATATTTTAAGCAAGGCTCGCGCCGGAACAGAGTTTCAAAAGAGCTTGTTTGATACGTACGTCCGCTTGGCGAGAAATGAAAAAAACTTAGCGAGAGTTGCTAAAATTCTTACCAACCAGATCCGTTTCAAAGGGCTAAAAATTGACCAAGACAAACGATGGAGTTTGATTCGCCAACTCGCCGCACACCGCTTTCCGGAGGTTGATAAACTCATCGAAGCTGAACTCAAAAGCGATCCGTCTTATAACGGCAAACTTTCTTCAGTCTCGTCTCAAAGTATGCTTCTCGAATATCCGGACAAGCTAAAAACCATTGAGCGCTTCAAACAGAGTTCTGGAGATCAAAGTCTTCACGAGCTTTGGGCAGAACTCGGCGGACTATTTCCAAAGGCTCAAGAGGAACTGCGATCCAGGTACTCTGAAAAATTCTATAATGATTTTAAAGAAGTTCTGAAAAACAAGAAGGAGACGGAAAAGCAAGTCTTCTACAGCTTAAGACCCTCTCTTTGCTCTTCGCAAAGCCTTGCGCAGTCGAGTCGTTTTTTAAAATCCAATCAAGAGATGATGGACACTTCACTTGCAAAACGAATCATCAAGGACCAAGAAGAAGGCCAAAGATGTCAGAAAATCCTAAGCAAAGCCCTGAGCACACAGAATAAAAGGAATTAAAGGCAGATACTTCCTTATCGGATGTGAACTCTTTAAATGCACACGGGCTCCTGCCCTCGCCAGCATCTCGCCTCAGGCGAGAACGCTTCACGCTTGCTGGAGGTGCATTTAATGAGTTCACATCCGATAAGGATTTAAGTTTGTCTTTATCTCCATTCCCTCTTCACCAAGCTGGCTCCAGCGAAAGAAGTTCATTCGCATTTTCACTTCCCTCCTTCTGAAACACCCGCTCCCCCCAGCGGGAAGCATCGATTACAAAATTTTATTTTTCTTTAGAGGCACCCTCCAGCAAGCAGGATGCGCTCTCGCTGAAAGCGAGATGCTGGCGATGAAAGGAGTCCGTGGTGCTGAATAAGAAAAAACTAATCTATCGTAGGAGATGCGCTATGTTTTGCGCGGATCAAACGCCTCTCGCACACCTTCACCAATGAACGTCAGTGAAGTTAGCGAAATAATAATCGCAATGGATGGGAAAACCCCAAGCCACCATGCAATGGAGAAGTAGTTTTGCGCTTGTTGAAGAAGCTCACCCCAACTCGGAGTTGGTGGCGGAAGCCCAAGACCTAGGTAATCAAGAATCGCTAGCGTATAAATCCCACCCGCAATCTCAATCGGTGAAAAGGTAATAATGGGACCCATGGCATTTGGAAGAATATGTCGGCTTAGGATTCGACCTGTTCCCACTCCAAGTGCACGCCCGGCATCCACAAAATCCCGTTTTCTCAATTTTAAAAATTCAGCTCTCATATAAGCAGAAATTCTCATCCAACCAAGCAGTACCGAAAAGAGCACCAATAGCTCAAGACTGGCTCCAAGCATTGCAATCAGAGTTAAAAGCATGAGCAGGTAAGGAAGTGAGTCGAAAACTTCCACAATCCTTTGGCCAAAAAGATCAATCTTTCCTCCAAAGAATCCCATGCTCCCACCAAGAGCAATTCCAACCAAATAAGAAAAAAACCAAACTAAGACGGCAAATCCGATGGAGTACCTAAAGCCGTAAATCAGTCGGGATAAAACATCCCGTCCCCGATCATCCGTTCCCAGAAGATTCACATTGGATGGAGGTGCTGGATAAGATTCGAGCTCTCGATTTGATTCCAATGGATTCCATCTCACCGGAGGCCAAATGGCCCAAACTCCATCTTCGTCACTTAGTTCTCTATAGTTGGTTACAAAGCCAGGCTGGTTAAAAACAGATGGATGATAGGTCTTAACAACAGGAAAATAGATTGAGCCCTGATGGCTCATAATGATCGGCTTATTATTTGCCCAAAACTCAGCCGTTATACTTAAGAATATTAAAAATATAAAAACCCAAGTCGACCAAACTGCGCGCTTCACGCTTTTGAAACGTCGATATCGCTTTAATGTCAGATCATTCTTAATACGACGTTCAATCATTGGAAATCTATCCTTGGATCCACTGCCACATAAGTTAAATCAGAAATCAAACGCCCAACCATGGCGAGAACACTCTGGAAAAATATCAACGCCATAATCACATTGTAATCACGAGCGAGAATCGATTTATAAGAAAGAAGTCCCATGCCATCTAGGCTGAACATTTGCTCAATAATAATAGAGCCCGCAAAGAAAACAGTTAGAAAGCTTCCAAGCCCTGTTAAAATCGGAATCAATGCATTTCTTAATGCATGTTTATAAATAACGGTTCGCTCGTTTAAACCTTTTGCACGAGCCGTACGGACATAATCCAGGCGAACCTCTTCTAATAAAGAGTTCTTCATCAGAAATGTTAAAACCGTAAAGCTATTTACGACATAACAAATCAGCGGAAGAACAAAGTGATGGGCGCGATCGACCATCTTGCCCCAAGTGCTTAACTCAAAGTAGTTGTCGGAATAAGCCTCTCCAAGAGGGAAAATATCTAAAAACCCTCCTCCGGCAAAATACATTCGAAGTAGAATCCCTAAGGTGAGTGGTGGAATGGAATAGAGCACCATTAGCACAACACTCGAGGCCATATCAAATCGAGTTCCATTTCGAACTGCTTTTGCAATGCCTAGTGGAATGCAGGTTATATAAATCAAAATCAAAGACGCTAGCCCGAACTGAAGCGAGATCGGAAGTTTTTCTAAGATAAGCTCAGTAACCGGCATCTCGTAGGAGAAGCTTTCTCCAAAGTCCAAAGTTAAAATATTCTTAAGCCAGATCAGATAGCGCATATGAAGCGGCTTATCGAATCCATATTGAACCTTCAGCGCTTCAATGACCTGCTCAGAAACCATCGAGTCCCCACCGCCTCCGGCTCCGCCACCGGAAACTTGAGATCCGAATTTGATCATAGCAAGCTTCTGCTCAAGAGGACTTCCTGGTGCAAGATTAATCACGATGAAGCAAATAACTGTGATCCCGAACAGTGTCGGGATCATTAATAGAAGTCGTCTAAGAAAGTATTTCCAAAGCATAGATTATTTCTACTTTGTAACCCACCAATAATCTTGCCCGCGGCTATATTTTAAGGTTGGAGCAATCATACCAATTCGATTGTTAACCAAATATAGATCATAGCGTGTGCTGAACATAAACGCGTATGGAGCATCTTCTGCAATTAAACGATAAACCTTTTGCCACATCTTGCGACGCTTATCTTTGTCGAGTTCTTCTCTCGCTTGATCGATCAATTTATCAACCTCAGGGTTTTTATAACTGATGTAGTTCGATCCACCTGGTTGCGCGCTCTCGGAATGCCAAATCTGTTTTAAGTCCTGTTCTAAGCTTCCGACGGACCATCCCAAAGTGACCGCTTCGAATTTTTTTTCGTCAAGAAGCTTCAAAAAAGCATTCCACTCAAGGATTTTGATATCCATATGAATTCCAGCTTTTTTTAAGTCTTCCTTGTACATGGTGTAGTATTTTTCAGAGTCTCGATTGGCGAGAAGAAGTGTGAAACGAAATTCCTTCTTATTGCCATCAATTGTTTTTTCCAAAATTCCATTTTTATCTTTGTCAGCCCACCCCGCTTCCTTCAGGAGCTTTCCCGCTTTCGCCGGATCAAACTCCATTGGCTTGATGGATTTATCTGCAATGAAGTCATTGCGATAATAAGTTGGACCTGTTGCGAGATCAGAAAGATTGAAGCGAAACTTCTCATTCATCAACTTACGATTCATCAGGTGAACAAGAGCATGGCGGACTTTTTTATCCTGAAACATCGGATTTTCAAAATTCCATCCAACATAGTTGTAACCTTTAGTGCCAGGATCTTGGTTCTCAATTTGATGTTTAAGAATTGTCTTTCCAAAAGGCCCACCGACTGCTTTTTGAACAAAAACCTCAGGCGTAGTTGTCATCACATCGAGATTGCCCTTTTTGACCATTTCAAGCTCAAGATTTTCTTCCTTGATAAAACGATAGAAGATTTTATCGAATTTAAATGCTCCTTTGAATCGTTCGTCCTTATACCCCCACCATTTGTCATTACGAACCAGGGTGATGTTTTTCCCGCGGTTGTACTTTTCAACTTTGTAAGGACCAGAACCTACAAGATTCTTGCTGCCCATCTTTTTGGGATCGCCATAAACATGCTTGGGAACAATCGGAGAAAATCCACCACTTCCAAGAACATCCAAATTCTTGAAGTACTTCTTGTTCATATGAAAACGGATCGTTTTTGGATCAACAATTTCAATCGATTTGATATTCTCGTAATAAGGAAGCCTATGCGCTGCTTTGTATGCTGGGTCCTTAACATTCTCAAAACTAAACTTGATGTCCTCAATTGTGATTGGTTTTCCATCTGAGAACTGGAGTCCATCTCGAATGAAGAACGTATAAGTCATACCATCTTTTGAAACTTCCCATTTTTCAGCCATTCCCGGCTCAAGCTCATAGGTTTCCGGATTCAAGGTTAAAAGACCATCCATAACATAAGCCTGAACTATTGAGGCATAACGGTCTGTTGAGTTGATGGGATTCAACGACTCTGGTTCAGAGTTCAAATTCGAATAAAAAGTCCCACCTCGAGGGGCCTCTGGATTTCCAATCACCATAGGGTGCTTGGCCGCCAGAATGGATGAGCCTAGACCCAGCGTCAGAACTAAGACTAAAAGTTTAAGAGAATTTCGCATCGCTGCTCCCTTCACACAAAAAAAGGATTTAAAAACGAACCCACTCAATTTATACAAGGCTCACCAATTATCAAGAAATGCTTTGTTTTTTGACCAAAGTATCTGAAATGGTTCAAAAAATGGAGTTTGTAAGAAGGAAATGATGATGTCAAAAAAACACGATCAAAGCTTTAACCCTGGCTTAACTGGCTCTTCCGAAGATGGATTGTTCGGCATTCCAACTTCCAATGACTCTCTGATCCATATTTTACCAGTGCCATGGGAAGTGACGACCTCTTACGGAAAAGGCACGGCATTGGGTCCTCAAGCGGTCCTCGATGCCTCTCCACAAATTGATCTTTACGACTTGGAGTTGGGAAAGAGTTATGAAAAGGGCTATCACCTCCTTCCGATCTCAAAGAAATGGTTAAAGCTGAACAATCAACTCAAGAAAGAGGCCCTAAAAATCCGTGAAAGCCTGGAGAAAAAGGGACGCCTCAGTAAATCATTGGAGAAATCCCTGGAAACCATCAATGAAGCTTGTGCGGAAGTGAATCAATGGGTGTATGAAACTTCCAAATCCAGCTTGAATCATTCGAAAATTCCAGCCGTTCTTGGGGGAGATCACTCAAGCCCAGAGGGTCTTATAGAGGCGTCCTGCGAGAAGCATGGTGAGATTGGCGTTCTGCACATCGATGCTCATGCGGATTTGAGAAATGCGTATCAGGGATTCACTCACTCTCACGCCTCCATTATGTACAATGTGATGAACAAGAAGCATCGGCCAGCAAAGCTCGTTCAGGTGGGAATTAGGGATTTCTGTGAGGAAGAGTTCGATCTTATTCAAGAGCGATCAGACATCACCACTTTTTTTGATCAGAACATTAAAAATGAACTTTACGCGGGAGCCAGCTGGAAAAGCATGAGCGAAAAGATCGTGGGTGAGCTCCCTAAAAAGGTGCATATTTCATTTGATATTGATGGATTTGATCCTGTGCTCTGTCCCAATACAGGAACCCCTGTTCCTGGCGGACTTCAGTTCGGAGAGGCCAATTATTTATTAAAAACTTTGGTGGAATCCGGTCGAAAAATTGTCAGCTTTGATTTGAATGAAGTGGCGCCAAGCAAGGATTCCGAATGGGATGGAAATGTTGGCGCCCGAATTCTTTTTAAACTTTGCGGTTGGACTGTGCTTTCGCAGTCGAATTAACGAGCGAAGCGTTTTCCCAGGGATTCGCGAAGCTCAGCACCCTCGATGCTTAGGCGAGTCCAAGGAATTGCAAGAAGCCGCTCAGTTTCAATGGGCTCTTCTGTCTCTTCGCAAATTCCGTAAGTGCCATTTTCAATTCGGCCTAACGCCATTTCGATTTCCATAAGCTGTCTGCGAAGACGTTCGTGCATGCTAAGGAACTCACTCTCTTGAAGAGCGCGAACAGTTTGGTCACCTTCGTCCCCGCCTTTACCATCATCATTATTATAGAGATCCAAACGAGACTCGCGTACACGATTTAGAATTTCCGCTTTAGCAGAAACGAGCTTCTCTTTGCACTGATCGATTAGATTGTTATTTGAGGCCATTGTCTCCCCCTCCTTATTTGAGCCCAGAAAAAACGGGACCCGCATCCTTGGGTCGAGCATTTGAAGCCACGACTTTGTCGAACGACGAGTCCCCCCAACACAGCCATGACTAGGAGCACAATCCATCGCCCCAACGCTCGTTCCCTGAGCCTAGTCCCCCCTTGGCAGTGCCAATTTGGAACTGAATTATTTACACATCACCCCTATAAATTTTGCAAGCAAAAATCTTAAACCATCTTACAGATGGCGCGTCGCGCACAAAGCTTTATAGGCAGACTCAAGAACTGAAGAACCGTATCGGCATGTCGAGAGACAAACTAAAGGCCAGGGAGATTTTTCGAGAAGTAAACCTATTGCTACATTCTCTGACAAAACCTTAATTCGCCCCTAATAAAGCCCTAGACCAACGTCTGGAAGGTGCCTGCTTCCTTTCTTGATATGCGGCGCGGCATGAAATGCGCACTGCATATCAAGAAAGGAAGCAGGTACCCGTTAGGAGAAAGTAGCGAGGACGGGGCAGTGATCGGAACCGAGTTGGTCCTGCAAAATCTCGACGTTTTTTAAACGTGGAAGCAGGCCTTTGGTCATACAGATGTGATCGATGCGCCAACCGCGATTTCCGATGCGAGCATTTTCCTTATAGGACCACCAGGTGTATTTGCCCGCCTCATCTGGATGAAAATGCCGAAAGCCATCTATAAACCCCAGATCCAGAAATTCACGAAACCACTTTCGCTCTTCAGGAAGAAAGCCACTCACCGTACTCAATCGGACAGGATCAAAAACATCGATGTCCATATAGGCCACATTGTAATCACCAACGACAATGATTTCGCGGCCCTGTCGAATCAGACCTTTTAAATGAAAATTTAATCTTTTAAGGAACTCTTGCTTAAAGAGATGACGCTCTTCCCGCGCAGATCCATTGGGGAAATAAATATTAAAGAGAATAAAATCCCCGTAATCACAGATGACAAATCGTCCCTCTGTGTCAAACTTTCGGATTCCAATCCCATAACTCACATCCTTCGGCGTCTCTTTGGTGTACACGACTGTGCCCGAGTACCCTCTTCGCTGTGCGGAGGACCAATAGGCCTGCCATCCAAGCGGAGAGACGATGTCGGGCGTGAGTTGCTCGGGGTGAGCTTTCGTTTCCTGTAGACATAAAATATCTACATCTGCGCTCTCCCAAAAATCAAAAAAGCCCTTTTGCGAGCAAGCGCGAATTCCATTCACATTCCAAGTGCAAATCCTCATCGATTATCCTTCTTTAGACCCCAGTGGCCTTGATGAAGTGCCCAAAGTATGGCACCTCAATAAACTTATCAAACCGTAAACTTAAAAAAGGGAGTTTTAAAATGCCGATGATTGGACAACCCGCTCCTCAATTTGTCGCTCAAGCTGTCGTCGATGGCGGAGATTTTAAAGAGATCAATCTTGCCGATTACAAAGGCAAATATGTGGTGCTCTTTTTCTACCCACTGGATTTCACCTTTGTTTGCCCAACTGAAATCACTCAGTTTCGTGACCACCTAGAGAGCTTTAAAAAAGCTGGTGCTGAAGTGATCGGATGCAGTGTGGACTCTGTTCACTCTCACAAGCGTTGGATCAAAGATGATCTTGGAAACCTTGGCTATCCGCTGATCGGAGATGTCACTCGTCGCGTAAGCCGCGATTACGGCGTGTTACTTGAAGATCAAGGGATTGCCACTCGTGGAACTTTTGTTATCGATCCAGAAGGAAAGATTCAGTACATGGGAATTCACAACTTAAACGTTGGACGTGATGCTCAAGAAATTCTTCGTGTTGTGGAAGGTCTCAAGTCCGGAGAGCTTTGCGGCGCCGGGTGGAAACCTGGTTCTGATTTTGTTCAAGCCAAGTAATTTTGTATTGATTTGTTTTTCAAAAGCGCTTCTTTTAATCAAAGGAGCGCTTTTTTTATGACGAACACGAAAGACATCTTCGCTCAGCTAAAAGAAAAATTTCAGCTCTCCTTTCCCAAGACCGCCGAACTTGTCGAGCAAAAAAAATTGAATGTGAGCTGGGATCATCTGATCTCACCCTTCGAGTTGGAAATATCCCCAAAAAGCATTGAGCGAATGAATGAGGCCGTTAAAGAGATTTTCAAGTGGAGCCGTAGCCGACCGCACTCTTATAAAACTCAAAACCACTCCGTTTTAATGTCCTACGACTTTCATACCAACGAGGATGGCGAAGCAAAACTGATTGAAATCAATACCAATGCTTCAGGATATCTGATTGGAAGCTTAGGAACGTCGCTCAGAGAAGAGATCGACTTTCTAGAGCGACCTGAGATTAAAAGTTTAAAATATTCTTTCCTTGCTGAATTTGGCGATCAAACAGAAAGTCCAAGCATTGCCATTGTTGACGATCAAGTCATGCAACAGAAAATGCTTATCGAGTTTTACTTGTACAAAGAACTCTTCGAGCAGTTCGGCTGGACTGCAGAGATCTGCGAAGCCAAAGATTTAAGAATTGAAAATGAAACTCTTAGGACTCCCACCGGGACTCGTGTGAACTTCGTATACAATCGGACCACGGATTTTTTCCTCACCGCTCCTGATCACCAGGCGCTCAATGAGGCTTGGTCCAAAAACTATGCTGTGGTTAGTCCTCAGCCCAAGGAATATGATCTTTTAGCTGACAAAAATCGCCTGTTAGAACTTCAAGCCTCTCGCGAAAGCCTGCCTCAATCTATTCAAGATGTCTTGCTACAAGCTTATGAGTTCAAGGATTTTCAAGACGCAGATGAACTGTGGAAGAAGCGTAAGAAGTTTTTCTTTAAACCTAAAATGTCTTTTGGCGGAAAGTCTGTTTATCGCGGCCAATCACTTAGTCACAAAGTTTTCGATCGAATCATCAAAGAGGATCCGATGATTCAGGAGTACTTCCCACCACAAAAGTGGCAGGAATGGAAATTCGATATTCGTTGTTTTGCATTCAAAGACGAAATTCAGTTCGTGACAGCACGCCTTTATCAGGGGCAAGTGACCAATTTCTCGACGCCAAATGGCGGCTTTTGTCCAGTTCGCCTCAAGTCTTAAAGAGAGACACCGATGAATATATATAAAGATGAAATGGACAAAGAAAAAAGCCACAACATCGGCAGAGACTTACGACAGCTTTGATCACCTGGATGGCACACATCCGTGGACTGAATCTGTTCCAGAAGGCTCCATCCTTTATCCCACACGAAAACTCAAGAACGGAAGAGTCACTTATTTCAATTTTCACTTGGCTAAAGAAATGGGTTTGATCGAAAAAGATCATCCTCATCGCCTGAATAAACGTCTTGAAAAGAAACTCCTCGATGCCTTTTGCCTTCGTATAGTAAACGAATACGACCAGGAAAAAGGAACAAAGTTTCCAAAGAGTGAAATGAAGGAAAACAAATTTATGGCCACTCGCTATCTTCAACTTCAGCATCCGGATAAAACCGGACGAACAAGCGGAGATGGACGCGGCATATGGAACGGAGCTTGGCACTCAAGGTCTGGAATTTGGGATGTATCCAGCCGTGGAACCGGAGTGACTGCTCTTGCACCTGGTGTGGTAAAAGCCGGCCGTCCACTGCCATCAGGATGTGAGGATTTTGGTTACAGCTGCGGACTCGCGGAGATTGATGAACTGTATTCAGCGGCGCTTTTATCGGAAGTTTTTCATCGTCAAGGTTACAACACCGAGCGAGTTTTGACTGTGATCGATCTTGGCAAAGGAGTCGGCATCGGAGTTCGTGCCGGCAAAAATCTTCTCCGCCCTGCCCATCTTTTTCTTTACCTAAAACAGGGAAAGTTCGATTCGTTAAAGCGAGCGACCGATTTTTTGATCCAAAGGCAAGTTGATAACAAGGCATGGTCCATCTCACCGCGCTCTTCACAAAAGTATCAAAAAATGCTCGAGCGAATCACATCTGACTTTGCGAAATTTGCCGCCTATATGGAGCGAGATTATGTTTTTGCATGGCTGGATTGGGATGGTGACAATGTCCTGGCCGATGCTGGGATTATTGATTACGGAAGCGTTCGCCAGTTTGGCTTGAGGCATGATCAGTACCGTTATGATGATGTCGATCGTTATTCCACAAATCTCAATGAACAAAAGCAAAAAGCTCGACTCATGGTTCAGGTTTTCGCGCAGATGGTGGACTTTTTAGAAACAAAAGAGAAAAAGGCGCTCAATCACTTTAAAAAGCACTCGGCTTTAAAAGTGTTTGATGAGCAATTTCACAGCTTTCTTTTAGAGCGCTTTGTATGGCAGCTTGGATTTCCCAAAAACTATCAGCGAATTCTTCTTCAAAAGCATAAGGGTTTGATTCAAAAACTCTATGCCGTTCACACCGACTTGGAGAAGATTAAAACTTATCGAAAAATGCAGCGTGTCCCAGACGGACTCAACCGCCCAGCGATATTAAACTTGCGCTCTGCAATGGCAGAAGTGCCAAAGAGTTTACTCACAAAAAATGCGCTTAATGAAAGAGCCTTTTTTAAGCTGGTGATCGCTCAGACTGCAGCACCTAAAGATCGAAAGATGTCCAATCGACTGAAAAAGAAAATCAATCGTTGGCTAAATCTTTATCAAACTGTGATCGATTCAGTGAGTGTCGTGGAAAATAGAAAAGATCTGCTGAAAGTGATTTCCGAGCGCTCAAACCTCATAAACAGAGAAGATCGTGCGACCGGCAATGCACTGATTGGTGTGGTTAGCGAAATTCTTGATTATGACAGGAAAATTTCAGATTCTTCAAAAATTCAGGCGGTCATTGAGGAATTTATCGATTACCAGACACTAAATCCTGATTATCAATCCAATTCGACGCCCGGCCCAACAGCTGCGCCTCCTCCAAAACTAATGGAGACGCTGCTTTTAGTGCTCCAGGAACACAACGAAGACATCTAAAAAAGGCTTGGCGACCTCTGCTTAATTCATTACAACCAAGTCATGTGGATTCTAACTGGCGCCAACGGTTTTATTGGAAGTGCACTTCTTTCTGAACTCAATCGAAAAGGGATTTTGGATCTTCTTCTCACCGATTCCATTCTTCCCAATGATCGATTCGATCTTGTGAAGGGTAAGACTTATTCCAGGTTTCTACACACGAATGAGCTCTTTGAAGCGTTGGAAGACTCTTCCATCGCGAAATCTGTGGTTGGGGTCATTCATATGGGCGCCTGCTCGGATACGACTGAAATGGACGTGGAGTTTTTAAAAGAGAATAACACGGAATACACGAAAAAACTTTTCCAGTTTTGTACGGAAAAAGAGATTCCATTTATATATGCAAGCAGCGGCGCTGTTTATGGATCGGGTGAGCGTGGATTCAGCGATCAGATCCCAAGTGAGGGATTTACTCCGTTAAATCCTTATGGATGGTCAAAATTAAATTTCGATATCTGGGCGGAGCAACAAACGAAAACACCACCGGTTTGGTATGGACTGAGATTCTTTAACGTGTACGGTCCAAATGAATACTTTAAACAATCGATGGCAAGCCTTGCGTTCAAAGCGTTTCATCAGATCAAAGAGACTGGATCACTTAAATTGTTTCGCTCTCATCGCCCGGACTATGAGGATGGCAAGCAGTTGCGAGATTTTGTATATGTGAAGGATATTACAAGATGGATCTCTGAGCTGATGGAAAAACCGGAAGTTCAAAGTGGCATTTACAATATGGGGTTTGGAAAAGCTCACACCTGGCTTGATCTTGCAGCTCCGGCCTTTAAAGCAATGAATAAGCCAATGGAAATTGATTGGATTGATATTCCGGAAAATATCCGCAATCAGTATCAGTATTTTACTGAAGCTAAGATGGATAAATTATTTTCTGAAGGCCTGTCGCAGCCCGAATGGGATGTGAGCCGAGGTGTTCAGGATTATTTTATCAACTATTTGATTCCAGGTTTAAAGATATTATGAGCTCTACGGCAACAACTCTTCCCTCGCATCTTAAGAAATATGTTGTCGCTCAGAATTACGAGCGCTACACCCCTGAAGAGCATGCAACGTGGAGATACCTTCTAAGACAGCTCAGGGATTTCCTAGGTCGAGCGGCCCATCCTCGCTATGTTGAAGGATTAAAGAAAACCGGAATTTCTGTAGATCGAATTCCAAAGATTTCTGAAATGGATGAACTCTTACAAAAGTTTGAATGGGGAGCGGTTCCAGTGAGCGGATTTATTCCACCGGCCGCATTTATGGAGTTTCAATCCCTCGGTGTTTTACCCATTGCTTGTGACATGAGGTCACTTGATCATTTTCTTTACACGCCAGCTCCGGATATTGTTCACGAGGCGGCTGGGCACGCCCCTATTCTGATTGATCCGGAATATGCCGAGTATTTAAAAAGCTACGCGCAAGTGGCAAAGAAATCGATCATTTCAAGCGAAGATCTCGATCAGTATGAAGCCATTCGTAAGCTCAGTGACCAGAAAGAGAATCCAAATTCCACTGCGGCGGAAATCGAAGCTGCAGAAAAGAAGCTGATTGAGATCAATGATGCCATGACTCATGTTTCAGAGGCCTCGCTTTTATCGCGAATGAACTGGTGGACGGCTGAATATGGTTTGATTGGAACACTATCTGATCCAAAAATTTATGGTGCGGGTCTGCTTTCGTCTTTGGGTGAGAGTCGAGATTGTCTAAAAGATCACGTCAAGAAGATCCCCTTGGATGTTTCTTGTGTGGATGTTTCCTATGATATCACCGAACCGCAACCACAATTGTTTGTAACTCCTGATTTTCAACACCTCCATAAGGTGCTTGATGATCTTGCCAATCGTTTATCGTTTCGAATTGGTGGGGTTTACGGATTAAAGCAGGCGAAAAAGGCAAATTCCGTAAATTCAGTGGAGCTTGACTCGGGTCTTCAGATCTCCGGAGTTCTTGAGAGATTCGATTTGGAATCCGAGGATTCTATTTCATTTTTAAAATTTTCAGGGCCGACTCAGTTGTCTTACAAAGATACCGAGTTGGATGGACATAACAAAGATTACCACAGCCATGGATATTCATCGCCTCTGGGACGAGTGCGTCCATTTGGAAAGCCCCTTCACTTATTGAGTGACTCAGAAGCAGAAACACTTTCGCTTCAGCCTTCTAAATCCGTTGAATTGGAATTTACCAATGGGATTCTTCTCAAAGGCACATTCGTTAAGTCGTTGAAAAAGGACGACCGCTTTATATTGATGACATTCTCAAATTGCAGCGTCACTCAAGGCAATACAGTCCTTTTCGATCCAAGCTGGGGGACTTTTGATCTGGCCTGCGGTGAGAAGGTTGTTTCTGTTTTTGGCGGACCCGCAGATCGTGAAAGTTACGGTGAGATCGAAGATTTCGTTGCGGAAAGAGTTCCCACCAAGTCTTTCTCTCCAGCGCAAGTAAAAAAGCATTCCTTTTATAATCGAGTGCACGAGTTGGCCAAAGATCCCAAGCCATCTTCCCAACAGATCGCTTCCCTTTGGCTGGAGTTTCATGGTTTACCTGAAAAAACATGGCTTATGGGCTTAGAAATCTTAGAGCTTGCGATTCAGATCCATGACAAAGAACTTGAAGATAAGATCACTCGTGAGCTCAAGAATGAATTCAAACCCTTTGAATCGAATATCGAGGACGGTATTCGCCTCGCTAAAAGCCAATGATCGCTGACATCCGCGTTGTATTGGTTCGCACGGAATATTCCTCAAATATTGGATCCGCTGCGCGAGCTATGGCAAATATGGGCGGAAGCCGCCTGATCCTCATTGACCCCCAGACCGTGATCAACTCTAAGGCTAAGCAAAATGCGGCCGGAGCCCAGGCGGCACTGGAAGCTGCAATCATCTATAAATCCTGGGATGAGTTTTTTAAGTCGGAAGGCAATGGAATTCGCATCGCCCTTACAAGACGAGGTGGAAAGAAGCGAAAAGTCTACTCATTAGAAGAAAGTTTAAATGAAGTAAAAACCAAGTTCGCCCAAGAAAAAGCCAAGGAAGGACAAATCATCTATCTCTTCTTCGGTCCTGAAGCTGATGGTCTGAGTCTTGAGGATGTTTCGTTTATGAATTACTGCTGTCACTTGCCGATTTATGGAGAGTTTGGAAGTCTTAATCTCGCTCAAGCTGTCCTTTTGGCATTGTTCATGACGAGGCGAAGCTTCCCTCCCACTCAACCGGTCAAACAGATCACGGGAGAAGATCCGAAGGCGGTTATGCCGCTTTATTTCCCGGATCAGCTCATCAAAGATTGGCTCATTGAAATGGGATTTGATATTTCAGCGCGAAAATCGAGCGCCTATATCACTTTGAAAAGATTGTTTTTAGTACAGCGCCCAACTGAACACGAAATTCAGGTTATTGAAGCCATCTTAGAGCAGAATTTGCGTAAATTGAGAGAACTATCCCGACTTCTTTCGAAAGATCTGGCTGACTAGCTCTGTGATATCCCCTTTTAAAAACTCCATGGTTTTAGAGGAAGATTTAGACTGAGCTGTCTGAACCTGAATGGCATTCAATTCCCGTCTTGCTTCCACAAAAGCGGAATCCAAATTCAAGGCTCGTTCGAAAAATGTAGCCGCAAGTGGATCACCTGATGCTCGCTTCGCAAGCCCTAGCGCCATCCAATAAAATGGATCTCTTCGATCTTCTGCTGCCAAGGTTTCAAGCTTGTGAAGGATCTCTATAAGTCGACTTTGAGACTCGGCTCCAGCCTTTGCTTTTAATTCTGCCCACACCTTTAAACAGTAAAGTCGTGGAGTGGGAGAAAGATCATATGCTTTGGAAAGAGCCTCAAGGGCCGACTGACTTTGCCCACGACGCAGAAAATTAAGCCCTTGCTCAGAAAGAACGCCAGCTTCGACTTGCATATTTTCAGATTTGGCTTTTTGCTCTTCAAAGAACTGTGCCCTCTTCGCTTCATCTGTTAAAGTCTCAAAAGCTTTGGTGACAATCTGAAATACCTCAAGAGCATTCTCTTTGGCCTCTTTTTGATCATCTTTCAAAAGTGAAGGATCATTTGTCTCTTTGAACTTCGCGTAAATCTTCTGGACTTCAGACGGATTCACTTTTGGGGAAGATCCAAAATAAACAAAAATTTCCATCGGATTTAAATTCGAAAGATCACGTTTAAGCTTTTTAACTCGTTCGAGAGAAGCTTCGGCATTCCTTGTCTTTTGAAGATCATCAAACAAAATCAATCGGTTTAAAAAAAGTGAATGAATCGCAAAAAACAATTTTATTTCATCTGTATCTATTGAAGTCAGAATATCACTCAATGACTGACTGTCTTCAATTTTTTCCTTCAAACCTGGAATGGATGCCACAACCTCAGCGTTCCAGATAAAGTCCACTTCGTCTTTCGCTTCTGTAAGACGAATGGGAGACTCCATATAATCCTGATAAAGGGCGTGAAAAAATGGCAAATCGGTGGCTTCGAAGAACTGATCCTGGATAGCTAAATAAGCATCGGTAAAATCAAGACCGCCAGAGACATCGATGGAATCATCTGGAACAAACGTCACCTGAAGAGTTGAAAACTTGATAATCTCTGTGAGCTCCCGCTTGATCTGAAGAGCCTTTGCAGACTCGATAGCATGCGGACTGACATATCCTTTATTGATGAGCTTATTAACAATACTTCTTTTCTCTCCGAGAGTCTGAAACTCGTTCCAGTCTTCTTCAGATAAGAAGTTATTTGATTTTAATTCTGTGAGAATTATTTCCTCTGCGTGCTCACTATCGAAAGAAACAATTCTTCCTTTTACAAAAGTAACACCAAAAATTTCCGCCTCGGGCGTAACTAGGTTTAAGTGACCGTTGACCTTTGCATCACTTAGAATAGAAACGAGCATCGGAATATCTAATCCTGAGATGGACTCTAAACTCTCAATGACCTTCATTCGATCACGAACCGAGCGCAATCTTCGAGCGAGAAGTGACTTTAGACTCCATGAATCTGATTCTAAAAGACCCTCTAATGATTTAGAAACGAGTAACTCGAGCTCTTTGAGATCAAAAGGTTTTCTCAGAAACGAAACCGCACCAGTTTTAGTTAAACTTTCATTCTCAAAAGCCTTTTCTTTGAAGATTCCACTTATCAAAATAATCGGGTTTTGATCAAACTGGGTTTTTCTCATCTCGATGGATAAATCAATGCCATTCATCTTAGGTAACATGCAGTCAATGGCTGCAAGGTGAACAGTTTGCATTTTACATTGATTAAGCGCTTCGGAAGGAGATCCGGAATGGATCACTTTCATACCTGTTTTTGACAGAGCCTCTTTTAAAACTCTCCCAAAACTTTTATCATCTTCAACAATGAGAAGGGTTATTTCATTTCGCTTCATCAGGTAACTTATCGGAAGATCGAACAAAAACGAAAACTAGACTTTAGTGCAATTTGCTTTCACGAATTGTGCTTGCTCCAGGCGTCTTTAATTCTTTTTCCTAATGTCTCAAGAGTGAACGGTTTAACCACATAACTGCTTACACCACTGGCAGCAGCCTGAATCACTGCGCCCTTTTCACTTTCAGTTGTTACCAAAAGAAAAGGTAGATCTTTGGTTTCTGGTCTTTCGCGTACAGCCTTTAGAAAATCCAATCCAGATGGACCCGGCATGTTTAAATCAGATAGAATAAGTCCTATTTTATTATCAGTTTTGTTAAAATAATCCAATTTACTTTCTGCTTCTGGAACATCCTCGGCAGATGTGATTTTCGTAAAGCCGAGCCTTTGCAGCGTGTCCACAACCATTCTGCGGATATTTAATGAATCGTCAACCACGAGAATATGAGTTTCTTTCGTAAACATCTATGCCGACCTCTTCAGTTCTCCATGAACCTCATTCTTGGGAGAAGACGTTAGTGGTACTTCAATAATAAATGAAGTCCCTTCACCCTCCTTTGATAAGACTCTCATTGTACCCCCCAAGTTGGCAACTTCTTCTCTTACGGCGTCCATTCCGACCCCTCGACCAGAGAACTCACCGACCTGTTCGCGAGAAGAAAAATTCGGGCGTAAGATCTCTTGAATCACATCTTCATCTGAGATACCGGAAAAATCCTCATCTTGGAATTTCGCAGTAAGCTTCTTTCGAATCATTGATGGACTAATTCCACGACCATCGTCAGAGGCCTTAATGACTAGAGTATTATTTTTCATTTCGAACAATACAGAAATATTGCCTTCGGCCGACTTCCCGACAATTTGACGCTCTTCACTCTCTTCAATCCCATGATCAACAATATTTCTGAAAAGATGAACGAACGACGAAACGAGTGGTCGCAGTGGCCTTAAGTCAACTTTGAGGTCTCCACCAATAAATTGAATAGGCCTAACTCTTTTGCCGAGCTTCTCAGCAACTGTTCGTACCAATCCATCGTAGTGATTAAAAGCCGAACCAATTTTTTCTTGAAATTTAAGTGAGCGAAGCTCATTAGCCACATCTTTTCCACTTTCGATTTTATCTATGCGACTTGCGAGATCATCAATTTCCTCAAAGCTCAATGAGATATGATCCGAATTTGATGACATCACTTTTCCAAAGAAGCTTTCTATAGTATTTACTGACTCAGTATAAGCATCTTTAAGGGATTGAATGGAATTTTTAAAATCCTCCTCCCAACGATCTTCCTTAACTTGAAGAATCTGCTGCGGCACACGAGAACTCATTCTTAGTTTCTGCAAGGAAAAAGTTCCCGCCTCACCTTCCAAAGTGTGAAGCAATCTGAAGCATTCTTCTTCATGTTGCGCAGCCTGATCGATGAGCACATCCAGACGAGCAAACACATCCGGAACACTTTTAAGAAATCGAATGAATGGGCTCTGCCCTCGAACAAACTTTAAAATCATATCGACGAAGCTTTTTTCTTCTTCTAACTTTTTCTGTGCTTCAATCTCAAATGTTTTATCGGTTGCAACAACAACCACATCTGAGATCGCTCCACTTTCTTCACGAATTGGAAAATACTCCAGAAAAACGGATCGATTCACGTCGCCTTTAAACCAATCTGGCCCGAGTGATCTTAAATCCTCAAATGGGAGAGGCTCTGAAAACAGAGAGTCTACCCACATTTTAAATTCACTCTTCGCACCCTCATCGACCTTCAAAACCTTATCAATGAGCTTTCCAGCAGGCTCCGTTTGCAAAAGATCATTACAGGCTTTCGTGAATAAGTTTCCACACTTTCCATCTTTATCAAACGTGAAAAAGCCCTGTCCGAGACTATCAATGACGGCTTGGAGAGTTCTATTCGCCAAACTCAACTCCTGAGTCCGCTGAGCAACGATCTCTTCCAAATTCTTAGAGTATTTTTCAAGTTCAGCGCGTGCGACCTCTAGATCTTTGATGTAACCTTCTTTGGCCTCAAGCTCGCTGCGATATTTGCCATGTAAGACCTCTTCAAGGCTCACATCATGCATAACAAAATACCAAAGCTTCTCAGCAGATTCCTCTTCTGAGAACCACGGCGCAACTGCCATCTGCACCCGGCCCGATTTCCCCTTATCAGTTAACGACGTGTATATAGTTTCTAGATACGGTCCGGGCTCCTTGAAACCAAGAGAGTTTTCATTAAATGGAAACTCAAATGAGTTGAAAGAAAAGAGCTCAGAAAGCTTTTTCTTTCCAATCAGCCGTTTTTGTGAAACTCCACATAAATCTGCGGCCACTCGATTGACATAAGCAATCTCAGTCGTCTCACTGACAACAAAAACGGCATCTAAAAGCTGATCAAAGACGGTAAATCTATCCATTTATAAACTTAAAGTACTTCGCCTCAATAACATCGATTTCCATTTCATTTCCTTCAGAATCCTTTAATCCCTCAGGTGGACGAACGCCATTGTCATCGAAGTGTTCGCCGCGCTTGAACAGCACCATCACTTCTTCGCCAGAATCATCTGAGTAATATGGCACAAAAAAACTTTCCATTTTCGCATTCGGTGGAAGAAATCCAGCCACCATATTCACTTGATCCACTACCACCTTCGGGCAATTTTCAATCTGAATCTGTGGAACCGCACTTAGCCCCTTAGACCATTTGACCCATTCCCGAATTCCAACCGAGTTAATGGCAGACACTTTTCCTAGATCAATACTGATCTTGCTGACACCGCCAAGGTCTAAACTCTCAAAGACCGATTCCTCATCGATATGGCCATCCAAACTTAGTTTTAAGACGTCGCCTTCTTTTGATTGTGTCATTTTAAATCCACTCACCTTACTTCTCCCTGTTGAATACGATTATGTTTTTCGGTAAAGATTTGCGATTTTTGGAGCTCATTTTTAAAGGAAAGCGACAGTAAAATGCCGTTCGCTTCCCTGGGACAACTCCAAGTATGAGACTCAAGCACTGTTCAAAGATCATAAAGCTGCCTATCCCGGCTCCGCCCTGACCGAAATTGATCGATTCGCCAACACCACTCTTATAACAATTCAGAATTTTCTTAAAGAAACTCGGAATTTCAATTGATCCAAAAGGATCCACACAACAAAGAACCAATTCGGATTCTCCAATCGAGACATCAAACAGCACCGGAACCTGACCGGGAACTTTAAGATCGACCACACTTCTATCAATTCTCTCCTCAAACGGCGCATTGAAAATAGAGTTTGTAATCAACTCATCGGCACACTGAAGGCAATCTTCCTTTAGAGACCTGTTGATTTTATAAGCGTCGAGGATATCTGAAGTCTGTGCCAAAATACTTTGCTTTTCCGTGAGCGCCCAGATTTGAAATCGGAAGGATTTTACACGACCCCCAAGAAGAGTGATTGGGTCGCTTTCTGCAAAATCGATAATCTGATCCAATGCGACTAAGACGCTCAGATCCAAGTCATAGAACGGATTGCGAGGCGCGCATTGAATGAGATTGCCCTTGAGAATCTCTTCAAGGGACTCTGTATGGTCCACTTCGATATCCAATTTTGGAGCGGCACTCATGCAGCCTCCCTCTTTTGTATTTCTCGTGGACCAAAATGAAGTAAGAACATCGTTACGTCATCTATAAGTTCAGATTCTTGACGGTAAGACTCTATCTGATTCTGGAGAATCTCCATTCGGTTCTCGGGATCCTCTCCTTGATTCACCGAATCTAAAAGAGACTTTAAAAATGCGCGTTCTCCTAGGTTTTCACCGCCAGGGTTCTGTACATCCATTATTCCATCTGTATAGAAAAAGACCTGATCACCGGGCTCCAGAATAACTCGAGCTGTTTCATACTCGGCTTCATTTCTTTCACCAAGTCTTGGTCCATTCACATCCATCAAAGGAACTAGATTCTTCTTTTTGATCTTTCCTTCCTGAGGCCGCTTTAAAAGGTATGGCGGATCATGACTGGCGTTCGAATAAATAAGCTCACCCGTATTTAAATCTAAGCAACCTAGAAAGAAGGTCATATTAATTGTTGAACGCGAAGTTTGATGAATCGCATGGTTCATTACTTTTAAGGCCTGACCCGGTTCAAGATTAGGAATACTTTCAACGATAGCTGCTGCAGATCTTGCTGCACTGGTGATGAGTGCCGCGGGCGCGCCGTGACCCGTGGCATCCCCAATCCAGAGGTAAAGTCGATCGCCAATTAAAGTATAACTCCACCAGTCGCCACCGCACTCACTAGCTGGTTGAAAATGTCCAACAACTTGGGCTCTATCTTCTGAAAGATTCTCAGACGGAAATAGCGTTTCTTGGACTGTCTTAACTGTCGCCAACTCATTTTCCATCCTCGCCTTTTGCGCAGTATCCGTCATAAGCTGAGAGACTTTTTCTGCCATCCAATTGAAACTTTGAGCAAGTCCACCGACTTCATCTTTAGAAGTCGCTTTCACACGGACTGAGAAATCCCCATCTGCAATTTTCTGTGTCGCTTCAAACAGCTCGCGCAAAGCGGAAGTGAGTTTAAAGGATGCAAATAAACTTATTAAAAGCGTAGAGGCGATCAATGCGATAAAAAACAAAGCAGATTTCTTAATTAAAACCTCAACCGCTTTAAGTGCTTTTGCTTTGTCTAAAGTTGATATCACTATAAAATCGCTCAAACCAAGCTTTGAGTACGAAAGCAGAGTTTCACGTTTTTCCCCATTATGGCCATCTTCTGAAATTTCCGCTGTTCCTTCTGGAAGCGAGCCAATATGATTTAGAAGCTCAACGGCCATTTCGCTTTCAGGTCCAAAGAGTTTGCCATACTTCGGACTCCACAAATAACTCATGTATAGTCCAGAGTTCGTAAACGAAGATTCTAAGCCCGAAACATCGACAATAGCTGTAACTATAAGATGACTCTGATCCTTCTCGCGATTGATTCTAAAACTAAAAACCCCTAAACCTGAATTCCCGCCAGCTGAGGCGATAAATAGCTGATTTTGCACCGCCTGATGATGAGCATTTCCCATGAAATCACGGTTCGAAAGATGTTCATGAACTTTTGGATCTTCATTGTCGACCAATCGTCCAAGAAAAACATATTTCCCTCGATTGGGCTTTTGATACACAACAACTGCTTTTAATCGCGACGATTTTAAAAATTGGTCTTTTGCGGACTCATCAAAATCTCTGAGCTGATAGTCGTATGATTCCACAATGGGTTTGATCGCATCGAAAAGAGATTGAATCGTTAAGCGAGTCTGAACAGATAGAGCTCGTGAAACTGCAACACTTGAGTCAAAAACATAAGCCACTTTATCTTTTTTAAACAAATCAGTGGCCATTAAAAGATAAAGACTCAAACAGACCGCTGGAATAAGCGTCAATAGCAATAATAGTTTATATCTTAGAGATAAGACCACGCGGAACTGATTCATGCTCTATCTATCGGATTCCGAATCTCTAAGCTTGATTGAACAGCGGAGAAAAAGACTTTGGATTTCGGCCAGATAAGTAAAAGTCCCGGCCTAAAGTCATAATTTTTGATGGATGAAATTCCAGGACGTCGCTCATTTGAGAAAAATTCAGTCCCTTCGTCCAGGAGCCAGTCGGGTTGGATCCAATGATTTTTGATCCAATAAAAACTTCTAAACGATGGAATAGACCTTGAGAAATCATGGCTGAGGTTAAAACCGGTCCAGCTTCAATCAATAACGAATGCATTCCAAGATCCCTTATTTTTCTAAGAATCTCTCGTAGATCAAAACCCTCTTCTGAACAACTCAGTCCAATAACATGTGATGACGGTAAACCTGAGAACCGCTTCAGATTTTCTGACTTCGTAAACACAAATAGGTCTTTTTTATCTCTGACCTTTAATAATTCCGAATCTTCTAGAAAGTCCGCACTCTTGGCATTTTGATCTAATAAAAACACCGGGATAGATTTATCTTTAAAGGGCTCAATTCGCGAGTTCAAACGCGAGTTATCATTCACTAATGAGTTTGCCGAGGTCAAAACCGATCCATAGTGTGCACGAAGGCGATGACCCTGCTCACGAGCTTCTGCTCCGGTTATCCACTGACTTTCTCGGTTCTTCAAACACATCATACCATCCAAAGACGTCGCAACTTTAACCCCCACAAAGGGTTCATTGAACTTCTGGTTACAAACAAATGTCTCAACCAAAACTTCCAGCTCGGCAGCGAAACTCGCGGGAGCCATTTCTGTTTTGATTCCAGCATCTTCAAGTACTTGAAGTCCGCGACCGGACACTTTTGGATTTGGATCTTTAAGTCCATAGTGCACTTCTGCAATAGGA
Source organism: uncultured Pseudobdellovibrionaceae bacterium (assembly GCA_964636785.1). GTDB lineage: Bacteria > Bdellovibrionota > Bdellovibrionia > Bdellovibrionales > UBA1609 > UBA6776. The sequence goes on along the minus strand of CAZWVK010000002.1, from coordinate 13,266 downwards.
AACTGAGCCAAAAACTCTGCACATGGTGGGGTTTTACCAAAGTGAGAGCACGGCTCAAGAGTCACTATGATTTTTGCTCCTTTTAAAACCGATGGATCACTCAGTGAATTTACAGCTTCAACTTCCGCATGTGGCCCCCCAAATCTCCGGTGAAATCCTGTGGCCAGCAGTCGGTTATCTTCACTGAGTACCACACATCCAACAGGAGGATTTGGAGACACAAATCCTTTTCCTTTTTCCGCCTCAAAAATCGCAAGCTTAAAGGCATCGGTTATTGAAATTCTATCCCCTACTTCGATTGCCATGACTGCCAATAATCCGGAAGCTCCAATGATTTTGCGGTTTGATCCACCTCAAGAGGCCAGCGAGTATCAATCATCACGGCATACTCATTGGTGTGAGTCTTTCCGCCAATGGACTTAACCGCTTTTGGATGAGGCCCATGAGGAAATCCTGCCGGATGAAAGCTCATCATTCCCGCATGGAGATTGTCACGACTGAAAAAATCCCCACGATGATAGAAAAGCACTTCATCGTAATCAATATTTTGATGGTAAAAAGGAACCCTTAAAGCGTCTTCATCACTTTCAAGTGGACGTGGCAAAAACGTGCAGACAACAAACTCTTTTGCCACAAAAGTCGTATGTGCGCTGGGTGGCAAATGGGCTCTATGGCTCATAAGCGGCATCATATCGTCTGTGTGAAGAGTAAAAGGAAAAAGATCTCCCTTCCATCCCAAGGTGTCGTAGATGGAGTTGTCATACTCAAATCTTGTAATTTCATTTCCTCTTTTTACGGAAATTTCCAGAGTGCCATCTTCAATGTATTTCATATACTCTTTCATCCGATCCAAATCCGGCTTTCCGAGTGCAGCTGTATCATAAATCGCATGACGTCCGACAATCCCGCGATCCGGCTCTTGAAAGTGACTGGTCTTATTTTCTACAACAAAGAATTGAGAAGCAGCCTCGGGGATAATCGAGTGAGTTAAACATTTCGGCACAACAAGGTACTGACCTTTTGAGTAATCCAAAAGTCCGTATTCCGTTAAAACAACTCCATGACCTTCATGACAAAAATAAAGAACATCCCCGTCCGCATTACGAAAAGCTTTTGCAGAATGCTCTGGTGAAGGGTGAAGGACTTTGATGCCAATAGAAATATCCCGATTAAAAAGAACTCTTTGCTCAAATGAAACTGGATCACTTGGCTTTGAAAATACGGGAACAAGATCAAACATCCGTGGCTTCAAAGGACCATCGATTTTTTTCCAGCGTGTGCTCGGCTCACGTTTGATTAAATGAGAGGCTGGGCCGAAGAAACCCTTGAGCCCCTGCTCTTCTTCAAAGCAACCGTCAGGAATGCCTTTGTGGGCCTGCTTCGTATAAATTCCTTGTTGGTACTGATGCATTATAAGTGCCTCCATTCGTCTCGACAGACCTGGATTTTACCGCTACTTTATCGAGAGGCCAGGTTTAAGGAGTCTTACATGCCAAGTCAAAAAGTTCCATTGGAAAGCGCCAAAATGAACCCGAATAATCCCAATGTTTTGGATGTTTCTCCAGAGGAAGTGCATAAAAAGGCATCTGAGCTCCACTTAGTCGACGTTCGAACCTCTGAAGAGCTGGAAGGCGAACTGCGACACGCCGAGGGCATCCATCACATCCCTTTGGACGAAATCGGGGGACGCCTTGCTGAATTGCCAAGAGATAAAACCATTGTGTTTATTTGCCGAAGCGGTGGCCGATCTGCGGTCGCCACTTCTTTTGCCCAGGAAGAAGGCCTAGAGGCCTACAATATGGCCGGTGGAATGATACTCTGGAATCAGTTAGAGCTTCCCGTTAAATAGAAAGTCTAAAAGGAATGACCCAAACAGTTTTTGTTAATCGCACACTCAATTTAAAACGAATCAAATACCTTGGCTTTGACATGGACCACACTCTGGTGCGCTACAAAAGTGAAAACTTTGAGAGAGTTGCGCATGAAGTGATGCTTAAAAAATTAGTCAGCCTTAAGAACTATCCAGAGGATATTTTAAATATCCAATTTTCCTTTGATCGCGCCATTCGTGGCCTTGTTATTGATAAGGCCAAAGGAAACGTTCTCAAGCTTTCACGCCATGGCGGGATTCGGGTGAGCTATCACGGCATAAAGCCCATCGATTATCGTGAGCAACGAAAACTCTATGGGAGCACCTACGTCGATCTTCGTGATCCGAACTATGACACTGTGGACACCACATTCTCAATTGCGTTTGCTGGACTATTCATGCAATTGGTGGACTTCAAAGACACTCACACTGAACTGAACTTTCCTAGCTATACACAGATTGCAGAGGATTTAAACTTCACACTGGATCAGGCTCATCGGGATGGAAGTTTAAAAGATCGTGTCCGCGAAAATCTGGATCAGTTTATTATTGTAGATGCAGAAATGGTCCGAGGTCTTGAGCGCTTTAAAATACACGGGAAAAAGCTCTTTGTTCTGACTAATAGTGATTTCAGTTACACAAAACTTCTTCTTGATTACTGCATAACGCCTTATCTTGAAAATCATAAAAGCTGGCAGGAGCTTTTTGAGTACACGATCACGCTGGCTGCCAAGCCACGATTCTTCACCGATAAAAACTCATTTCTCGCGGTTGATCCGACCCATGGCACTCTCTCAAATACCGAGGGACCTTTAGTGCCCGGGATTTATCAGGGAGGGTATGCACTTTCTTTCACGGAAGCACTACAGACCGAGCCTGATGAAATTCTTTATATCGGGGATCATATTTATGGAGATGTTGTTCGGTTAAAAAAGGACTGTGCATGGCGCACGGCTTTGGTGATCGAGGAGCTCGGCACTGAGGTCGGCAAAAACAAGGAAGCTAAACCGATTACAGATGAAATTGACCGACTCATGGCTTCTAAAGTTCCTCTGGAAGTGCAAGTGGATGAGTTGATCTCAGTACAGATTGAAACCGGCGATAAATCCAATGAGTCCATGGTTCAGGAACTCATTCAGCGGATCAATAAAATTGATCGTTCTATTTCTGGCAAAATTAAGGATCTCCAAAAGATTTATAATCCTTATTGGGGTGAAGTGATGCGCGCAGGAATTGAAGAAAGCTATTTTGGCTACCAAGTGGATCGTTTCGCCTGTGTGTACATGTCGAAACTCTCTGATTTGGTCATGCTTTCACCTCGGACCTATTTTCGCTCTGTCAAAAAGCCCTTAGCACACGATTATTGATCGACCGGGCCGCCAACTGGGTGAACGAAAATCAAATACTCTTTTAATCCATGGCGCTCTAGAGCGCCATAGGTTTTTGATGGATCTAATTTTCGACGAGCCTGAGATTTTGCGAATTTAAAAGACGTGCAGTCGAGCTTTGCACGGAAGTCATCCGGATCCAATTCTGTACATGAACTCGAAACCTTTTCCTGCTCTTCAGAATCAAGAATCAAGGGAAGCTGAGAAAGAGATAAGACGGGTCCAAGCGCCGAAGATTCAAGCTTCTTTGTTAAAGAATCTTTTCTGAGATGAGTGGCTTGATCGGTAGGTACTATGAATACATTAATACCATTTCTTCTTTTGGCCCGAATCAGCTGTTCTTTTATGCTCTCAATCTGCGAGAGATCAAGATCCTCGACCTTTAGAGACTGAAAATAACCGGGAAGATTCTCACTTCCCAAATAATAAATCTTGTTAATTTGGACTCGGTGAGAGCGCGCTGCTTTAAGAAGTCCCTGCCAAATAAGATTGGCTTCGCTCAGCGTGGGCTCGTATCCCAAAACAATAATTTTCTCTGAGCGAATGGGCTGACTGAGCCGTTTGAAGAGCATAGAGCCCATCTCTTCATAATCAGCAAAAACCGTTGGTTTCATCATTGGAATGGGCTTTGGCCGCAAACCATAACGAATGGAAAAGTAAATTCCTGATGACAACACGACTGCAACGAATACCCATACCCATCTCAACATAAGGGGCCTTTTACCAACGTCCCTGGAAAAAAGACATCAAAATATCGCCTTGCGCCGAGATCCAAACAGCAGTATTTAAGAGTCAGTAAGGACTTGATCCATCAACGTTTAGGACAGGTACCAAATGATGAAAAATACTGGAAAAGATTTTCCCACTCCTCCTCTTATCATCGGGAGCGGCCGATTAGCGACCCATTTGAAAGTATATCTCAGGTCAAAAGGTGTTTCTTCTTGGCTATCATGGAGTCGTGATGAATCTTTTGAGGATCTAACCTCAAAGGCAGCAAATGCAGGAGTGGCATTCTTAGCCGTCTCTGACCACGCGATTGAAGATGTCGCCAAGAAACTTCCAAAGGATCTAACAAAGATTCATTTTTCAGGCTCCACTTCCACATCATTGGCTGTTGGCATCCATCCGTTGATGACATTCGCTCATACTCCGCTTGAGCCCGGTGAATATGATCGAATTCCTCTGGTTATGGACCCAGACGCGCTGGAATTGTCATGGCTCGACCAGCTTCCAAATCCAAAGTTTGTTCTTAAATCAAAAGACAAGCCCCTCTATCACAGCTTTTGTCACTTGGCTGGAAACTATCCCAAGCTGATTTGGGAGAATATTTGCTCGGAACTCGAACAGAATCTGAATCTGCCACGCGAAATCTTTTACCCTTATCTTCACCAGGTTTTAAAACAAGTGATCGATAGTAAAACAGATCTCAATGCCGGCCCCTTTGGACGTAAAGATCTTAATACGATTTCCGCTCACCTCGAAAGCCTTAATGCCTTTCCTTCATTAAAGACCTCTTACTCCCATTTCTTAGAATCCTTTAACACACGAGAAAATCATGATGACCTTACCTAAAGTCTTAGAAGCAAAATCAAAACGAAAACTCACGATGGTGACCTGTTACGATTCATGGAGCGCAAAACTCTTAGCAAAAACAGATGTCGATATGATCCTGGTTGGAGATTCTCTGGCCATGGTGGTGTATGGATATCCGGATACAACCAGGGCCACAATGGACCTGATGGTCACTCACACAGAAGCCGTTCGTCGTGGAGCCCCACAGAAATTCATCATTGGGGACCTGCCGTTTCTTTCTTTTCGAAAGAGCATGGACTCTTCCATTGAGGCGGCGGGGAAACTTATTCAGGCTGGAGCAAATGCAGTAAAGCTCGAAGGTGCAAAAGGCAATCTTGAATTGATTGAGCGCCTCACTCAATCCGGAGTCCCTGTGATGGGACATCTGGGACTGACTCCTCAGTTTGTTCATGCGTTTGGTGGATTTAAAGTTCAAGCGAAATCAGAAAGTGCTCAGGAGATCCTATTAAGAGATGCTTTGGCTTTGGAAGAGGCCGGTGCCTTTTCAGTGGTTCTTGAGTGTGTTCCCTCTTCACTCGCCAAGCAAGTGAGCGAGAAACTCTCAATACCTGTTATTGGAATTGGAGCCGGAGTGGATTGTGACGGCCAAGTTCTTGTCTTACATGATCTACTTGGAATGACTGCCGATCTCCAACCTCGCTTTGTGCGAAAATTTGGAGCGGGCGAAGAGTTCTTGATAAATGCCACTCAGAGCTACACCAAAGCGGTGAAGGATGGTGACTTTCCAAGTGTCAAGGAAAGCTACGAATGAGGATATTGAGATCCAACCGGGAATTGATCGAGTGGCGAAGCTCTCTGAATAAAAATGATCAGCTGGGCTTTGTACCGACCATGGGCGCCCTTCATCAGGGTCATTTAAGCCTTGTGGAAAAGTCCAAATCATCCTGCTCCAAGGTTTTGGTGAGCATCTTTGTCAATCCCCTTCAATTTAATGATAAAGACGATTTCGAGAAGTATCCAACCCGACTGGATGAGGACTTAAAGTTATTAAAGGACGTAGATGCCGTATGGATTCCAAGTGTGAATGATCTTTACCCTCAGGGGATGACCATGAAGGTCACCGAATCTGAATTATCCAACAAGCTTTGCGGTCAGGCGCGGCCAGGCCACTTTGATGGTGTATTAACCGTTGTTATGAAGCTCTTTCAACTGACTCAGCCGCATAAAGCCTTTTTTGGCGAGAAAGACTATCAGCAGCTTCTACTCATTCAGAAAATGGTTCGTGAATTCTTTTTGAATATTGAGATTATAGCAGTGCCCACAGTCCGCGAAGAATCCGGATTGGCCATGAGCTCTAGAAACTTACGTCTTTCTGAAGATGAAAAAAGAATTGCTGCGGAATTTTATAAGGCGTTAAAAGAATCCCGAAGTGCCGAGGACGCTATCAACTGGCTGAATCAGAAAGACTTCAAGGTCGATTATGTTCAAGATCTAAATGGCCGTCGCTTTGGAGCGGTTTTGATTGGGTCTGTTCGACTGATCGACAATGTTCAGGTCGATACAAGGAGTGCACAATGAGTGCAAAGATTCTTTTTTGTGTATCTGGATCTATTTCTGCATTCAAAGCTGCTGGAGTGGTGTCTGATTTGGTCAAGCAAGGACACGAAGTCCAAGTCGTCTTTTCTCCTACGGCTTCACAGTTTGTTGGCAAAATGACCTTTGAGGGATTAACGAATCGAAAGGTTCTGGACGATTTGTTCGAATCCGGAGAGGCAATGGCTCATATCGATTATGCCAGGTGGGCGGATCTTTTCGTGCTCTGTCCTGCAAGCGCACAAAAACTCTCTCAGCTTGCAAACGGATCAGCAGGAGATCTGATCTCAAGTCTTTTTTTAGCCAAAAAGCCCGAAGTGCCTGCAATGATTTTTCCAGCGATGAATACAGTCATGTGGAATCACCCATTTGTGCAAAAGAATGTGGAGTTGATTTCCACTCTTCCATACACGCGAATTATTCAGCCTTCTTCGGGAAATCTGGCTTGTGGTGAAACAGGAGAAGGACGACTTCCCGAACAAGAAGATATTCTAGCAGAGATCAAAGATACACTTTCTGGAAAACATCAAAGGAAAGGAAAAATCCTGATCACCGGCGGTGGCACTTCAGAATCTATTGATGCAGTACGCTCTATCACCAACACAAGCTCCGGTGAAACGGCCTGTCTTCTTTCAGATCATCTTTCCTCTCAAGGATTTGAAGTTGAACTTCTTTTATCTCAGACAGCACGCTTTCACTCCAACTCGGCGATGGTCACCTATTTCACAAGTCATGGGGATCTGAGTGAGAAACTGAAAGAAAAGCTTCAATCAGAAACTTATTCGGGTCTTGTGCACTTAGCAGCCGTCAGCGATTTTTCGCCTGAAATTCAATCCGGAAAAATCAGCTCCGATCTAGAAAAAATCACTCTTGAATTAAAGAGAACTCCTAAAATTATATCGCACTTACGGGAATGGAGTCGAAACAAAGAATTAAAGATTGTTGGGTTCAAGCTCACTGTTGATCAGACTCAAGCCGGTCAAAAGCGAATTGCGAATGATCTTTTGAAGAAAAATCAACTGAGTGCCGTGGTCGCAAATGACTTACGAGATAAAACTCAGAGTTCACATAAAGGTTTATTAATCCGCTCTGATGATGAAGTGATTGAATTTAAGAACAAATCTCAAATGTTTCAACAGATTCAAACGGTTTTGGAGGAATCACAATGATCTTATGTCTTGACGTCGGGAACTCTCAGATTTTTGGTGGAGTTTTTCGAAATGGTGAGCTGATTCTACGTTTCAGGAAATCATCGAAAGCCGGATATTCCTCGGATGAAACAGGAGTTTTCTTGCGGTCCATTTTAAGAGAGAACGGCCTTGATCCAAAAGAAGTCGAGCAGATTGCCATCTGCACGGTGGTACCTGAAACACTTCATTCTTTGAGAAATGCCTGCCGAAAGTACTTTGATGGTGAGCCTTTTGTCCTTCAGGCCGGTGTGAAAACGGGCCTTAAAATCAAATACAAAAATCCATTGGAAGTCGGGGCCGACCGAATCGCAAATGCGATTGCCGCAGTTAAAAAGTTTCCTAATCAAAACCTTTTGATTATTGATTTCGGTACAGCGACGACGTTTTGTGCGATTTCTAAAAATGCTGAATATCTTGGTGGAGTCATTATTGCGGGACTGCGGATTTCAATGGAAGCTTTGGAGTCTCAAACCTCAAAACTTCCCCCTGTAGAAATTGTTCCGACCAAATTCACTCTAGGTCGCGGCACTATCGAGAGCATTCAGTCCGGTCTTTTTCATGGAACAAAGGGTGCGATCAAGGAGATCTCACAAAATATCACCAATGAGGTCTTTGATGGTGAACGTCCACTTATTATTGGAACAGGCGGAATCGCTTCATTGTATAATAAGACGGAAGTTTTTGATCAAGAGCATCCAGACCTTGTGCTTCATGGAATCCATGACGCCTTTCAAATGAATTTTAAAAGTTAAGGAGAGAATTAATGCAGGTAACAATGTTAAAATCAAAAATTCACCGCGCAACTGTCACGGACGCAAATTTGAATTACGAAGGTTCTATTTCAATCTGCCCGAGACTCTGCGATCATGCCAAATTAAGGCCTTTTGAACGTGTTGAAATTTACAACTGCAACAACGGACAAAGGTTTGCGACTTATGTGATCCATGGCAAAGAAGGAGATATTTGCCTCAATGGAGCCGCAGCACGATTGGTTCATTCTGGAGATTTGGTGATCATTGCGAGCTACGTTCAGATGGATGATGCAGAAGCCGCATCCCATGTGCCATCGCTTATTTTTGTAGATGAGAAAAACTCGCCTAAAGCAATATAACTCGGATCTAAGAACTCAAACTGAATCTGATGTTTTTTGAGCCAGGCTTTGTGATCGCGATAGTCTGGTGAAAACTGCTCAACCAGTCTCCAGAAATTCTTGGAGTGATCCTGATGTTTGAGATGAGCCAGCTCGTGAATCACCACGTATTCGGCAATATGTGAGGGTGCCGCAACCAATCTCCAATTCAAACTGATCTTTCCTTGAGAGCTGCAACTTCCCCACCTGGTTTTTTGAGAGCGAAAGCTTAACGCTTTTGGATAAAGACCCATTCTTTCACTTTGAATTTTCGTAAGATGACTTAAATAGTTCTTCCCTGATTTTTGATAAAATCGAATCAATGCTTTTTGGACCTCTTCTGGCTTTGGATCTTCGACATGTACAAGAATCCGATCGGATTTTAGCTCGGCTTTGCTTCTCCCTTTTTTTTCGATCACTTGGAGTGTGCGGGGCTGGCCTAAGAACGGGCAAATTTCCCCGCTTTCAAAATTTTTAACCAAAGCTTTTGATAAGTGTGTGCGCCACTCTATTTGACGGGCTTCAACAAAATCTTTCTTTTCTTCAATAAACTTTAGAATCGTTTCAATAGAGAGTTTGCGCGCACAGGAAACCCGAATGAGCCCAGGAGCCGGAACCCGAAGCGAGAGCGTTCTTTGAAAAGCGCGCCTTCTAACCTCTATTTTAAAACCTTGCCATAAAAACGACTGCATCTTGGTCAAAGAATAGATAAAAGGAAGTGGTTATGAAATCTTTTTTTGATTTAACGCCCGACGAAGTTTTTTCAGCTCTGGACCAAGAAGGTTTTGAGTCCACTGGAGAGTATCTTCAACTGAACTCTTATGAAAATCGAGTTTTTCAGTTGAGTTTGGAATCCAGTGAGCGCGTCGTTGCAAAATTTTATCGTCCAGGCCGGTGGTCAAAAGACGCAATCCTCGAAGAGCATGAATTCCTTGAAGATTTACGACTTGAAGGCTTCCCGGTGGTAAGCCCCCTTGTTCTGCCATCAGGCTCCACTTTGTCTGTGCACAAGAACATTTATTTTGCTGTTTTTCCAAAAGCAATGGGACGTCTTCCTCAGGAAATTCTAGCGAAGGATTTTCCTCAGCTTGGAAAATCTTTGGCTCACCTTCACAACGTGGGACTTAAAAAAGTTTCTTCCGTGCGTCCATATTGGAATGTCAGAGATCGCGGATGGGACGCTTTAAATACGCTTCTGCCCTTAGTGTCTTCACATTATGTGACGGCTTATGAAGAAGCCGCCGTTGCGATTTTAGAAAAACTGGAAAGCCTAGAACCGAACGCAAGATTCCAGCGCATTCATGGGGATTGCCATAGAGGAAATCTTTTGCAAACCGATTTTCCTGGAAAGCCATCGCAGTTTTTCTTTATGGATTTTGATGATTTTGGAATGGGACCTGTGGTGCAGGATTTTTGGATGCTCTGTACCGGAGATGCGGACGAAGCATCAGAAGCGTTGGATCTTCTTCTTGAAGGTTACACATCTTTGCGTTCGTTCAATGAGGATGAGCTTGAAATGATGGAGCCATTAAGAGGTTTAAGAATTCTTCACTACGCGGCTTGGATCCATAAACGCTGGGAAGATCCCAGTTTTCCACAGATCTTTCCTCAGTTCGGAAGTGAATCCTATTGGAGCGAAGAGCTCCAGCAACTGAGCGCGATTGCGGAGTCTTTATAACATTTTGTTTGCTTAGCGGAGTTTGCCCATCCTGACTGCCGCCGGTGGCGGTGGTTTTTTCCCTCCCACTCCTATTCGCTTAAATAGTTCTCCATAAAAACTCGAAGTGTCGTATGGGAGGTCATCCATGACCAAGGGGCCACCGGCTCCTTGATCCCGTGCTCATGGGACCATCCAGGTCCGCCGATTATTGATTTTAAAAATATATACTCTCCCGATTCTGGACGAATCGGGAGAAGCGGGAGCTTGAGGGTAGAGCCCTCAAACAGACAGGATGTCTTTTAAAAGTCGATTTTTAATACTCTTATATGATTTGATTTGTAGGCCGTCAGACCGTAGCGATCTTTTGTTCAATCTCCTAAACTCTCAAGTATCGATTCATTTTCTTCAACCCATACTCCTCAATCGCCTCAGAAATATTATGTTGCTGACAAAGAAGTCTTAGGTTCTTTGAATCATCACTGCCGCCCATTGCAAGTGGACGAATATGATCGATTTGAAGATTGGATTTCGATGAGCATCTTTTCTTGGTGATCGGGCTAATATATTCGCACTGCGAGTTCGCGCTATTCCAGACTAGTGCTTTTTTGACTTTTGAGATGTATTTCCTAGACGGTGTTATTTGAAGCTTGCTTAGCGCTTTCCGGCGAGCTCGACTCTTTACCTCCTCACTCTTCAATTCATCCTTATTCTTATCGCTGCTCTTGTATTTACCTTTGTCTTCAGCCTTGTGGTTCAATTCTTTTGGCCTACTGAATTTCATGGGATCAATCTGCTTTAGTACTCGATCAAGTAGCCAATCCAATGCTTCTTGATTGGATAAAAGATTCGGTTTCAATTCTTTAAGTCGCTTTAGCTTTTCCATTTGCTCTTGAGTGAGCGTAAATTTGATTTCAAATGTGTCAGGCGTGATCAGTCTTTCTTTCTCTTTGGGAAGAGCTGAAAGTGGGTTTATCTTTACTAGCTCCTTTTCAACCTCACGCTTTGACTTCGTTTCAAGAGTTTTTAACAGTTCATGCTTCTCAAATGATGTGTATTTGGCCTTTTGCTCTTTTTCTTCACGCCTAAAGAAACTTTGAGCCATACTTAAAGTGGTGAGATTGAGTTTTCCTGACTCAAGCTTTTCTTTCACTTGTGGGATTTCTTTTATAAGACGCATAGAGGAAATTCGTCTTTGGGCAGCTCCTTCTGAATATCCAAGCTCTTTGGTGCAATACTCAAAAAGTGATGAAAATCCAAGTCTCAAGTAAAGCCTTCTCCTTTCCATTTCTTCCAAGTGTTCAAGCACCTGATTTAAAACTTCACTTTCTTTTTGAACGAGGTTCTTAAGATTGTCGGTGAGTTGTGCATTTGAAAGATGATTTAGCATATTATTTATTCCTTTCTTTCGTCCTAATTCCACTGCCACCGGTGGAAGTAAAAACTCTTAAAAAATCTTTTATCATGGGTTTTTGAAATCGAATTTTTGATCTTATTTCGAGCTCTAAGCCGCTCTTTTGCTCGAACGCCAGTCCGACCTCATAACCTAAGAAATGCTATGCACATCGCCTGTGTAAAGTGGATTGAATCATCGCTGAGAGAACTTCGCTTTGCACAAGAAAGATTGCAGGAAACTGAGCAGAGCACCTGTCAAAAGAAATTTATCTATGACACAAAGAAAAACTTATCGAATTTATTTATAAATTCATCACGCAAAATGAAAGATGAAGAACTTATTCCGGATTTTTCTGCAATCTCATTGAATTCATGGCCATCACCGCCACCAGCGGCAGTGGAATCTTAACCTTCTCATTTACTTCACCTTTAAACTCATCGTCAGTTCAGAAAAGTGCTCACCGTTCTCGATTTTAAAAGCAAATGGCTCACGCCCCGTCACCTGAAAACCAAACTTCTTATAAAGCGCAAAGGCAGCATCGTTCTTTTCAATGACCTTTAAGCCAATCACCTCAAGAACCTCATGCCTAGATATCCACTCAATCAGTGACTGAAGGAGCAGGCTTCCTACTCCGCGCCCCCGAAATCCAGATCGCACGGACATGCCGAAATAGCCAAAGTGCTGAATCCGCTTTCGCTTCACATTGCGAAAATCGAGCATTCCAACAAATTCGTCCTCATATTCCGCAACAAGAATCAATGCTTGCGTGTCTACGAAGTGTCTTTGAATTCTCTCAGCTTGTTCTTTTACAGATGTGGCAGAAAACTCATCGGCCTGGGTGACCAAGTAAGAGCTTGTTTGGAAAACATCGCGTGCAAGATCATTCAGTTTTTCGGCGTCCCGCTCGACGACATGACGAATCAGTATGCTTTCGCCCGTCTTGGTTTTAAATTCTCGTGCTTGAAACTCACCCATATCAGAAAGATTAGAAACCTCTCCACTCCATGTCACTGACGATTCATTCTTGTAGCTTCACCGCCACCGCCAGTGGCAGTGAAAATCCCCTCCCAAAACTGGAATTTCCACAAGATTTATGCTAGTTTCTAAGACTCAAAATCGCTTGGGAGCCGCATCTTTGACACGACTCGCCAATAGCGCTCGTCTCCAGCGATTTATCGGAAGAAATCAGCCCAACATCACAGTGCAGGGTTGGTTTCCCAAGCCAAATAAGTTAACTCCTATGAGTTGATATTTTATGGCCGGGTCCCATACGATAGGACTCTCAAGCGAACCCCGCCAGGTCCGGAAGGAAGCAACGGTACTTGGGGACTTATGCGATATGGGGTGCCTGGCCACCTTTTTCAGGGGAGAAAAATCTTTTGAGTTCTTACGAAGTGATTGCGCGCAGATGGCGTCCCCAAGAATTCGACACACTCATTGGTCAAGATCACATCCGCCAAACACTGATGAACGCGCTTGAAAAAAATCGCCTTCATCACGCACTTCTTTT
>CAZWVK010000001.1:0-71484 GCA_964636785.1 uncultured Pseudobdellovibrionaceae bacterium | reverse complement strand
CTCCGTTTCCTTTACCACAGAGAAATCAGGATGCGCTTTTAAAAACTACTCGATTTGAAGTCAGGTTTCAGAGGGAAGAAGTGAGCAGGTTGAATACACCACAACTCCACCGTCCTTTACCATACCCGTGTACTCATTCAAAATCTGTGACTGAATCAATTCCAACTCTTGAATTCGCTCTGGCGTGAGTTTCCATTTTGTATCCGGATTTCGTCTCAAAACTCCAAGGCCAGAACATGGAACATCTAAAAGCAATCGATCCGCCCGTTTCTTTAAACGCTTTATAACTTTTGAATTTTCAATAAGCTTGATTTCTAAGTTATGAACTCCGGCCCTTCGCGCTCTTAACTTGAGCTGATTGAGTTTGTTCTGAGTCACATCCAATGCAATCACCTTGCCCTTGTTTTTCATTCGCGAAGAGATATGCAGCGTTTTCCCTCCTGCTCCGGCACAGGCATCAATCACGACCTCACCAGGCTGCGGCTCCAGCCAATCCACCACGACTTGAGAATGAAGATCTTGAACTTCGAATTCCCCACTTCGAAAGCTCTTCGTTGAAAAAATATTCTTTCGCTCGCTCAGCATCAATGCTTCAGAATTTAAAACTTCTGCCTCAATGCCCTCTTGACCGAGAGAGGCTCTCACCTGGGGTGCTGTTGCTTTCAATAAATTTGTTCGCAGGAATACTGGTGCGAGCTGGTTTAAATGCGGTCGAATTCGCGCCCAGTTTTCAGGGCCGCGCTGAGTTTTCATTTCCTGATCCAACCAAAACGGAAATGAATTTTTCTCCCAGTCCTCGAGTGAGTCCGCAATTTTTAGCAGAAACTCTTTTTTGCCAGAGTATGGATTATCACTTAAGTCAAAATGATTCTGAAAAGTTTCAAACCAGATCCATGTCATTTTCAAATAAGGATCTTCAGCTTCAAGATCGCTCAATTCTGAAACGCGCTTTAGTAGAAGGTAATTGCGAACAATTTCATAAACGGACTCCGCAACTATTCGCCGATCTCTGCCGCCCCATTTGGGATTGGATTTAAAGCTTCGCTCAATCACCTTGTCTGCATAGTAACCTTGCTCAAAAATCAGGCGCAGATTTTCAACGATTCCGGAAAGAACAGGACGATGGACTTTTAATTTCACATGGAGTCCAAACTAGAACGCAAAGACGGTTCCCACACCAAGAAAGAATCCTGAGAACTGCCCATCATCTAAGAGATGAATGCTATTCTTCAAACCCAACTCCACTTGAAATCCAACCGTCTCAATCACGTCAAAAAACCTCGCTCCAGCAATCACTTGGTAATCCAAAGCTAAAACAGATTCGTCTGCGATCTGACGGGTGAAAACAGCTGGGCCAAGACCGGCACCAAAGAAAAGTGGAAAGCGTGAATTGGCGTCCGGAAAAGTAAGCAATGCTAGAAAACTCAACTTCTGCGCACGCCCCTCATCGAGTCCGAACGTTGTGAACTCTGTTCGAAAAAGAAAGTCCATTGAGTTCACCCACTCACCCATTCGATAAGTCACACCTAGATTAAGCTTACCGGTATCGGATTGATCTGAACGTCCCCAGTTGTAGCTATTGCTATCTAGAAAGCCACCAATATGAAGCGCCAAGAAGCGTGGGTCCCCTGAGGAATTAACCACACGCGAGCTGGTCGAAGTGGACTGAGGCTGATTCTGACTTCTCTTTTGAAAGTATTCTGAGGCGCGCTGGCGACCCGTTGCTGGCTGCTCATCCTCAACTTCGACCATTTGGGCATAGAGTGCTGGCGATGTAAATAATCCAGTCATGAAAACCATCATAAACAAAAAGGTCTGTCGTGCCATATTGTCCTCCTGATCCCACTATGCTAAACCATCGTTTTTGCGACGTGACAACCCTATTTTATCGAGGCCTTAATGAAGTGTCCAAACTGTGGCAAAAGCAAGCAAAAGGTTTTAGAGACCCGGGAAAAAGAGGACGAAATCCGTAGACGTCGCGAATGCCTCTCCTGCCAGTTTCGCTTCACCACTTCTGAGGCCGTATTGATCCAATATCCCCACGTCATTAAAAAAGATGGGCGCAGAGAGCCTTTCTCTAAAGAGAAGCTAAGACGTGGAATTTTGGCCGCATGTAAGAAAAGACCTGTGAGTGTCGGACAGATTGAAAACCTGGTTCTTCATATTGCAAGATGGGCGCAAAGCTCTCCTGAAAAAGAGTTGTCAGCGCAGGCAATTGGAAGGATTGTAATACAAGAGCTCAAAAAGTTAGATGATGTGGCATTTGTTCGCTTTGCCAGTGTTTATAAAACGTTTTCATCTGTGCCGGAGTTTTTTGAAAATCTAAGTGAGGAGGAATCTGGTGGGACAGCGTAGAGAATCGAGAGAAATCGCCCTACAGGTTCTATTTCAAAGAGAGTTTGCCCCTGATATTCAAATTGAAGATGCGTTAAATTTGTTTAAGAGCTCTTTTGACGCTGAGAAAGAAATTTGGGTTTACGCCACACTTCTTTTACGTGGTGTTTCAGAACACAAGAAAAAAATAGATCAAACCATTCAAGGCGCAAGCAGGCACTGGACATTGCAGCGAATGGCACTCACAGATTTAAACATCATGCGAATCGCGACGTTTGAACTCCTTTTCTCACCTGAACCGCCCCCACCACTTGCAGTAATTGATGAAGCTATTGAAATCTCCAAGAAATATGGAACCACGGATTCCGCATCATTTACGAATGGAATCCTGGATCAAATACGGAAAACTAAATTTCCGGATTGAATTGAGGACGTATGAATAGAAACTTTGCAAGTGGCGCCGACTTATGGATTGTGCCTGATATCGAAAACTCATCCTGGGAGATGAGCCTGGAATGGCCATTGAATTTTCAATTGTCAAAAAGCCGGGCGCATAAACGAACTTCACATTCGCTCGAAGCGAAGAAAAATTTTGAAGAGTTTGAGGCGCTGGATTTTCTGAGCACACCTCCCCAAGATTCTCCATGGACTCTGATTTCCGTAGAAAACCTTTTGCCCGCGAAATGGCTTGTTTATTCAACAGGATCCGCACAAGAGGACTTTGGTGAGGCACTCGATCAGCTCTGGAAAGGGCTTGGATCGCCAACGACTCGTTTTTTTCAACCTAAGACATGGACAAGTCAGACCTTAAAAGGGTTAAAATCAGAATGTTTGAAGAGCTCTGAATGTGAGGTTGTTTCGACTAAGGAGGCTTAAAGGATGAGCTTAAAAAAATGGAGTCTTGAAAAAGTAAAGTTTTTGATGAGCCATATTGAAGACTTTGTGGATGAGAACGGATCTCATCAAGTGAGTCGTACAGCGAAAGAGTTTCAAGCACGCACAGACCTAGATCAACTCGCTAAAACCATAGTGTCAGAACCTGAGAACCGTGAAGCACCCCTCAAAGTTCTCGAACGGTTGATTCCTTTTTATGAATTCGGATTTTTAGCGCAAAAATCCGTTTCAAGTGAAGACCCAGACTGGTGGGTCACAGATCTTTTCTGGAAAGGCAGTTTGTTTCGCCTTTCGCTTGAGGATCAATTGGAAGTTCAGAAATTTGTTCCAACTATTTCTCCTCTAGAAGTTAAACGTGGCAAAGCGACGCTGTTTTTGAAAGGACTGGATTTGGATTTTATTGAGTGCCCCGACGATGCTGAAGTGTTCGTCCTAAGACCGACGTCAAATACAGCTTACTTTCTGGCAACAAATCTTCCCAAACCATGGATTCAAAGTCATCTCGAAGAAACTCGAAAAGTTGTCAATAAGGCATTTAATTTTTAATGTCTCCTTACTTTGTTTTTATTCTTTCAGATGGAACCGGCGAGACAGCCAGCACGATCGTGCGGGCGGCACTTGTTCAATACGGCGAAAAGGACATTCAAATTGTTCGCAGTAAAAATATTCGCACGGAAGATCAGGTCCGATCTTTGATGGAAGATGTTTTTCAAAAAAAAGGAATGATTGTTTACACAATGGTAAGCTCCCATATGCGAAAAGTCGTCTTTGAATCGGCATCCGAAAAAGGCATCCCGATTGTTGACTTAATGGGTCCTCTATTAAATGCCATGGATCAGTTTTTTGGTGTAGAGAATTCGGAACATGAAGTTGGACTTCTACGCGCAGTGGATGATCGCTATTTCAAACGCATTGAAGCCATTGAATACACGGTTCGCCATGATGATGGAAAAATCACGGCGGATTTGGGCCAAGCTGATATTGTGCTGGTTGGAGTTTCACGCACAAGTAAAACACCACTTTCGATTTTTTTGAGCCACAAAGGTTGGAAAGTTGCAAATGTGCCTCTTGTTTTAAATGCACCCATTCCAGAAGAGCTTTATAAAGTGGATCAGCGCAGAGTTGTAGGTTTAACGATTGATCCGGATTCTCTGAAGCGCATACGTAAAAAACGGCTGGAGAAATTCGGTCAAGACCCAGGCAGCGAGTATGCGACCCTTGACCATATTGAGAAAGAATTGGAATATGCACGCGAAGTCTTCAAAAAGAATCGGCGCTGGCCGGTTTTTAATGTGACCGACCGCGCATTGGAAGAGACGGCATCAGAAATTATAAGAGTCGTCGCCAGTCGCTTAGATATTCCCTACACAGATATCCTTTAAATCTCGTATTGCTTTTCCTTACGCATCAGTGTTTTGCGATCAATACCCAGATGCCTTGCAGCCACACTCTTAATTCCATTCGCTTTTCTCAAAGCTTCTTTGATAGCCAGGATCTCAAGAGATTTTAAATTGATCTCAGGAATTTCTAAGTCGTCTCGATGACTATCAGCATTCCCTGAATACTGATAATCAAAAAGAATATTTCCTTCATCGATGACGAGATCCTGAGAGTAAACCATCGCTCTTTCAACAACATTGTTCAGTTCACGCACATTGCCTGGCCAATCATGTTTTAAAAGTCGCTCTTTAGCCATAGGTGAAAGGGTTTTTGGTGGAGTGCGATTGGTTGCACTGATTCGATTGATGAAGTGCATAGCGAGAGGAATAATATCATCTTTTCGATTGCGAAGTGGTGGAATAAAAATTGGTATGACCGAAAGCCTAAAATAAAGATCCGATCGAAAACTTCCATCCTGACTCGCTTCCAAAAGATTTCTATGAGTTGCGCATATAATTCGAACGTCCACCGGAACTTCCGCATCGCCACCGACCGGACGGACCGACTTTTCCTGGGTCACCCTTAATAGCTTAGCTTGAGTTGTCAGTGACATATCGCCAATTTCATCCAAAAACAAAGTTCCCTTATGCGCCTTTCGAATCAAGCCTTCGCTCTCATTTACCGCTCCGGTAAATGAGCCTCTTTTATGTCCAAATAGCTCAGACTCTAAAAGACCATCCGGCAGTGCTGCGCAGTTGACGGCAATAAATGGTCCGGAAGATCGATTGCTCAGTTTATGACAAAGATGTGCGATCATTTCCTTTCCTGTGCCCGATTCTCCCGTGATGAGTACCGACGCTGAACAATCGGAAAGTGATTTAACCTGTTTTAAAATATTCTGACTCGCGGCTGATCGAGCGACAAAACTGCTTTTAAGGATTTCACTCAAATCACTCTCGCTGCGTTTGTACAAAAGATGCCGACCTGAAGCAAAATCACTCAAATCAGAAGTGCCTAAATTCATAGCTTCTCTCCCCATAGCCAATTTCGATGATCGATGATGATCGATCGTTAATAAATTTGGTGTCTTAGGAATGTAGAGGTGCATCCTCCTTTATTCATGGAGAGTTACTTAAGCTTCTGTGTAGAATTCTATAAATAATGTCCGCGGATACACGCCCCTTCTTGGAAAGATTTCTAGCGCGCTCAGCCATCTCTTGATTTACAGGTGGAGCCGATGGATCAGGATCAATCTGCGCTCGACGTGTTTCATCTAAAAATGGATTATAGCTTCTCGGATAAATCCAGATGAAATCAGGAGATTCAGAAGAATGCCACTCTCCGCCAACCACTTCAAAGTTCTCATCGAGTTCTAAATCATAAACAAAGCGATTGTGCTCATAATTTTTACGGCTGGGAACCCCGCCATGTGGCGCGACTGCACCTGGATAAAAAATATCCATCATAACCCCGACAATGTATTTTGCTTGCGGTCCACGAAAGTTTTTAAATGGATCCTGAGGAAAATCTTCGAGAGCCACAATGGCATCTTCCAAAACACCGGAGAACTCCATACTGGCTGGATTAAAATAGCTCAGTTGATAGCTATCGATAACATAATTCCAAACTTCAGTTCCAGGACTCACATCAATAGTGAAGGACTCACCCATTGCTCCCACTCGATTAACGGTCGCGAGATGCCATGTCATTGGGTTGTTGTCAAAGCAAGCTCCTTGAGTGATGCGACCATCTTGGCGCGGTGGATTCGGATTGCGACAGCGACGCCCGACAAAAATATCGTCACCAGCGGGAAATGACCAAAGATAAGATGAAAGAGCTGACATATCAAAATGTGTGAATGTGATCGAGCGCGAGCCAGAAACATCTGTCACAGTCACAGCATTCTCAGCCACAGGAATTCCAACTTGAGAGGCCGCCGCCCATCCGTGACAAATTCCTGTCCAAGCGGGAACAAATCCAAATTGATTGTAAGAGTGCTGACCTTTCTTCCACATATAACGTGTCAATGTCCAGTTGGAATCTCCAACTAAAATATCATACTTCTCTGCTGGCGAGAGCTGGTTGATTCTTCCAGAGGAAAGATAAGACTCCGGTGGATTTGACAGAAAAAAGTTATGATGTGTTGGCCAGGATTTCGTATTTGGAAGTCGCGAATCCATATATCGAGTTGCAATCAAACCACGATAAGTGGGCCAATAAGAATCTGACCATGGAAGACGATCGTCGGCTACACGCGCAGAATTAAAGTTTTCATCTAATGCACGTATATGCGTAACTGGCGTATGTCCTTCAAGTATTACTTTAAAGTCTTCGTGAAATCCATTGCTCTGCTCGGGAGCAGCCATAGGATATGGTCTTCCGAGTGAATGAATTGGCAAACTAAATAGTACAACTATAATCGCTCGGAAAATGATTTTTTGATTTGTGAACATATCTACACGTTTCACTTCGCTCTCCTTTTCAATCATTCGGTATCTTTGACTCCAAACGATTCAGCGAAGCGAAGAACATGCCATTCCAAACTCGAACTAAACGATGGCTTAACTGAAAGTATTAAACAACGTGTACCAAGTTGCCACATGAAGTGAGGCAATCTTCCTCAAACACTGCTTCTCATTTTCATTCTACGCACAGAACAGGTGGCACCAACCTTGCTCTGCACCCCTTTCGTCGAGAGACAAAAAACAAAAGTCTAATTAGGAGGAAACAACCATGTTTAGATTAAAATCATTATCCGTAGCGTTCGCAGCTATGGCACTCGTTGCGTGCGGTGGGAACGGAAATCAAGCGGGGCTCGTAACACCCAGCGCAGACCAAAGCGAAGAAGCTGCAAATACTTCTTCCCTCTCTCCATCAGGAGACACCACAATGACTGCAACAGTAACCGACATGACAGTAATGGGCCAAGATGATGTGCTTGCAAACTATCCCGAGCTTGCATCACACATCACCACTTTGGAGTCCATCACTGAAGTGCGAGAAACCACTGGCAACTCTTGGGATTTCTATGCGGGAGATGAACTTGTTCTTATCTTAAGCACCGGAAACAATGGCGAGTTGACCGTTGTTGAGAGTGCATCCGGTGAATTTGCTGCAGATCGAATCCGATACACTGCGATGAATGGTTCTGAACAAGAAGCATCGCGAGGTGTGTTTGAGTTTGAAATGAGCGCTTGCCGTGTCGTAGAAGAAGAAGTTGACGACGTCGAACAAGGTCAAGACAAAGAGCAAGGACAAGATAAGGAACAGGGACAGGATAAAGAGCAAGGTCAAGATAAAGGCCAAGAGCAAGAACAAGGACAAGATAAAGAGCAAGAACAAGAACAAGAACAAGAGCAAGAACAGGAGCAAGCTCAAGACAAAGAGGAAGTTCAAGAATGTGAAACTATCTCTGCCACTCTTTATGTAGAAGAAGTTCGTGAAGAAAATGAACAAAAGCAAGAGAAAGGCCAAGATAAAGAGCAAGATCAAGAGCAAGGACAAGATAAAGAGGAAGTAGCTCAAGATAAAGACCAAGAACAAGGTCAGGACAAAGAGCAAGATCAAGAGCAAGGTCAAGATAAAGAAGAAGTAGCTCAGGATAAAGACCAAGAACAAGGTCAGGATAAGGATCAAGAGCAAGGACAAGATAAAGACAATGGACAAGACCAAAACAACGGTCTTAATGAAGCTGTAAACAGTCTTTAATCAACCTTAATACAATGAGGAGGGTTCGCCCTCCTCATTTTTTTTACCCAAAAAAGGAATTTTAGCGATGTACTTCGATCAAAAAGTTAGAAAAGTGCTATTCGCCGCCACGCTCAGTTTAATCTTATTCTCATGTTCTAGTAAAAAAAATGATAACCCAACGGCTAATGGCGGAAATCCAAATGTTTCTGTAGATGCTTTGCAGATAGATAATTGCTTGAGTCTCGAAAAACTTGTTTCACACTTTAATCAAGAAAGCTTTAATTTTCCAGGACGCAAAATCACGACAGATCTTTCGACATCAATAAGATCTGATCAATTTTTTATTTATAATTTTGGAATCTCAAATACACGAATCAGGGCGCTCCCCTTTATTCGTAATGCTAAACAAACCAATTGTTCTTCAGTTGCGATTGAAAATGCATATGGACGACAGCTCCACTACCGCATAGAACACTTTACGAAGGATTCACTCAGCTTAGTGCGTGACCGCAGCTCTGACCCTATCGAGCCGATCAAAGTTAAAAGTGATGCACAAAAAAACGAGCCTGAATTAAGAGCAATTAAGATCACTGTTGAATCACCAACGAGTATTCTCATGGCGCTCACAGCCAACACCGTTTTTCCACGATGTAGCTCGACCCGATTATTTGATTATTCGAAAACCTTACGCGTACGTTGGGCGGAGTCCGAATCACTTCTGCCACCGGTTGAAGTAATGGATCCAAATTTGGTCGCGCGAGCACGAAGATTCAGTGCCCCACCAGCACCAGCACCGGTTCTCGAACCTCCTGCTGCATTTCTTTTTTCGCCACGAATTGCTCACGCGGAAGAAAGTTCAGAGGAGGTGGCCATTGATGAACTTCCCATCGAAGAGCCGCCAAGTGATGTGCCACCAACAGAAGATCCACCCGTTGTGGAAGCTCCTATAGAAGATCCCGCACCTGTTGATGATCCGGTTGTTGAAGAAAGTCCGGAGACGGCACCACCAACGACACCGCCAGTTGTTGCTCCACCGGAAGGTCCCATTGTCGAAGCGCCACCATCCGCTCCGACTCCAACCACTGTGATTGATCAATTCAATGTTCAGGAAATCCTGGAATTACAAAGATCTATACGACAGGTGGCGGTGAGTCGTTCATGCTCAAACTGATTTTCTTTGCAGTCTTTCTCCTTTCACTCGGGTGCACCGAGCGAAAGGAGAAATTTATCGAGCCGCGCACACAACGCTGCTCATCTCAAGCCATTGAGAACGAGTACATCGTCGTTTTCGAAAATGGTGATTTTGTTCTAGCACAGTCCGAAGAGATTCTATCTCACCTAGATAAAAGTGAAAAGTCTGTAGCCTGGTATGAACCCAATTACAAGGTCCTTCCTCAAGACGAACTCCGAGTCGATCCACCCATCGGAAACACATACAATGTGCGCAACCAATGGACATCGGTTGGCGCTGAAAAATACTGGAATATGGGTTATCAAGGTCAGGATATTATAGTTGCCGTCGTTGATAGCGGTGTCGATACCGCTTCGCCATTTTTGGCGGCCAATTGGGCATACAATATGAAGGAAGTCGATAACGGCGGCTACCGCGATGGAATTGATAATGATGAAAATGGTTTCACTGATGATTTCTTAGGATGGAATTTTTTAGATGGCACCAATGAACAAGTCGATGAGGTCAATCATGGCACACAAATCGCTCACCTGATTGCTGGGAACTCTCAATCGCCTGGTGGAAGCGGCGTCGCTCCTAGTAGCAAAATTCTTCCAATCGATTTTATGGATGGGACTGGAGGAGATGAATTTACGGCTATAGCTGGAATCGATTATGCAGTTTCCCGCCGTGCCCGAATTATTAATAATAGTTGGATTTCACCATGTTCTTATCTGCTCAAGGAAAAATATGGGAAATGGGATGCTCAAGGTGTTTTACTGATCAATGCAGCCGGAAATCATGGACTGGATCTCAATCAACACCCGGAATACAGTTCCAATTATGTCGGCCCCGCCTTCTTGTCGATCGGCTCGATTGACAACTCCCAACTGCGAGCCAGTTTCTCCAACTATGGACCAAGTGTACTTCTCTATGCTCCTGGAACAAATATTTTCGTCGCGAAATCCTATTCCCACTTTCCAACCACACTTCTTCAAGTTTCCGGCACAAGCTTTTCAGCGGCCATTGTATCTGGTGCCGCAGCATTGATTTGGTCGCGCTATCCACAATGGACCAACCAGATGGTCAAAGACCATCTGGTTGTGAATTCAAGGAAGATCGTCCCATCTTCCATTCAACTTTTAAATATCAATGATTAAAGACAGATCTCTTCTGGAGTGGCACCGACAGGCTTGCTCGAATAACTTCCAGCAGCCAGAGCCTTCATACTTGCGCCTACATTTACGCGACGACCGGAAGCGACTCGGGATTTGAGCGAGGAAATTTTATCGGCTCGATTGAGGAGTAAGTTTTTAAGCTCTGGCGCTTTCAACTTAGGGTCAGCAGAAAGCAAAAGTGCTGCCGCGCCGGCGACAAAGGGGGCTGCCATTGAACTGCCGGTTCGACTGACATAAGACCCATTCATATCTGTTGATAGAATCGAAAGCCCAGGTGCAGCCATATGAACTGTTTTAGTTCCATAGTTAATACCTTTAACCAAAGCGTCGTTTTTTCCAGAGGCCGTCACACTTATGATGTTTGAATAAGGATAAGATGCCGGATAAAATGGAGAAGTATTATTGTTCTTCCCAAAATTTCCTGCGGCGGCAACAATTAGAACTCCGCGATCCTGCGCACGCTTAATCGCATTCATCAATTGTGTGTTTTTATTGTAGGAGCCCCAGCTCAAATTGATGATTTTAACTCCTTTGTCGATGGCGTAGTTGATCGCCTTAATGCCGTTGGAGGTTAGGCCCGTTTTATTGTCATCGAGGAATCGCAAGCCCATGATTTTTACATTCGGCGAAACTCCCACATACCCCTTCGAATAATTCTCCGCTCCTGCAATGATGCCCGCGACGTGAGTTCCATGATAAGCTGAGCGTGTTTTCGAAGTGGGCGATGGGTTCCCTCTTTTTTTAACGTAATCCCATCCGTGAATATCATCGACAAGTCCATTGCCATCATCATCTCGGCCATTTGCAGTTTCTCTGGGATTGACCCATTTTGAATTTCTAAGATCGGGATGTGAGAAGTCGACACCACTATCAATAACGGCAACAACGACTTCAGGTCGACCTTGAGTGTAACTCCAGGCTTGAGTTGTTTTGATTTTCTGATGAGGCCACTGAGTCGGTTTAATGGCGCTCATATCTATGGTGTCCATCGTTTCAAGCATATAATCCGGCTGAATGCGAGCAACGCGTGGATCTTTTAAAAGGTCTTCAACAAGCTTTGAACGATTCTGAATATCATTCACAGAGACTGAAACTGTATTTGCATCGACCACACTCCCATTTTGATTCATTTGCTCGACAAAGTAAGAATCAGGATTTGAAGCGTAAATCTTGCTTTTATAAGTGATCATCCAGTTTGTGGTCTTACGATTCAGCAAATTGGGCAGATCAAGTTCACCGCTAGGATGAGAAGGATCAGTGGAGCTCTCAGAAACTCCGTTCTCGAGGTTTTCAGCATCGGTGCAAGCTGCACTTATGGAGTTGTCCTGCTGGCAAGCGGTATTTAGAAGGATAAGGGCGAATATCAACGTAACTCTTCGGATCATCTCTACTCCTTTTGGTTTCACTTTTTGAGAGATGGATAAAGCGTTACAAAACTTTGAAAAAAACTTAACAAAAAAGACACAAGTCTAGGTGAGGCTTAAATTTCTTATGAAGGAAGAATGACGTTGCATTATGCACGGCTATCGCCACTTCTGCACGCGAGTCCAACACCAAATTTTAAAATTTATTTTTCTAAGTGAACTGGTTTTGAGCTCACTTGCTCAGATGAAGAAACTTTAATTCAGATTAAAAAAAGAGGATTTCAAAAAAAATCCTCTTTCATAAACAAAACTTTTGGCGAGCGAAAACTTAAACTAATGCAAACGTGCGATAAGTCCCGCTAAGCGGACGTCGCTTGCTGCTGAAGAGCGCGAAGAAAGGTGTCGTACATTATGCGATTTTCTTCCTTCTTCAAACAATACATATTTATATTCACCGAGTATTTTAAATCCTCAACTTGCACTCTCATCATTCGCCCAGCGCGAACCTGCTTTCTGATACTGTGAGAAGGTAAAAATCCCCAACCAAGTCCTGATTCAACGACTCTTTTCACAGTCCCCACATTGTCTGTGGCGAAAACAGGCTCCAATTTCAATCGATTTTCCTGAATTTTTGCATCCATCATTTTGCGAAAGCCTGGGTACTTATCGGTGAATGAAACAACAGGTTTCGTTGTGAATTCTTTCATCGAAATCACATCCGGAAGTGTCGTGTCTTTTCCGGAGCCGACCAGCCACATTTCATCGTTGAACAGGAAATGCTTTTCATAATCCGGAAATTCAATTCCAAATTCAGATTTCATATCCGGAAGAATGACGACATCCACAAGTCCACTTCTCATATCATTGATGATTCTCTCGCCTTTGCCATAGTTGAGATTCAAACGAAGCTTAGAATTGTGTTTGAGAAACATTCCCATGATAGGAGAAACCAAAAACAGACCAATTGAGTTGTAGGTGCTGATTCTTAAATCTCCGACAAGATCTTGTGACGTTGTTTGAATCGCAACTTGAGCTTGCTGAGTGAGATGTAAAATTCGTTTCGCGTAATCATAAAGAATCTGCCCCTGAAGAGTCGGCTTCACCTGACGGGTTCCTCGCACCAATAAGTTAACCCCCTGCTCTTCCTCGAGATTACGGATTTGCTGGCTCACAGCTGGTTGAGTCAGCGAGAGCTTCTCTGCTGCGGCAGTCATGCTGCCTTCCGAGATCACGGTTACAAACGTCGCTAATTGCTGGTGATTCAAAAAAAACCTCCACGGGTTCTGTTAACTTGCTCTGTGTTATTATAAAAAATTCTTATGCAATTTCAAACACTCTTTGATGTTTAATGCTAAGCACTTGAAATCACAGGCCTTTTTATCCATAAATCTCATTTATCCCAGCTCTAAAAACATTCTTCATGGACGATGATAAATTTCGCGATTAACTCTTGGGCACAGCTCAACTTCGGGGGATTTTGGGCTCAAACGATCTAAACGTTGTTGTTTCAAAAATCAAGGGAGGGAGAAGGCATCCGAGAGGATGCTTTCTTTTTGCCCGCCAATCACCGACCAAAGACCAGTGTTTCAAGATGAGAATGTCGGGATATTCTTTCCTCTTAGCAAGGCGCTCTTTTATACTTATTGTCATATTAGCAGCGTGAACCCTTTCAAGGAGAGACTGAAGTTGAACCGATTATTCTTACGGATTCTCTTAGTGCCATTGTTTATTCTTTCGTGGGACGCCAGCGCGAAACGTTTTCGAAACGCCTATATTAGCTTTGAACTCCCAACAAACTGGGATTGCAAATTGGAAGGTGCGGAATGGGTGTGCGAGAGCACATACACAAAGAAAATACGAGAGGCGATCATCATTCTAACGGCAAAGGAAGTGGGGCCGGCAGACACCCTCGCCTCTTATCAAGCTCACCTGCAGACGCCGCGAATGGTTCCGGCTAAAGATGGGACCCCGCAGAAATCTCAAGTCCTACATGTTAAACAGCGATTGATCGCCAATCACCTTTGGGTGGACGGCATGCACCTTGGAAGCGAAGTAGGACCTTACTTTACGCGCTACCTGGCAACCGTAAAAGAGAGGATTGCAATCCTTGTGACCTTTAGTGCGCACAAAGAGCATTACACCAAATACAGCCAGGATTTTCTTAAAGCGATCGACTCTCTTCGCGTGGTCGCCTCTAAAGATCTGCTATCTAGAAAAGATGGAATCGGAAGCGTGCGTGGAAGCAATGAGACCATTGGGGCTCCTATTGGAAACCACATTCCACTTCTTGGCGATGCCTCTGGTCTTCCCGAGGAGAATTCAGGCGGAAATTCGACCGTGATGAATCTTCTTCTCTTAGCTCTTCTTGCTGGAGCTGTTGGAGGTTTTATCTTTATAAAGATGCGAAAGAAAAACAGCCCAGTAAAAAAGAAATCAAAGAAATAAAATGAATTTACTCAAACTGACTCTCCTCATATTGATCAGCAGCACCTTAGAACAAGGGTTTGCGAAGCCCTTTAAGACCGACTATGTCAGTTTTGAAATCAGCGATTCCTGGAATTGCTCACAAGTGCCACCCAATTGGATTTGCGAGCCGTCGAAAGCTTCAGAAAAAAAGTTTGCGATCATTACGATCACATCCAAAGAGGCTGGCACCATGGATCAGCTGGCGAATTTTGAAGCTCATCTTAACAAGCCAAGGTCGCATCAAATGGGCTCAAACACACCAGTGATGTCTCAAGTCTTGAAGACCAATCGCCGCACTCTTCAGGGCCAGGAGTGGGTTCAAAGTATGCACTTAAACAGTGAGGTTAATAACTTCTATACACTTTATCTGGCCACGGTGAAGGCTCCACTTGCGATCATGGTGACGATGAGTGCCGAAAAGGACAAGTGGGATCAATTCAATTCTGTATTTGAATCGGTCATGAAAAGTCTTCGGGTGCATCAGGTGAAGCTTCAGGCGGCGAATTCAAACTCATCAGGTGGCGGGATTGCTCCAATGGCTACTCAAAGTCCAAGTCAAAACCTGATGGGAGAGTTGGATTCTGAACAGCTTCCGGCTCAGAAGATCCCGACTATCTATCTAGCTGGACTTCTTCTTGCCGGATTGGCATTGATAGCCGCGCTTTATCTCTTCTTAAAGAAATAAAGCTCTAGTAAAGATCGTTCAGTTTGAGCTTCTTTACAGCTCCAAATTTTTCTAAGCCCACTTGAGATCCCGGGGGCCCGTGGACCACAATCGTTAAATTTTCAGGTTTAAAATGAGCCTTAAGAACCTCATTCACTTCCGTAGCGTCAATCTGCGAAATGTTCTTCATAAAATCCGCAAGATAAGATGGATCCACACCATAACGATAAAGAATTAAAAGCTGGCGCGCCAAATCTTCACCGGTTTCAATCACCTGCGGAAAACTTCCTTTCAGATAGGAGACGGCATCTTTGATATCTGCTTCGGAAACACCTTGCGCAAAACCAGAATAAACTTTCTGAGTTTCTTCAATCATTTCCGGAATCTTATCCAGCCTTGTAAAGGTTGAAATGACAAACGGCCCAGACACTTCACGAGTATCGAAGTAAGAATATATGGAATAAGTTAACCCCCGCTTTTCTCTTATTTCTGAAAACAGTCGACCAATAAAGGACTCTCCCAAAATCGTATTGGCCACGCGAAGCTTTAAGTAATCCGGATGATTGCGTGGAATTCCAAGATGTGCCATGCGAATTTCAGCTTGCTTGAGACCTGGCTTTTCAACAAAAACAATCTGTGGCTTTGCAGCTTGAGGCTGGGCAATCGGTTTAAGGTCTACCCCTTTTACATTCCAACTTGAGAAGAGTTTACGAATATTGCTCTGTTCGGCGTCCCCAAATTTACCAACCACTGCAAGCACAGCTCCGTTTGGCTGGTAATGATTTTTATAGAACTCTAAAACATGTGTTCTGCGAATGGCCTTCAATGAATCTAAATCACCCGATACCATTGATGCATAAGGGTGATTTCCAAAAAGCACTTTTTCCGTTGCGATAGATGCAACTGATTTTGGATTATCAAACATCTTTCTAATTTGCGCGGAAGTGAGTTCAGCGTCTCTTTTAATTTCACTTTCAAAAAACTTCGAATCCGTTAGCAATTTAAAAAATTCATCGCTCGCAATGTTCGCATGAATCGAAAGTCCAGAAATCCCGATAAAAGTGGAATCCGCATCCGAGCTTGCTGCGAATGTAAGACCAAGGCGCTCTAAATCATTCGCAATTTGCACGGCATTTCGCTTTGAAGTCCCTTTATCAAGCAGTGAGGCCACCATATTCGCTAGGCCTTCCTTGCCTTTTGGATCTCGAGAAGATCCAACGGGAATAACCATTCTCATACTGAAATAAGGAATCTTGCCGTCCTCGATCCAAAGGATCCTCATTCCGTTGGGTAGTACCTCTTCCTTATGAGCGATGAGCTTAAACTCTTCGGTTCGCTTTGTAAGGCTTTGACACCCCAGAATTGAAAAAATTAAAAAACCAAAAACTAAAATAGATTTAAATGAAGTCTTTTTCACTGCTCTACTCCTATTCCGGCTGAACAATCACGATGTTTTGGAACTTAGGCTTAAGATATGTTTTAGCTACTCTTAGAATATCGTCTTCACTGACTTCCATATAGCGCTCCAGATCGGAAAATAGCCGCGAATAATCCTCAAAAACAATTTCATTAAATGCTAAAGCTCGCGCTCTCCCACTGACTTTTTTAAGCATATCGACTTGGGAAGTGAGAATTTGATTCTTTGCTTTCTCAAGTTCGTCCTTTTTCAAGCCACGATTGAGAAGATTAAGAATCTCGTTCTCAATGATTTTTCGAATCGTATTTGCGCTGGTCCCTTTTTTGAGACTCGCTGAAAAGATCATTCTTCCAGCCAGTGTTTGTGGATAATGAAATGCAGAAACCGAGGTCACCAATTGATCTTCATAAACGAGCTTATGGTGGAGACGACTAGAGGCGCCATCACCAAGAATAGCTCCAAGAATCTCAAGAGCATAGGCATCCTTATTTTTGATATCCACGGTTGGATAAGCAATGGTCATTCTTGGGCTATCGACCTTCCAGGAGATCGTTTCACTGCGAGGTTTGGTTTGCACCGGCTCAGGTTTAAATTCAGGTCGCACAATCTCTTGAGATTTAAAATCACCGTATTCTTTTTCAATCCATTTGCGAACCTGAGATTTATCAAAGAGCCCTGCGACAACAATCACCGCATTGTTAGGAGCATAAAATCGAGTGTAAAAATCCTTGAAGTCGGAAAGCTTCGCACGGTTAAGATCTTCCATCGAACCGATGGTCGGCCAGCGATAAGGAAGGTTCTGATACATGAGTTTTGGAAGAGCAATCCACAGAAAACCTTCGGGCGAATTTTCATAGCGCACGCGACGCTCTTCTTTAACAACTTCACGCTCAGTTTGAATCTCTTTTTCATCAAACACCAGCCTGCGCATGCGATCCGCTTCCACTTTAATCAAATACTCTAAGGCATCGGCTGGGGCATTGATGTAATACCCCGTGTAATCTCCCGACGTGAATGCATTGAAATTTGCCCCCTTGGAGTTCAAATCCCGATTGAATGTTTCTTTGGAAAAATTCTCTGATCCTTTGAACATCAAGTGTTCGAAGAAATGAGCAAGGCCTGTAAGACCAACCTGCTCATCCTTGGAGCCCACTCGATACCATTGCTGATAACTCACTAAGGGAACAGAGGGATCCTGATGAAGTAAAACGGTGAGCCCATTTGGAAGAACCCACTTCTCCACATCCAGCTGAACCCGAACATTCTGTGCGTCTGGTGCAGCCGTAGATAAAGAGGAAGTTAGAAATGAAATGAGAACAACGGATAATACATTGAGAAATTGTCGCATGGACCCCCCGAGAAGAAACAACTATTGTTGCGAATAACTCACCGGTCGGTCAATGCGCTTTATTGAACCACAAAGTCAGAGAAATAGACGTCCTTTACCACGCCAACCTTAAGAAAATCATTGAGCTCAGCTGCAATTTGGGTTTTGAGCTGAAGCTTTCCCTGTACGGTCTCTAGATCCGAATAAGTTTTCGAGTTGATAACACGCACAATAGCGTCTCGTGTCTGAGGTCCAAGCCCCACGACTTCTTCGAATCCTTCTTCATCCAGCATTTCAAGGCTTACGGCCATGCGAATCAGGCGGCGAGGAACACCATCCAGATTCGTATTAAATTCCTTTAGTGTGAAAAGGACCGGATCACCGCGTAGCGATTTTTCAAATTCAGCAACTTCAATCATCGCTTGTTCGTCTTTGAGAGATGGAGTTTCATGACCCAAAGTCGCGCTATAAACGAGAAATGAGCCAAAGCCTAGACCAACGAGATTGAGTCCTATGAACGCAAATCCAAGGATCTTTCCTAAGTCTCTTTTCTTCCCACCTTCTTGCGCTTGGTCTTCAGCCATATTTCGTCCTTTCCTCGACCATTCACTTATCGGCAATCGAATCTGGGGCTAAAGTCGTGCATGAGAGTGGTTAATACTTCGACATAATTCCAAAAATCGAATAGTTCGTATTAGAATTGAGTTCAAGCCAACCAATGACGATAGGATTTCCTGGGGGAATTTCCATTGAGCCATTTTTCAATATCTCAACTCAAATTTCTTTCAGTCTCACTGACACTGTGTCTCATTCTGAGCAGCAAAACTTCAAATGCAGATCCAGAAGTTCAGCCCCCACCCGCAGGAAAAATTCCGTCCGCATTGGTTCATTTGTCCAAAGAAACGAAATTTGCATTTTTAGTTGACAAGGACCACCGTACACTGACCCTCTGGAAAAATTCCCAGCCACCAAGTCTTGTCGCCTCATATCCAACAGATATGGGCAGGAACAAAGGGAATAAGCTTTACCGGGGTGATCATAAGACACCGGAAGGGATCTATTTTTTCCTGGAAACTTATGAGCAACCCTATCTTGATTTTTCTTTATATGGAAAACGTGCATTCACCATGGATTATCCGAATTTCTTTGATCGCATAGAAAAGAAAACCGGAAGCGGCATTTGGCTTCATGCGATTCCGGATACACAGAGTCTCAATCGCGGATCAAGGGGATGCGTCGTCGTAAGAAATGAAGTGATCGAAAAGTTAAAGGATTTTATCTCTCTTCGTAACACCCCGATCATTGTACAAAACAAAGTCGATTACATGACTCCCAAGGAATGGACTCAAAAAAGCACTGAGTATCTGAAGTGGCTTCAAGGCTGGAAAGAAGCTTGGGAAAATAAAAACATCGAGAATTATATTTCCTTTTATGATGGTCAGTTTAAGTCCATGGGAATGAACTTGAACAAATGGAAGACTTTTAAAGAGAGCTTAAACGAGAAGTATTCATTCATTCGTGTGGATTTGGATCATATTGATGTTTTCAAACATGGTGAAAAGTATGTCTTTCGCTTTCTACAAAACTATCAATCAGACCAAAACAAAGATGTGGGACAAAAACATCTCTACGTCAAAAAAGATTCAGAAGGCCAACTTAAGATTTTGGGTGAGGACTGGAGTCCTCTAAAAGTGGACAGCGAGCGCACCCTTTCCGCCAGCCATCCTCTGGAGAACTAGCGACGTGACTTCAAGTAGGACTGAAGTCGTCTTCGCTCGAATTCAAGAATGACTTCGATCACTTTATTTGGCTTAAGCTTATATAAACCAATTAACCTAGGCAGATGCTCCATAGGAATACGACACATCCCCCGCTCCCAGTTTGAAACAAACTGACCGCTTGAATACCCCATTTTCTCGGCCACTTCTTCCTGGGTAAACCCAGCACTTTTTCTCGCTTTAAGAAAGTATCGTCCTATAGACTTAAACTGACTCATTTCACTCACCTTCATCCAACGAGCGAACTGTTATTTCAAAGCGCTGATAGTGAGCCTTACACTCTTTTTTAGTAGAACGAGATATATCAGAAAACAATAGGTTCTCCGGCTCCACCTCAAGCACCTCTGCAAGCTTGATGATTGTTTCTAGGGACTTTGGCAAGATTCCGTTTAAGTAACCATGTAAAGTGCTCTTATTCATACCGACACTTTGAGCAACCCTTGATAAGGATCTTCCATGCTTTCCAATCAGAAGATTCAGATTCTCTTTTAAGCAGACTTTATTCATTTTCATAGTATAAATTTCTTTGATTTATCCGCCCAGCACGGTTCATTTGGGAGCCCAAATGTTCACTTAAACTCAGAATTTGTTCATTTGAATATGCAAACCCGCGCCAACTCTGAACGAACCTGAGTTCGAGATGAAGATAGAAGCTGCCGATCGACGGACATGTGCTGCCTCGAAAGGTACCGAAAAGTACCTGCTTCTTTTTCTGATATGCGGTGCATATCAGAAAAAGAAGGCTCGCCGCCCGCACAGGTACCTTTTAGTTCCAATACTTGGGGCCGTTTTTGCGGTCGAGATCGCGCTCGTTATCAACGACGAGTTTGAGGCGGCGTTTGGCGGCGTCAGTGGCTTTCTTCTTTAAAGGTTTAAATCGCCAAGTGGTCCAATACTTGAGCGCCAAATAACCGGAAAGAAGACCACCTAAGTGAGCTAGGTTTGCAACTCCACTTGAAAAACCAGAATCTAAAAGTGTGACCAGCTCAACAAGACCAATGATAAGCACAAAGTATTTGGCCTTCATTGGAAACATCATCATGAAATAAATAACTCGCTCACCAAATAAAATGCCGTAAGCCAAAAGCAGTCCAAAAGCAGCTCCACTGGCACCCACAACCGGAGCTAAGAGTGGAAGGGGATCAGCCGTAATCAATGAATATGCAAATACAAAGAGCAAATAAATCAGTGCCGCCCCAACACCACACACCAGGTAATAAGTTAAAAAGAATTTACTTCCCCACTTCAACTCTAGCTCAGAACCAAACCACCACAGAATCAGCATATTGAAGAGAACATGGAAAACCGATTGGGAGTGGAGAAACATATAAGTGAATGGCTGCCAAAACCAAAAGCTAAATAAAAACTTATCCGGCACAAGACCAAAAGTTTGAAATAGAACATTGGATTTAAAGAAAATCGATTGAAGGATAAGAACTCCCACAACCCAAATTGCCACATTAGCAATCACCAATGCTTTAACAGTCTTGGTAAATGGGGCCACAGTTGGTTGCATGTAGTTCATTTTAACTCCTTCAAGTCCGAGTTAGCTCTGCTTCTCACTGAGCTCCAATAAAACACCACCCGTTGATTTGGGATGAACGAATGCCACAAGGCAATTATGCGCTCCAAGCTTGGGTTCGTCATTAATCAATTGAACACCTTTGGACTTAAGCCGTTTTAAAACCTCACCAATCCCCTCAACACGAAGGCAAATATGATGTATTCCCTCTCCCCGCTTAGTGATAAATTTAGCAACAGGTGAGTCTTCAGAAAGTGGCTCCAAAAGTTCAATATCGCAGCCATTCTTTAAAGGTAGAAATCCAACTTTTACCTTTTCAGATGGCACCTCTTCTATTTCCATTTTATCAAATCCAAGAGCTTGATAGAATTTAAAGCCACTCTCCAAACTCTTCACAGCCACACCAATATGATCCATTGCAAATGGAATATCACCCATTACGTGTTCCAACTCTTCATCTCCTTTTGGAAAGCCTTTTTCAAACGTGCATAAGATTGCTTCACGGTTTCAGGAAGCGCTTTGGTTTTTGCAATCAGCGGAAAGAAGTTCGTATCTCCCACCCACCTAGGGATCACATGCCAATGAATGTGCTCAGGGATTCCAGCGCCAGCCACAGCACCGTGATTCATTCCCATATTCATTCCTTTGCATTTATAAACCTCATCCAAGATCTTCATGGACTTTTGAGTCCAGAGCGTGATTTCGAAAAGTTCCTCTTGAGTCAAATCCCAGATATTCGCGATATGACGACGTGGTAAAATTAAAAGATGTCCAGTGTTGTATGGATACTTATTGAGGACCACCATGGCATGTTCTGATTTAGCCAGGCATAGACTTTCAAAAGAGATTTTCTTTTTCTCTACCGCACAAAACACACATGCTTTTGGTTTAAAGATCTTTCGAACATACTGAAGGCGATCCGGCCTTTCAAAAAAATCATGTTCAAGCGGCCAAACATCTTTAAGAACTTTTTCTGGATTGAGAGCCCGCTTTGACTTTGTCATTTATGAAGCCCCAAATAGCCTGGAAAAATAAATAGAGGCTGCCCTTTGAGCTGTGTTTGAAAAAGCTCTTTCACGGAAGATTCCAAAACCTTCGATTCGAATGGAAAAGACTGATCACCTTCTGTTAGGATTTCCATAAGGGTTTTGGGCTTTCGCGGGCGATAAGTTTTAGGATCCGATCCAAGTCCAACCAACTCACCCAAAGCTTTTCTGGCATCTTCCCAAGTTCCGATTTCATCCGCAAACCCAAGCTCAACAGCTTTTGCACCACTGAAAACTCGTCCGTCTGCATTTTCATCAAGAACATGTTGAGGGATTTTTCGTCCTTCAAGAACGGCCTTTTTAAACTGCGCAAGCACTTCCTCAAGTTGATTTTGAAGGTACTCTTTTTCACTGGGTTTCATGGCGCGGTACTCAGCACCAGTGTCTTTAAACGCTCCGGTTGTTAGCGCATATCTTTCCACCTTCGCCCAGTCATAAAGCTTTTCCATATTCACAAACTGCATAAGCACTCCAATCGATCCCATAAAGCATCCAGGAGTGGTGTAAATTCGGTCCGCCCCTACAGCGGCGTAATAGGCACCACTTGCAGCGAGGGCTCGACAGTAAACATAAACTGGCTTTTTAAACTCTTGGCTGGTGCGCTGAATTTCACGGTAAATCTCCTGACTGGGTCCAACGACTCCACCTGGCGAATTCAACGTTATAAGAATGGCTTTGATCTCATTTCGCTTTCTGAATTTGGATAGATTCTCAATAAACTCTTTGCCATCCATAATCACACCATCGAGCTCAAGTGCGAGAATTGATGGCTCGCGGATGGAGCTCTCTTGAGTGGTGAACGTGGCCATTAGCCCACCAATGGCCATAATCACTCCACCTAGAATAAAGATAAGAATAAGAGCGGTTAGCGTTTGAATGATCTTTTTGAGCATCTGATCTCCTTGAAGGGTACGCCGTACTTTTTCCGCGGTTATATTCGCGGAAAAAGTACGGCGTACCTTCCCACGAAAAAAGGCCCGATCTCTCGGGCCTTTTAATTATAAAGCTAGATTTTCAAAGTTCAACTCAACACTCAAGACTCAGATGGCTCTCGAGTTGCTTTTTTGAACTCATCACCAAAGAGATCTCCAAGGCTTGTCTTGGAAGTCGCTGTGGCTTTTTTCACGTAATCTTCCACATCCGCTTTTTGCTCACGAAGTTTCACAAGCTTTGCAGACAAGCCAATCTTACGAGAATCCTGGTCAATCGTGATCACTTCAGCACGGATGCTGTCGCCCACTTTAACAACTTCTTCTGGATTGTCGATGCGCTTAACAGACAATTCAGAGATATGAATCAATCCCTCAATGTCGCTTTCAAGTTCAACAAACACTCCAAAGTCCGTCGTCTTAGTGACCTTCACATCGTACTGAGAACCAATTTTGTATTTCTCTTCGATGTTGGCCCATGGGTCTGCTTCCAATTGCTTGATACCAAGGCTAACTCTTTCATTCTCGATATCAACACCAAGAATAACTGCGCGAACCTTATCACCTTTTTGGAACATCTCAGATGGGTGGTTGATTCTCTTAGTCCAAGAGAAGTCAGAGATATGAACCATTCCATCAATACCCTCATCAATTCCAATAAATACACCGAAGTCCGTGATGGATTTCACTTCACCTTCAATGATTGTTCCTGGCTGATAAGTTTCTTTCATCTCAACCCAAGGGTTGGCTTCAAGCTGCTTCATACCGAGGCTGATTCTGCGGTTTTCAGTGTCTACTTCTAGAACCTGAACATCCACTTCATCATCCACCTTCACAACTTGTGATGGATGCTTCACTCGCTTAGTCCAGCTCATTTCTGAGACGTGGATCAAACCTTCAACGCCATCCGAAAGCTCAACAAAAGCACCGTAGTCCGCAAGGCTAACGATCTTACCGCGAGTTTTAAGTCCCACAGGGAAGTTTTTAACAACTGTTTCCCATGGATCTTCGTGAAGCTGTTTCATGCCAAGGCTGACGCGCTCTTTTTCGTTATCAAACTTAAGAACAACAACTTCGATTTCATCGCCGACGTTCAAGATCTCAGATGGGTGCTTTACACGGCCCCAGCTCATATCCGTGATATGAAGAAGTCCGTCCATCCCACCAAGATCAATAAACGCACCATAATCAGTGACGTTCTTAACAATACCTTTTACGCGAGAACCTTCTCTCATCGCATCCAAAGTTTGGTTGCGAAGCGACTCTCTCTCTTCTTCAAGAAGAGCACGACGAGAAAGAACAATGTTTCCACGTTTTTTGTTAAACTTAATGACTTTGAACTTATAAGTCTTACCGATGTAAGAATCGATGTTTCGAACAGGGCGAAGATCGATCTGGCTTCCTGGTAAGAACGCCTTCACACCAATATCAACGCTCAAGCCGCCCTTAACCTTTGCGATGACTGTACCTTCAATCACCTCTTGGCTTTCAGCTGCACGAGAAATGTCTGTCCAAGCACGCGCCATATCGGCTTTGTCTTTGGAAAGAACAACCATTCCGTTTTCGTTCTCGATACGATCGATATAAACTTCAACTTCTGATCCCAATTGAATGTCTCTTTGACCATCCACAACTCGGAATTCAGAAATTGGAATCAAACCTTCACTTTTGTAATTGATATCCACCAAGACGTAGTCTTCTTGAACTTCAACCACTTTACCAGTGACAATGTCGCCCACTTTGAAATCTCTTTCGTCCAAAGATTTTTCAAATAGATCAGCGAATGATTCACCGTTTTTGTAAGTTGATTTGCTGAAGATCCCAGGATTTTGGGGAACTTCATTATCAGCAGCGTCCAACTGAGCAAGGACCTTTTCCCTCTCAATCTGAGCTTTCGATTTTCCTTTATCGCTGCCGGTAGCCGTTTTGTTCAATATAACCTCCTCTTGGATTAAAAGCGTGTTGTGGGCCCGCGTTTCTCAGAGCTAGATGAAGCCCGGCTTAGAATCCTATTGTTTATAAAATTTCCGACTCTGATATAAAAACGCGAATCATTTGTTTATAGAGCTTAGATGCTCAAAGTCAAAAGGATTTTGGCTCGTTTTCCAGAGCTGTAATCGTCCATTTGTGAACAAGGCTTACGACCTCATCTAGACTCATATTCGTGGTATCGAGCACCCGTGCGCCTTCTGGAATCACCAGAGGCGCGGCCTTTCTTGAGCTGTCCTGAAGATCGCGCTCAGTTTGCGAGGCTTGAGTGGATTCCACATCTAGACCCTGCTCTTTAGCCCGTCTAAGGGCTCTGAGCTCCTGATTCGCCGTTAAATAGACTTTGAGGATGGCTTTCGGAAACACAACAGATCCACAGTCGCGCCCCTCGGCCACAAGCCCCCTGAAGAACTTCGGGAGCGAGCGCTGAGAATCCAGGAGCGCTTTACGAACTTTAGTTAGGCGACTGATTTCACTGGCTTTTTCACCCACGGCTTCAGAAAAAATTTCGTGGGTGACGTCTCTATTTTTATGAAAAACCTGGGTGCGCTCATCACCCAGCTCCACGCGCCATTCTCCAGATTGCGCCAGATCTGCAAGAGCTTCTTCATCCTTAGCGCTGATTCCATTCACACCAGCCACATAGGCGAGGCCGCGATAGAAGGCACCCGTTGAAACCCATTTCCATCCCAACTTTTGCGCCAAATCCCGGCTGACCGAAGATTTTCCCGAAGCACTCGGGCCATCAATAGTTACAACAGGGCTCTCAATTGGGTCCATTGCTCAAAACTTCTGTTAGTGCTTTCATCGCTGTTTCATTCTCATCATGAAGACCCACACTCCATCTCAAATAGGTGGGAAGGCCGTAGTTTCCAACCGGCCGCAAAATAACTCCCTTTTTCAAAAGATCTTGGAATACGGAATTGGCATCACGACCAGTATCAAAAAGAACAAAGTTGGCCTGACTAGGCAAATATTTTAAGCCCTGGCGCTTGAGGTAAGACTCAATTTGCTCGAGCCCTGCCCAGGTGATGATTTGCACGCGTTTTAAGTGCTCCGTATCACTAAGTGCTGCAATCACTCCAGCTTGCGCAATCGAGTTCACATTAAAAGGATTTCGCACGCGATGGATCAAGTCGACCACTTCTGAAGGGGCAACCAACGCACCCACACGCAGGCCCGCAAGACCGAAAACCTTACTCATCGTTCGCAGAACCACGACGTTTTTAAAGGTTCGAAGTTGATTCAAACCATCGGGATAATCACTTGCACGCACAAACTCTCGATAAGCTTCATCCAAGACGACGAGAATTTCTTTCTTTGAAGCCACTTCCATAAATTCGTTGAACTCGGCCATCGTGAAATAGGAGCCCGTTGGATTGTTGGGATTAGGCAAAAACACGAGACGAATTTTATCTGTGGTTTTTAAAAGCTCAGCCATCCCACCGAGGTCAAACTGAAGGTCACCTTTAGTCGGCACCTCAATGCACTCCACACTCGCTGCCTGCGCTGATATTTTATAAGCAATAAATGAAAACTCAGATGTCATAATCGCATCACCAGGTCGACAGAAAACCCGAATCAGCAAATCAATGAGTTCGTTGGATCCATTTCCAAAAACAAGATTCTCACCTCGAACTTCTAAATATTTACTCACAGCTGCCTTCAATTCAAAAGCTGCTCCATCCGGATATCTGTTCACCTCTTTGAGCGCTTCTGTCATGGCTGCCATGATTTTTTCGCTCGGACCAATTGGACATTCGTTGCTTGCCAACTTAATGACCTCGCTGAGTCCGAATTCACGTTTGGTTTCTGAAATCGGTTTTCCTGGTGAATATGGAACCAAAGATAAAATTTCCGGGGATACTTTCATTCCTTAACTGCCTCCATTGAGAATCACTCTTCGAACGCCAGCGTTTCTCATTGCTTGGGTGATCTCTGTACAGTGATCATCGCTCTTCGTTTCAATTAAAAATGTAATGACTGTTTCACTCAAAGCAAGCCCTGAACGCACTCGATCATGACTCACTTCGATAATATTCGCTCCATGACTCGCAATAATTTCTGTTAAGCGATTGAGCGTTCCGGGACGGTCCGCAACAATGGTCTCTAGGCGCGCCAGACGGCCCTTTTGCATAAGACCACGTTCAATAACTTTCGAAATAATATTCAAATCAATATTACCACCGCTCAAGAGTAGACAGGTTTTCTTTCCCAGATTCCAATTTGATTTATAAGCCGCAGCCAAAACAGCCGCACCAGATCCCTCAACCACTGTTTTGGCGCGTTCAAGGAAAAATACAATCGCTTCCGCAATCTCATTGTCCGAAACTTCGGCAATATCATCGACGTATTTTTTAATATAATCGTTTAAAATAGCTTCCGTTGGGTTCTTCACAGAGATTCCATCTGCAATGGATGGCCGTGCTTCAGGAATTTCTAAATCGCGACCTTCGAAAAGCTGCTTCATTCCAGGAGTGGCTTCAGTCACAACCCCATAGATTTTAATTTTGGGATTGATGCTTTTCATTGCGGTTGAAATTCCGGAAATCAAACCTCCACCGCCAATTGGAATCACCACCGAGTCGAGATCGGACATCTCTTCCATGAGTTCAATGCCGATCGTTCCCTGACCAGCGATTATGAGTGGATCGTTATAGGGGTGAACAAAAACGAAGTTTTCTTTTTTCTCTAATTCTTTTGCATATTGATAACTCTCATCATACACACGTCCCTTCTGAATCACTTGAGCGCCGTAACCTTTTGTCGCAAGGACTTTTACAAGCGGAGCTGTCTCCGGCATAACAATAGTTGATTTTGCGCCCACTTTGCTCGCGCAAAACGCAACCCCTTGGGCGTGGTTTCCGGCCGAAGAGGCCACCACTCCCCGAGAAATCTCTTCTTTTGAAAGAGAGAGCATTTTGTTTAAGGAACCACGGATTTTAAAGCTGCCAGTGCGCTGAAGATTTTCCATCTTCAAATAGGTTTCGCTGCCCAAGAGATCGGAGGTGCTTTTTGAAAAGCTCAAAGGCGTGTGAATGACCACGTCTTTGATCTTTGTGCGCGCTTCGGTGATATCTTTTAGGGAAATTGCCATTCCCCAATTGACGACCTTTACCAGTATGCCGTCAAGCC
Source organism: uncultured Pseudobdellovibrionaceae bacterium (assembly GCA_964636785.1). Lineage (GTDB taxonomy): Bacteria > Bdellovibrionota > Bdellovibrionia > Bdellovibrionales > UBA1609 > UBA6776. The sequence goes on along the minus strand of CAZWVK010000001.1, from coordinate 43,200 downwards.
TTGAATGGCGGGCCATTCGTCTTTCATCAGTGGTGGCCGAAGAAGACCCTCGCTTGGAATGGGTTTTTGGAAATCGTTATAGTAAAAAAATGGCGCAAAAGCCTTCTTACAGTGCAAGCATCGCTCTAAGCTTTGGCCGGATTGAGTCGTTGTACAAGTCACTTGATTACAAATGTGGCAACGGCGAAAGGATTCCACTCTTTTCACTTTTTCTCCTATGCCCACAGACCATGATCAGAATAACGAAGCTTTTAAGCTTTCTCAATATTCAAACTTTTTACACAAAGACTTTTTCATTTCGCTCTGCTCCAAGTGTCGGTCTAATCAGCGCTTTCCTTTTTCGATCCACGCTTCACACTGAGACAAAGTGGTTGAGTGATCTCTCAGTGTCTAATGACTTTGCGATTGATTCCTTGAAAATTTTCGATAACCGCTCCGTCGTAAAGGTGAATTTCATCAAAAATCCCAATAAGTCTATGAACACGACCACCGAATATATGGAGATTGCGACCAATTCCAGTAATGAGTTTCACCTCGTAATTGATCAGTACCAAATCTGAATTATTGATTCCAGAAAGAAGTTCGGTGAAACCGAGATCATTTTGGGGACCCATTAATACGATATCGGCCCTTCTATCTGTAGTGATTCCGGCAATCCTATCAATTCGATTAGCCTGAAGACAGATGGAGCCATAAATTCCGCTGATACTCGCTACATCGATATTCTTACCTACAATTGATTTTGCTAATCCACTGACTTTAAGCTCACCTACATTTGCAACTTTAACACCTGAGGGATGCAGGCCTGTGATGTGAAGCTTCTCTTTCCAAGGATATAAATCAGGGTCAACCTTTCCAAAGTGATCTCGACAGGCTTCATTTTGATTCAATACCACTTCCAAGTCTTTTCGATCTTCTTCTTTATTAGGAGTTGGCACTTCGACTTCATCTAGAACAAGACCTGGATCCTCTTCTTGTTCATTTATTTGGTCCTCAATCATAGGAGGGAGTTCAGCATCTCCCAGATTCACATCCAACCCTCCGTCAGAAAGAGGCTCACTTAGCTGAGCATTGGCTAAGCCTGAATTAAAATCAACACCGCCACAGTTTTGGAAAAAAGTGATAAGGAAAAAGGAACCAATTAAAAGTGATCCAACGTTAAACAGCCTCATTTTGCCCCCTTGGTTTCAAGGTTCAAACTTGTGCAAACCTAAGGCCGAGTGAAAATCACTTTTACATCCGTTTAAAAGCCACTCATCTGTTTACGGATTTAAAATCGCCTAATTGTTTTTCGTCTCAAGATGGGACCGTGTGCGCCGAATTTCTATAAATAGAAAGAAACTCTTTCGGATCCAGGGAAGCACCACCCACCAAGAACCCATTCACTTCTTTTAACTCAGACAAAGACTCCGCATTTGAGGACTTTACAGAGCCGCCGTAAAGGATGGAAGTGCTAGGGGCACCGATCTCAGTGAGGTAAGCACGAATTTTATCATGAACTTCCGCCACCTGATCTGTTGTCGCGACTTCACCAGTTCCAATCGCCCACACAGGCTCATAGGCAATGATAAAAGGTTTCAAAACATCTGCTTGAGAAAGACCATCTTTAAGCTGTCTTAGGATCACTTCTTCCGTTCGTCCCCATTTGCGCGAGTCCAACGTTTCTCCAACACAAAGAACCGGGATCAAATCCAAATCCTGAAGACGCTTTACTTTTTTAGCCATAAATTCTTCCGGCTCCAAAAACACCTGTCTTCGTTCACTGTGACCAACAAGACAATACTTTGCTCCCATATCTTTTAAAACTTGAGGTGAATTTTCTCCTGTGAAAGCTCCCGAGTCTTCATAAAAAATGTTCTGTCCACCCCAGCTCACCTTGGAGTTCTTTAAACCTTCGCTGATCGCAAATGCTGATAATGCCGAAGGGAATAGACAAAATGATTCTTCCTCATCGGACTGGATTTCAGACTGGAAAACTTTTAGAAACTCTTCGGATTCTTGAGGATTCTTATTGAGCTTCCAATTGCCAAAAACGAGAAATCGATTCTTCATGTTAAAGTCTCTGTGCTTTCTTCGGAACGTTTTGGTGGTCTGAGTATTTCAAGACCGGGAAGTTTAATACCTTCTAAAAACTCAAGACCAGCTCCGCCACCCGTTGAGATATGTGAAAACTGATCCGCAAACCCAGATGCATTTGCTGCGGCGGCTGAGTCTCCCCCACCAACCACACTCATTGCTGGACTGTCTGCAATAGCCTGAGCCACACCGAATGTCCCTTGTGAAAGCTCTTTGCGCTCAAAAACACCCATTGGACCATTCCAAAAAACTGTTTTTGCTTTGAGTAAGCTTTCACGAAAAATCTCAATGGACTTCGGCCCAATATCAAGCCCCATTTTTCCCTCTGGAATCGCCTCACTTGTCGTTAGTGCGAGATCCGACAAGTCATCAAAAGAGGAGGAAGCAAAATGATCGACGGGAAGAAGTAAGTCTTTTCCTCTGGTTTCGAATCGCCGCATAACCTCTTTCGCAAACTGGACACGATCCTTTTCCACCCGCGATGATCCAATTGGAATTCCTTTAGCCGCAAGGAAAGTATACGCCATCGCTCCGCCAACAATAAGAGTATCAACAGAGTCCATCAGCTTTTCTATCACGGTGATTTTATCGCTGACCTTTGCTCCACCCATAATCGCAACAAATGGCTTTTCAGGATTTGACTTGATCCGCTCGAGCATTTCGATCTCTTTTTTCATTAAAAGACCGATGCCCTTTTTTTCAATCAAACCAGCTAAAGCATGAATGCTTGCATGCTCTCTATGCGAAGCTCCGAAGGCATCATTGATATAAATGTCTGTGTATTCAGCGATACAGTGAGCGAATTCACGAGAATTCTTTTCCTCTCCTGGATTGAATCGCAGGTTTTCCAAAAGAATAACTTGTTTTGCTTTCAACCCTGCAAGAAGAGCTTTTGGAGTGTCACTGGCTGGATCTTCGACAATGAAAACCTCTACACCCAGTTTTTCCTGAAGAGCTTTTCCAATCACTTCCATTGATAGTTTCTTCTTGTCCTCATCGGTCTTTGGCCGTCCCAAATGACTGGCTAGGACAAGCTTTGCTCCTTTTTCGAGAGCATAGGAGATCGTTGGAAGAGCTGCCACAATTCTTGTGTCATCAGCAATACTTCCGTCCTTGTTCAACGGCGTATTGAGATCTAAGCGCAAAAAAACTCTTTGATCATCCAACTTAAACTGCTCAATGGACTTGATACCTTGGAGGACTGATGTCGACATTACAAACCTCGGCTTGCAATGTATTTAGCCATATCGATCATACGACAAGAAAAGCCCATTTCATTGTCATACCAAGAAAAGACTTTTCCAAAATTCTCACCAACAATCATTGTGCTTTGAAGGTCAACGATCGAACTGAGTGGATTGCCATTGTAGTCCACACTCACAAGCGGCTTTTCTTCAACACCCAAAACACCTTTTAGCCGACCATTCGCTGCATCTTCAAAGGCTTGGTTTATAGATTCTTTTGTGATTGGCTTTTTCGATTCAAAAACCAAATCCACAAGACTCACATTCTGGGTTGGAACTCGAACAGAGACTCCATCGAACTTGCCCTTCAACTCAGGAAGCACAAGGCCTACCGCTTTTGCGGCACCAGTGGTTGTGGGTATCATGGAAGTCGTTGCGGTACGGGCGCGACGGAAATCTCTATGGTTATTGTCCAATATCATCTGATCATTTGTGAAAGAGTGAATTGTGGTAACCATTCCACGCTCAATGCCAAACTGTTCATTAAGAACCCATGCGACTGGCGCTAAACAGTTTGTTGTACAAGAAGCATTACTGACTACGCGATGTTCAGAAGGATTATAAGATTCATGATTGATTCCGTAAACCACGGTCACATCGGCCTCAGAGGCTGGTGCACTGACCAAAACTTTTTTCGCACCCGCCTTCAAATGTTTTTCGAAGTCTTCTTTGGTCTTAAAGGCACCGGTGCACTCTAGAACAACATCCACTCCCCAATCTCCCCAGGGAATTTCAGCCGGATTTCGAGTTGCTGACATTAAGATCTTTTGTCCATTAACAGTTATTGAATTTTCATCGCCTTCAACCGTTTTCGGATAAATTCCATGAGTGGAATCGTACTTCAGTAAATGAGCAGATAACTTCGGATCGGCAAGATTGTTAATCCCAACAATTTCAACTTCATCAAAACCCGCACGAAATGCCAATCGACCGATACGGCCAAAACCATTAATACCGACTCTTACTTTTGCCACGTTGATTCTCCTTACTGAGTGCGCGCACTTTTGCGCATTAACTTAGGTTCAATCGGGGAAAGAGGTCAAGAGCATTGCTTCGGGTTTTTGCTGCAAGAGTGCTTAAAGAGACGGAATGAAGTTCCGCGACTTTTTCGGCTGTAAAACGCACAAATGCCGGTTGATTTTCTTTTCCACGGTGGGGCATCGGGGCCAAAAACGGCGCATCCGTTTCAACATGAATACGATCCAATGGAATTTTACCAACCGTGTTTCGTAAATCATCCGCCTTTTTGAAAGTCACGACACCACTAATGGAAATATCAAAGCCAGCATCGAGACCCGCCCGTGCAAGCTCATAACTCCCTGTAAAACAATGCAATAGTCCTCTCACTTTTCCCTTAAACTTCTCTAAAATCTCGATCGTATCCGCTTCTGCGTCCCGAGTGTGAATTTCAACCGGGAGCTGAAGCTCCTTTGCAAGTTCCATTTGCTCATGAAACGCCTTGAGCTGATCCTCTTTAGAGGAATTATTGTAATAGTAATCAAGACCGATTTCCCCTATCGCCACCACTTTCTTATTCCGAGCAGCTTCGTTCTTGATAAAATCAAGCACACTCGGATCCCAGACTTTGCCATCATGAGGATGAACTCCAAGCGTGCAGACCAAAAATGGGTAAAATTTCTCTGCGAGATTCAAAACCACATCAAAATCATCTGGCCCGGTGCCAATATTGATGATCTTTTCTACGCCAGCACTTTTCGCCGCAGAAATCACATCTTCCGCAGGAAGTTTGACCATATTGACATGAGTATGAACATCGAAGAATTTTTCCATCGCCACTGAGTTTATCCTATTTCACCATGAACTTGGTAAAAATAGTTTTGAAAAATCAAACTTCGATCCGCGTTTTGCTGAATCCCAAGCTCCAGTTCAAAAGCCATCCGCCAGGCTTCAGCAATTTCAAATTCAGACATTCTGAAGCTGGATTTCAAACGCTCAGAGAATGGAAGCGCCATCTCTTCCGTCTGTGAGTTTAGACTCAAATCACGAAAGAAAAGCTGTAAGATCTTGGCAAAACGAAGAGCTTTGCTGCGATCCTTCAGATCGCTATAGCTGCTCTGCCAAACTTCAAGATCTTTTGAACCAAGGGCATGTAAAATGGACTCTACACTCTCAAGAAATCCCTGCGACTCTTCGCTGTCCCACTCTTCCAGCTCACCCATCTGCCCGCGTGATAAATTGAGCGCCCAATCACTAACGTCCGGATTAATTTTTTTAAGATCGCTTTTCTCAAGCGGAAAGAAGCGAAAGCTTTGTACACGAGAGCGAATCGTGGGCAAAAGTCGCGATAAACTGGATGTGATGAGAATAAAGTGTGTATTCTCTGGCGGTTCCTCGAGAATCTTCAAAAGCGCATTGGAGCTTTGAGGATTCAATCGCTCGGCTTGCTCAATCAAAACGATGCGAAAATCAAAAAGAGCGCGCAGTGAAAGGTTCTTTAAAACCTCATGAACCTGATCCACCTTAATCCATTCACCTGAGGGTTCGAGAGTCAACAGGGAGCCATTTTCAGGTTTACAGTTCAGCTCATCCGCAAAAGCTTTAGCAGCAAATGATTTTCCAATTCCTTCAGGCCCAACAAATGCCATTGCGGTTGGGAGCTTTTTTCGTCTGGCCAACTGGACCAGTCGCTCCAAAGTCGCTTTATGCCCCACGACCTCATCAATCAGTCGAGCCATTTCTGCTCTCGCAAACTCTTTAGCGCCAGTTCCTTCAGCTTCAATGGGGGCTCTGCACTGTTTAAGACCAGCCAATGGCCTGATTTGGCCTGCTCCAAATAACTTGAGCGCACCCGCTCATGAAAGTCCTGCTTTTCCTGCTCAAAGCGATCCAAAGTGTCACCGGAATTTTCATAACGTCTATGGAGGCGCTTCAACGACTCCTCGACACTCAGATCCAGCAGAATAGTCAGGTCTTCTTTAAGTTTGGACGTCGAAAAATCATTCAGCCATTCGATCTCTTCGCGCTTTAGTCCCCTTGCGCCACCTTGAAATGCGATGGAGCTAGCGCGAAACCGATCACAAAGCACCCACTTCTTCTGTTCAAGTGCCGGACGAATCACCAAATCCACATGTTGAGCGCGAATCGCCTGATAAAGTAAAGCTTCAGCTTTAGGGGTCGGACTTTGGAATTTTGTGGAAGTCACAAGATCTCTTAGGATTTCACCCAGCTCCGTCCCACCGGGCTCACGTGTCACCACGACTTCATGCCCCATGGACTCGAGCTCCGCTTTCATACCTTGAATTAGTGTGCTCTTTCCAGATCCATCAAGACCTTCAAAAACGATAAATGGCATTGGACCTTTGTCTAATAAATTGATGAGAGTGTCACTAATGCGCCGCCTCTGTCCGAAGAGTTGTGGTGGATTCTATGAAACAGCAAACCGAAGCTTTGAAAGTCTTGATTGCCGATGACGACGGTCAATTGGCGCTTCGTTTGGCGTCCGATCTATGTGATCGTGGCTTTGATGCGCAAGTCGCCAGCACGGGCAAATTGGCAAAATCCAAGCTCTTGGATTGGAAACCTAAATTTTTACTTGTGGACTTGATGCTTCCGGATCTCAATGGACTCGAGCTGATTCAATTCTTAAAAACAGACAGCGCCTTTCGCCATCATCCGGTTCAAACCATTGTCCTTTCTGGGCACAATTCTGCGCGAAACGTCCATGCTGCGGTTCGAGCTGGCGCAAGAGATTACATGGTCAAACCTTTTAAATCGGATGAGGTTTATCAGCGTTTGATCTATCACTTACGTGGTCAGAAGAATTTGGAGCGGCCGACCGAACGTGAGGTGGTTGCTTTAGAAGATGATGCTCTGGTTCTTCACCTTACGGATCTGGTTTTAAAGCAAGCCCTTGTTAAAGCGCCACTTCAGGATGTCTTATTCAATCTTACAGCAATGGCTGCCCTTAGAATGGATGGCGTTCGATGCAGCATCGTTCACGTGGTGGACGCCTCCAAAGGAATCGTCGTTGCGTCCAACGATGATAAAGGTGCAACGGGAATCGAGCTCGACTTGAACAAATACCCCGAAATCACTCAAGTTATGAACTTTGGACAGATCGTCGCGCTTGAAAATCTAAAAATGGATCCTCAATTTCGCAATGTCTTATCTCGGCTCAAAGACTTGCGCTTCAACTCTCTCATTGTCTGCCCAATCCAGAGGCAAGGACGGCCATTTGGTGTGCTTTCCGTTCGTCTCCCGGAAACGAAGACCCAGCTCGCTGACAACGAGGTCCGATTTGCCGAGATTGTCGCTCACGTCACTTCGCTCCTCATTGGTCAGGGACGCCACCTTGCCCAGGGGGATTTCTGGCTCACTCCTCGATCCAACCAAGTTATCCAATTTCAAGCTGCAGCCCATAAAAAGCGGTAGACTTTACGCCCCATTTCTTTTAAGCCTTTAAGTCTTTGCCGGAGGAATTTTTTCATGCTCACGTTGCTGGCTATTTTACATGTCATTATTGGTATTGGACTTTGCATTTTTGTGCTTCTTCAGGACCCTAAAGGGGGTGGAGCAGGTGGAATGTTTGGTGGCGGCGGTGGATCGAACACTCTGTTCGGCTCAACGGGTGCCGGAAATTTCCTCACAGCCACCACAAAATGGTTTGCGATCTTCTTTGCTGTTTCTTGTTTAGCTCTCACTTGTGTGTCCACAACCAATCAACAGCGCGGTGGCAGTGTTCTTGATACAGGAGATTTCAGTGACGAGCCGGAAAACATTGGCCCGATCCGTGAAGCTCCTGAGGAAGTTCCAGTTGAGCCCACTCCGATTGTTCCTCAGCCTGAGGAAGTTCCAGCTCAGTGAAACTGAAGTGGGTCGGACTCGCCATCTGCAGTGGGATTTTAATCTTCAGCTGGTGGCTTTTTTCACCAAAAAATCGAATTGAAAATGAACCTCTTGGGCGCCAGAGCGCTACTTTTGAAGTTCGGCCTTTGACTTTCGTGAAGTCAAAAGTCGCACCACTCAGTCAAGAGCCCGAAGAGAAAAAACCAAGTGAGACCTCGAGTCATCAGGGCCCTCTCACCAATCAAGAAATTGAGGATGTCTTTTTAAATCATCAGCGTCAGTTTCAAAATTGCTGGGTACAGCGTTTAAAAGATAGTCCAAAGCTCCAAGGCAAAGCAGCCTTTAGGATCACGATCTCACCTCGAGGACGAGTGATTGAGAGCCAACTGATGAACTCAACCATTGATGATACACTGATGCTACAGTGTTTGAATTCCACTTTGCATCGATTCGTCTTTAGAGAGTTCCGTGGTGATCCCATTGAAGTTCAACTTCCACTGGAATTTGAGTTTTAAACTCACTTAGCGATCTTCATGCAAGTAGGAGATAAATGAAGGGACCCAGGGCTCATTCACACCTTCGAGCTCATAAACCCGACCTTCCACTTCAGATAGCGTTTTTGCTGGAGCAATTGAGAATTCAAAATTCTGCGTGATAACATCACTTTCCTTCAAGAGCGGAATTAAAACTTCGGCTGTTTGCGCGGAAAGAATTTTTCTTCGACTCAGATCATCTAATGACTGCTCAATCTCATCCGATGTAAATTCATAATTTTGAATCAAATCTCTTGCCACTTGGATCACCTGAACCTGACTGAGGCGATGATCTTGAAACAAATCAACAGCAATTTGAAAAGAATTGTGTGTCGCCACCACTCGACGACCGAATTTCAAATAGTATTCTGGATCCGTGTCTGTAGCTAAATTGATATAGACCTTCTCAACGGGATCATGAACGGGAATCGCTTCCAGCAGTTTAAAAATTACATCCACCTGAGTGCCGGTCACATTGAGCTCATTGAGAAGCTCTCTGGCATCTTTTTCCTCGAGGCGCCGTGCACACAGATCGGAATAAAGCGAGTAAATGACCTCATCGGACTCCGAGTCATCCCCCCACAAAACCTGGCGCACATCTTCCTTTAAATGAAGTCGAAGTTGAATGAGGGCTTGAATTTTATAGCCCACCTGCTGAGTCAGTCTACGCCACCTCGAAAATCTTAAGTTTCGAAGATTGTCTTTGAAGAAAATTCCATAAGGGTAAAGTCCATCAAAATTAAGCTTTTCGTGAATCCGCTTTTCCAGTTGTGGAGGCGAAGCCGTAATAAAATAAATTGGAAAATCGCGTTTATCGCGTTTTTTCTCCTGCCAGTGGTTTCGTAAGGCGCGAACGAGTGAGGCTGTTCCAGGAACATTTTTCTTCTGAAAGGCTTTTTCCACAGCGGTTCGCCATAAGCCAGACAAACTCTCAAATGTCGTGTCCAGATAGGTTTTATCCAGATCCCAGACAAAGACCTCATCCACTTGTTGCTCCATGGGATCTGAGACATAACGAAACAGCACGACGTCAGCTGTAATTTCTGCCCTAGATCTCCACTCGGCCATATGGTAGGTCTCCTCGATATGAGTTTGAAAGAGAATTCAAAGACTTACAAGTCTTTGCCCTTAGAATTAAACCCAAATTGGGCGTCCCGACTTCCGAAAATGATTTGGAAAGGCTTTGATCTCACGCCGAATCATGGCCCTGATGTTTTAGATTCAAGCACCACTTCTTTAGCAGAAGCGCTGATGACCATCCACGCCCCCATTGAGTATTTGGACTTTTTGATTTTATGCGAATGGCTCGATCACGAAATCAAGCCGACAGAAAATGAAATTCGATCCCTTGAAGAGAATCTTCATTTCCGCTGGAACGAGGAAGGACAAAAGCTTCTTCAGCTTTTTCGCAAAACCCCTCCGTCATTTAGAGAGTGGTGTTTTTCAAAGAAGTTAAGATTCAATGATTTAAGACCCATCTTGCGTGCGGATTTGGCGGAAATCTCAGTGTATCTTGAGCACTTTCAAAAAATGCAGCCCAGTAAAACAGTTGGCTGTGAGATTTTAGAGCTTTTATGTGATCTCAGCCTTGGCCCAAAAGTTTCTGAGCTCGGATCTGTTTTTGAAAACTCAAATGCGGAAGCCATATTAGAAAAATTAAAAGCTTTGAATGCACCGATTTCATCAATGAAAGATCAGGCGAGAAAGGAAAAAGTGAGAAGCTGGCCGTGGCCATTGAGGGTCAAAGGCGAGTGGAAGAGAATGGGAGATCAGGCTGGAGTTCACGTGGAGCTTTTTTCAACTCATCCAAAAGATTTGGAACTCAAGATTCAGGAACTTAAGAAAATCTGCGAAAAATGGGAGAGGGATTTTTGATTCGCGAAAAATTTGATCAAGTCTTTGTGGATGAAAAAAGCCTTTCTTCTGAGCTTGGGAGAAGGGCTTATGAGATTTTTTCTCCACGGCAAATTGAGATTGTGTCGACTCCACCACTTTCTCATATTCGCGGACCTTTAAGTCCTCTGGAGTTTCAACGCAGTAAAAGACTTTTATGGATCACCCCTTTTAAGGGGCAGTTTTTTAAGCGCTGCCCTGGTTCGCGCCCTGGACTCATGTGCTGCAACTATTATGTTTTAAACTGGGGAAGCCAGTGCGATATGAACTGCTCCTATTGCTATCTGCAGAGCTTTATCAACTCACCCGTCACCACTCTTTATTCCAATATTGATGATGCTTTAATGGAGTTGATGGAGATCAGTAAGACTTCTATGGATAAAAAAATTCGGATTGGAACGGGGGAAACCGTTGATTCGCTGAGCATGGATCAATTCACACTTCATTCACGAAAGCTCATTCAGTTCTTTAATGATTATCCGAATTGGACTCTTGAGTTTAAAACCAAAAGCGCAAAAGTGGATCAGTTTTTAGATTGTAAAACCATTGGCAATACAGTGGTGAGCTGGTCTATCAATCCACAAAACGTGATTGAAAGTGAAGAGCATTTAACAGCGTCGATGATTGAGCGCCTAGAGGCTGCAAAGAAATGCCTGGATAATGGATTTCAAATCGCATTCCATATGGACCCAATGATTTACCATGAAGGGTGGAAGGAAAGTTATTCCGGTTTGGTGCGCGAGATTCAGTCACGCTTTAATCCTTGTGATGTAAATGTGATCTCCATTGGCGCTCTTCGGTTTCAGCCGGAACAACGTCATATGATGCGTGAGAGATTTGGAGTGGCGAGCCTGGTGAATCAGGGCGAAATGTTTAAAAGTCGGGATGGCAAACTCCGCTACGATGCGGAGTTGAGATCAGAGATGTTCAATCATGTCTTGAATGAGTTTCGTGCGCACTCCAAAGATTGGAAGATTTTTCTGTGTATGGAAACTCCTGAAACCTGGATCGGTGTCGATAAGAAAAATCCATATAAGGATGAAGGCATCAAGGATCTGTTTCAGCCTTTGCGGCTGTGATTCTTGAGCGTACGATGCCAGGATTTCTCGATCAAAATGTGCTCAATCGGTGCCGCTTCGAACTATAACTATTTAAATTGCTTTCAGGAGCCGTACATCCATGTACTTGCCGCTCTGTTGCCATCCTGGCACGCGGAGCGTCCTTCAAGCAATTTAAATAGTTATAGTTCGCAACAACTCTCAGAGATCTATCTCCTGGGTTCGTAAAGCGGTTTATGACTATAAGGTGCCCAAGAACTCAGAACCACTGATTTGCAGACGAAGTTAATATTTGCTTGGCTTGGGCAGACCGCCAAATCCAAAACGTCGGTTTCTTTAAGTTCACTTTTGAAAAATTTCAGTGACCTGCTTCTTTGATTGAGTGTCTAGAATTTTAGCGACGACTTGAGAGAAATAAGTCAAGAGTGAAACAGACTTCTCGCCGCGCCCTCGACACATTTTGAACACCATGAGTACATTTTACCGTGAGTTCTCGAAGTAATTTCCGACGATAATAGGAAATCGGATACCAATTCCGTTTTGCTCACAAATCCCCCTCGGATAAAATTCATAGCAATCGTTTGCGCAAAACGAAGATGGGACTTAAAACTTAAGTCACCTCAAAGCATAAATATTCGCCCGACCGTACTTTTTTCGAGCTCACTCAAAGATATATCTCGGTCATATTTCCAGATTTTAAAGACTTCCATTTCGTTACGGAAAATATAATTGTTCAGGTTTCTAAGCTCTCTACCAAAACCGCTTAAAACTCGAGTGAATGGTCTAAACTTCCAAATCCCTTTTCCAAGAAGTCTCGCAATCAATCCTGTCACGGTCCTGATCCATTTTCTATAGGTCTCTCGACTCAATATCTGAATCGCAAGATGTATATGATCTTTTTGAATACTCCATGAGTAAATCTTGATTCCAAACTTCTTTGCGTGTTTAAAAATAATCCTTCTGATTCCTTCCCTGTTTTTAAAGAGTGAAAATTTCTTTTGAGATTTCAATGTCAAATGAATCGGCTTCCTCGAGCAAAGTGTTCTCAATCTATGCCGCTGATCAAAACTCCCACCAAATTGAAGTGACGGTTTATCTAAAAGATTCAACTGTCTCATTTTTCTCTCGCTTTCTTTTAAGTGCTTGTCAGCTTCTGCACTTTTCCTCATACGTAACTATCAACCTACTTACTCTTAACTAAAGAACTTTGCGCTTACACGCTCAAAAAATTCCTCATGAACGCAGACCACTTCGAACTATTTGCACTTAGGATATTTTAACTGTTTGAAGAACGCTCCGCTGGCGGAGGCGCCCAGTCATGGATGCCAAAAGAGCGGCGAGTACATGGATGCACGGCTCCTTCAAGCAATTAAAAAATTCTAAGTGCAAAGTGATTATTTTCATTCTCAAATTTTTATACCACAAGTTTTTAGAATCTATCTTTACGTGTTTCTCAGAATGAGAATGAAACTCGAAAAGTAGTCTCCGATGGTGCTGAGAGTGATTTATGACTTCGCTCTTTGATTTAAATTTCAAAAACATCATGGATCGTGGTCGCTGTGAAAACAGCTGTCAGAGTTGATTCTAAAAGGTCAAATGCCTTGTCAATACCAATTGCAAAAAAATTTTTCTTTTAGAAGAGTGTCGTACGCATTGTTAGAGAGGAAAACGACAGACCTCGAAGTTACAAATCCTTACAAGTCTTCAAGAAGAAAGCATCGGAAGTTGACATAAAAGATGAATGGAGCAGGAGTAGAAATAGAAAAAACATTTCAATCTCTAAATATTTAAATTCGTTTTAGGATGCTCCGCAAGCGGGGACGCCTAGTACTTGGATGTACGGCTTCTAAAAGCGGTTTATGACTTCGCCATTCAGTTTAAATTTCAAAAACATCATGAATCGTGAGCGCCACGGGAACAGACGCTACAGTGAATCCTGAGAAGTCAAAAAACCTGTCAATCGGAATCGAAAAAATATTTCTATCGAGCAATAATGTCACACGAACTGTGACAGGTAATGCAACAGAAGATAAGCCACAGCGAAGTTGTGAGTTAACTATTTTTTCAAGGAAAAAATTTTGAGAGTTTCGCTTGAGATATGAAAAGAGAACTAATGAAGATTCCAAACTCTAGATATTTAAATTTCATTTAGGACGCTCGACGAGGCAGGATGCCGCAAGTCGAGTACATGGATGTACGGCTCCTAAATGGAATTTAAATATCTAGAGTTTGAGGATGATTTGAATTTAATTTTCTCGGAGGACGCTCCGCGTACGGGGACGCCTAGTCCAGGATGGCAAAAGAGCGGCAAGTACATGGATGTACGGCTTCTAAAAGCATTTTAATAGTTAGAGCTTGAAGTGGGATCCTCGAGCGCAATCATGGAAGAAGTAGAGTGGCGGAAGGTTTGAGGAATCAAAACGCGAGCAAAAGAAACGCGGCGAGGTTGGCGATAAAGCCCAATGACGTCATCAATGGTTTTTTCTCTGCTTCTTGGCGCTTAAGCTCGATCATTCTTGGAGACAAAAATTCAGGGTCGACTTGAGCTTTGAGGCTTTCTTGAATGGCGAAGGACTCTTTTAATCGTTTTACTTCTTTTGGAATGCGAACAAGGGAGCCCTCTGAAATCAGTCTTGGATCAATCGAGCGATCCAAATCCACTTGAACGATATTCTTATTGACCTTCATCACGCGGCCTTCAGCGATCACTTCAATGCTACTATACTCTTGAAAGAGTGGCTTCAAGGAATCACTTACGATGCGGATCACTTGCAGTTGATCACCCACTTCAATCTGCGATTCCATTCCCACATCCGCTTTTAAACTCAGCTGACTCCCCTCACGAAAAACCACTTCATTCTTCAATGAATCTTTCGTGACAAAGCCCTGATAAGGAATACTCGCTAAAAAATCCTTCGCCAATTTTTCTGTTGAAGGTGCCAGCTGACGATGAATGGGAATAGATGGTTGAAGGTCTAAACTCTGCTCCCACAATGGTCTTCCATACTCTCCATCATAAACTCTCATAAAAAGTGTTTTTTCTTTTAGCTCGGTTGTAACCAAGGCATGAGCATCTAAAACTTTAGAAAGAATAATGACATCAGATGGACCAAGTGCACTTCGAGGCTGAAACACGTCCTTTTGAATAAGAAAATTCTTACTGGCAACCAGGAACCTTTGATCTTTTGTTAAAAGATCTCTTAAGTCCCACCATAGCTTCTCAGTTTCTTCACGGTATTCGCTCGGAGCTTTGATTGGAAAAACCGCGATTCTTCTCACAAGGTGATGTTCAGTTTCAGCAAAAACTAAAAAAGGCGCAAACAAGCCAAGGAGAAGGAAAAGAAACTTCATAAGCCTTAATTCTATCGTGAGATTAAACCTTCGACCAATTGGACCTGGGAATGATCAAGACCTAAGGCCATTTTAATTTGAGCTTTGGAACCTCAATCCAGCCCTCGCTGGCTGGAAAGCTTCGTGGACGACCTTCTGTTTGGTTTTTGTATTTCATAAGGCCAGTTAGTGCGCCGATAAAAGCATCAAAGGCGTACTGATCCTCAATAAGAATTTTTCGGTCCTGTTCATAAATAAACGCAAGATCACTTTTTAGCAGAGCTTCGATAAAAAGCTTACGACTTTCAGCTCCACCTTCCCAGTGTCGATGAAGACGAAGTTTTGATTTCGCAATGCCCAGTGAGAGCCCTAGCCTCCAAAACGAGATCTTAGGAACAACTTCGATAAACTTCTTCTTATGACGTCTGGTTATGTAGTGAGCGCGCGCTGTCAATGGTGCACGGTTTGAGCCCATAGCCTGCTGCAGAGGAATTTTTTCTTCCAGATGTTCTTCCCAGTAGAGCTCGGTGCAACGCTCAGTGTATGGGGTCATCACTCGAAGGGGCTTTCTTTGAGAGTTCTTTCTTCCGTAGTACTTCGTCATCCACTTCAGTTCAGGCTCAATGCACACTTCAAACCCGGGGCACTTCATCTTGCAGCGCAAACACTTTGGCATGGTCAATGGCGCATCCACCGCAATGCTTTCGATATTTTTCCCTACGGACTCAATCATTCGATAAATTTGCGTATCCGAAGAAATTCCATCTTGATTTTGAATCTGCTCAACAAGAGAAGAGAGAAAGATCTTTTTTTGATCTGGAAAGAACTCAACCAAGGCAAAGCCTGTTTTATCTGCTTTGCCACCGCTCAATGAAAGCCCAATGAATTGTCTGGACGGAATTACCTGACTGCTTCGGTTTTGAAGGGTCTTGATATTGGATTCAAGGGAAGTATCTGAAAGCCTTCTTTTTGGCATGCGTCCTCAATCGACGATTTAAGTTCAGGAGGAGACCATAGAGCGACACATCCACCTCCGCCAGCTCCACAGATTTTAACAGCTTCCGCGCCTTTTCCCAAAGAAACATTCTTTAGTCGAGTGATTTCAGGACTGGTAAAGGATTTGGAGAGTCTTTCCCGCGCTTCAAGTTCCCGTGAAAAGATCTGTGGAATACTGTCCAACTGATCGCTTTTGAGTGCTTTATAAAGATCCTCGCTGATTTCCTTGATCTCAAAGAGCGCATCCAAAGTCGCTCGGACCCCGTCAAAAACATCACGAATCACCGACCAATTATTGATTCCCGAATGGTGGGGCTTTCCAGTGTAGGCCAATGAGAGTCTGGATTGAATGTAATCCAAATCCACATTCATTGGTTCGACTTCAAATCCCATGGGACCGTAATGAATGGTATTTAAACCATAGGAAAACGCCGGAAAGTAATCTTGAGTTCCCGTTGGCTTCTTCAAAACCTGAGCTTCAATATTTCCGGATAAAACCACTTTTTCTTTGTCAGAAAGCTCCTTGCCAAGAGCCGCAAGAAAAACATCTATCAGTCCCATCGATAAAGACGAACTTCCACCGAGCCCACCTCCCACCGGACTGTCGGATGCAGTAAAGAGATCAAAACCAAATGTAGGTTTCCAAAAACGAACGTGCGCATTGATCAGGTCCAGTTCAGCATCCTCTGAACTTAAAAGCTCATCCAGGTTTTGAAATTCCTTTTTGTAATTGAGGTCGCGAATATGAAGCGAGATTTTTTGATCATTTCTCTTTTGAAGGCGAGCCATCGTTAGAATATCCACGCATAAATTGATGGTCTTTGCTCCACCAACCATCAAATAAAGCGGCCAACAGTCTAAGGTGCCGCCAGCAAAATCCACTCGAGTGGGTGATTTTTTAGTGAACGTGGTCATCGTTATGAACCTCATCTTTCTCAGCGTTGAAAAAATCCATTTCAACTATATCTTTGAATTGAGGCTCAAGAACAGAAAGAATTCCAGAATAATTTTTAATTCTCACTGGAAGAAGCGAATCCCCTTCAAAGGGACCACCTAAACCTTTAAATGCATCTCCCCACTGAATCTCAAACACGGGTTGACCATTTGAATCCAAAAGTGAGATCCGCTTACTGTTTGCAAAGCCCTTTGAGTGTGAAACGTCGTAGGTTTTAATTTCGAGATTTTTAAGATCTTGAAAAAAAGACTGAAGCTTTTCTTCTTTAAGCTCCCCCTCCTCACTCACCCAGTTCTGATCTTTCTTTTTAAAGTCGTGTTGAGTTTTGCCATTTCGAATTTCAACTTTAGACACACGCTCAAGTTGAAACTGAAACGGCTTTTTTCCATCAAAAAAGTACGTTCTAGGAACTAGAACTCTGGTTAAACGCTCTTTTGGAATTGCAATCCACGAAGCAGATCCGTTCCTATTTCCGAAATACTGCTCCTTTACAGCATAAAAATCATAAGTCTGATCACCAGCCTGAACGGTATAAATAGGTTGAGATTTTATCTCAGCGGGTTTTTCACCAAAGACGTCGGAACCTTTCAGATTCCTAAATCCCTCAATCCAATTTTTAATTCGCTCCGAGTCGGAGCCGAATTCTTGGGATTCAGGCACGACTTTCCACTCATCATCCACCTTGGAAAGCTGAAAGGATGACTTACTCTCACGCATCTGAATAGAAACCTCAATTAAATCTTCTGGACCTCGCCACAAGACTTTGCTGCGAAGCTCGCTCAGTCCCTTGTTTGTCATTTGTCCTGCTGCGCGATCCACAACAAACAAGTCTGCCTTCAAAACATAGTAGCCGCCGTCAAAGCTGTTCACTGAGCCAATTTCTAGCGAAGACTGACTTCCATTTTTTAAAGTCCATTGGATTTTAGTGCTGTTCGCCAATCCAAACTGGGATTGCTTTTCTTGAGCTTCACTTCCACTCATGACTTTTCGTCCGCGAAGAGGTGATAAGGCGTTTAAAAGCGAGTCCACACTCGTCGTATCGCAACGATCCTGAATGGGTGATAGGATTTGGCAGTCTTGATCCACCCATTCCAGTTCAATTGTGTTATCTTCTTTTTGAACAGTTAATTTCTTGATATCGGCTGTTGAAAATTCATTGAGATAAACCTCATCCTGCGCGAGATCATCTTGCATTTTCTGCTCGGTAAAATCCCAAAAAACATAAGCACCAAGAGCAATCACAAAAATCGCAAAAGCCCATGTGGATTTAAACTTTGTCATTTCTTTTAAGCTCCTCTACGACGGTACCAGAAAACTCCGCTTAATAATAAGAGGACAATCGGAAGACTCACTCCCGCCATAACCATACCCAGCTGCGCGCCACTGGTTAAAATGATCTTATTGCCCTGCGCCTGCTTCGGTCGGATTGTGATCAAATCATCCTGCTCTGTTAAGGCCGCAAGAGCGTTCATGGCCAGGTCTCTATTCGAGCCCACTAAAAAAAGACGATTGGTTAAAAAATCACTGTCTCCCGCGACCACCATTGAAAACTCATCACCCTTGGACTCGGCCATCTTGCCATTCACAGACACAAGGATTGAAAAGGGTCTTTGATCTTGAGGTCCGGTGACCTGTGACTTCAGCTCCTTCATAGCAAAAGAAGTTGGTGCGGTCTTCACAAGTTCTGTGACCTGAATGCCATCTGGAACAGACACATCTGCAGTCACTTCACTGGCAAGTTCAAAGAGCGTGAGGGTTTTTCCCTCTGGGAGTGAAGATGTAATTGGGCTTGAGCGATCAAAGATCACTCCAATTGAGGTACCAGAAGCTTGACGAGTCATTGGATCCAGGTTGATCACGAAATTATTCTTGAAATCCACCCCAGTCGCTCGAAGAAGCTGCGAAAGATTATGTTTCTCTCCCGGATCGAGCGCCAAAAAGAGTTTTCCACCTTGTTCAAGATAACTTCTTAGAAGTGCAATCTCATTTTCAAGATAAGGCTCTTTAGGGCCAATGATCGCTAGCAAGGCGGCATCCTCTGGAATGGATGAGCGATCAAGCAGACTGATCTCTTCTGTTTTATAAGATGATGTATCAAGTTCTTCACTAAAGGCGAATAAGCCCTGCTGGGATTGAGAACTTAACTCTCTTTCCCCATGGCCAGTCACAAAATAAACTTTAAGCTCTCCTCGGCGAGTGGCTTTGATGATTGCCGAAGTGACTTGTTCTTCGCCAAATGGAGAGTCCACCCGAATGCGCTTTCCTTCGTATTCAACAAATAAGAATGCAGCCTCTTGATCTCTATCCGGCAGATTGGCCAGATACTCCTGAGCCAATAGGTTTTCTGCATAAGAGTCAATATACCTCACTTTGAATCGAGGACTCTTCTCTTGATAAACACCGAGTGCGTGCCGGATCGCTTGACGCTCACCCAAAGCATCTGCGCCCTTAAAGAAGACCTTCATCTCAACATCTGAGTTTAAGTTCTCAATCACCTTTTCAGATTGCTCGGAAAGGGAATTGAGTTTCTCTTGAGTCAAATCCCAGGACTTATTGTGCCGAACAGAGAGGTAGTTGATACACACGACAAAACCAAGCACCAATAAAATCAATGCTCCCATATTCATGCCGTGCTTTGTTGTTCTTAAGGTGAAAAACTCCAGATAAAGCTTCCGGTCCGAAATAAACGAGGCAAGAAGTGAAATTCCAGCTAGTGCAAGGAAGATATAAAGAATTGGAATCCATGCCCCTAAAATAAATCTCACTATAGCAACGATAACGAAACAAAGAGCTGCAATTAAAAATCCAATTTTCCCTAACTTCGTCATAGCCTACCTCCACCTCGAAGACTCAACCACACGCTGTGTGAGAAAGACAAAAAGACTCATGCAGCTCAATAAAAAAACAACGGACTTCAAACGAATTGAGCCACGAATAAATGACATAAAATGATCCCCAATAGAGAGGTGTTCGAGAAAACTCGCCATAATCACCCCAGTCGCATTCTCAGCACCCTGACTGACGAACCAAAGTAGAAGATTAAAGATCAGTCCCATCACCACACTTAAAACAACAGAAGATGTCAGCGACGACGCAAACACACCAATTGCTGTATAAACGGCAGCCACCAAACAAACACCGAGGTAAGCTGTGAATAAAGGAAGCATTGCGTAGTCCGCCAAAAACCGCGTCCCAAGTGGATAGAGCATTGACAGTAAAATTAAAACAAAGACAACACCAAAGGCTCCTAAAAACTTACCGATTGCAATTTCAGTTGCAGTGATTGGTGCGGTCAAAAGCAGATCATAGGTTCTGAGCTTTTTCTCCTCAGCGATCAGGCGCATAGTCAATGCGGGAACGATAAAGATAAAAAGAAGGTTGATTTGAGAAATGTGATTCAAAAATACAGTCATTTGAAGACTTAGGTTTTCGCCACCGGGATTAAACATCCCCCTTGAGCTCTCTGCAAAAACAATCAGATTTCTGAGGTACGTAAAACTCCATAGAACTGTACAAAGTGCAGCTATAAAGCAAAACATGGGGCTAAAAAGAAGATTTTTAAAGTCTTTGCCCGCAATCGTTAAGGCGCTCTTCATGGTGAAACCTCCTCTTGAGTGATCTTCTCACCAGTCAGTTCAATAAAGATATCTTCCAGGCTGAGTGAAGAGCTATGAAGCTCAAGAAGCCCGGCCTGCATAGAAACAACTTTTTCAGAAACCTTTTCAGTAGCCGCATCACTTCCATCCGTTAGAACTTCAACATAATTGCCAGTATTTTTTGCTTCTCTGACATTCTCAATTTGTACCAACTCCTGTGCCACTTGATCAGCTAGCCGCTTTACGCGAACTCTGAGCTGGCCACCACCAGACATTCTCTTTGAAAGGCCTGCCAGATTGTCTTCAGCAATGATCTTTCCATTATTGATAATAATAACCTTGTCGCAGCTCGCTTGAACTTCAGAAAGAATATGAGTGGACAAGATAATGGTGTGCTGTCCTTTTAATTCTTTAATCAGATTTCTCATTTCGGCAACTTGCTTTGGATCAAGGCCAACCGTAGGCTCATCTAAAATCAAAACCTCAGGATCAGAGACTAGTGCTTGCGCAAGACCAACCCGCTGCCTGAATCCTTTTGATAAGTTGCCAATCATTCTGTCTTTTACTGATTCCAAACTCGTTTTCTTCAATGCGCGCTCAACTGAAACCTCGAGTTCCTCACTTGGTACACCTTTGAGCTTGGCACAGAACTTCAAATAAGCGCCCACTTTCATATCGGTGTAGACAGGTGGGGTTTCTGGCAAATATCCAATTCGCCTTTTCACTTCAATTGGATTTTCGAAAATATCAAATCCTGCCACTGAGACCTGACCATCGGTGGGTGCCATATAGCCCGTTATGATTTTCATTGTGGTCGACTTACCTGCACCATTGGGGCCTAAAAACCCAACAACCTCACCTTTATTGACTGTAAAATCGATTTCACTGATCGCCTTGCGATCACCATAGGATTTCGAGAGACCTTTGACTTCTATCACTTCATTTCCTCCCAAAATAATATATGACTTTTAAAAGATAACGCCTTCATAAAAGCTGTCAAGCTTCACTCTCAATCACTCGGCTGAACTTCTCTTCTGAGCACTCTTTCATTATGATAATGAACGCGACCTTGCTTATCCCCCTTAATGGGTTTTACAAAACGACACTCGGCAACAATCACATCTAATTTATTGCCTAATTCTTGCTCCCACTTTTTGCCAAATGTCTGTTTAAAGAACCACTGAATCACCTTGTCTTCTTCATGTGGAGTGACTTCTCGCTTTTTAGCACGAAACAAAACCGCATGACTGCTTGGAAAGTCGCGAAGATGAAACCATAGATCCCATCCTTGGGCACGTCTTAAGAGAGCCATATTGTCTTTCGCATTTTTTCCGGAGATGACTTTCAAATCTGGACTGACCTGAAAGCTTCGAGCTTTGATTTCATCTTTGGAGTGAAGGCGCTCTGGCGCTCTTTTAGATCTCGCTTCAAGTGCAGCGATTCCTTTTTCTTCAAGACTCTTCAGCTCAGCCTTTAGGTCGTTGAGGCGTGACTGCGTTCCGATTTGTTTTCTCCGAATCTCCTTTGCTTTTTGAAAGCAATGATCTGCATTCCAGTGAATAGATCTTCGCTGGTCAACAAATGGGATATATTCATCTGGAAGATTTGAATAGGAACGATTCTGAGTGAGCCACTCTCCAACTTCTTGAAACAAAGAGTTTTCCTTCTTTTCAAGCTCTTCACTCACTTGTTGAATAGCCCTTGCGAGCTTCTTTTTCTTTTTTGCCAGCTCTTTTTCGAGGTGGTCACTTGAATGCTTGCTGTCAGAAACAGCCCCCTTCATTCGGACTTTGGAATGAAACTGAAGCCACTCATTTGAGAACTCTTCCACACTTCGAAGATGGGATTCCTCAAACTCCTTTTCCACTTTCTGTAGGCTCTTCGGCTTATGAAGGCTGATTTGCTTATCACTCGTCTTTGCAATGACATTTGAACCATGGGTAAAGAGTCGAAATTCAATGGAGAGTTCATTATGAAAATACAGTCGAAACATTCGCCCAAACTCTGGATGAAATGTCACTGAAGTGAGGTGGTTCCCAACGAAATGAGCTTTTAAGAATAAACCGATGGGCGTTTGTGATTTTTTAAATTTGAGTGGCAGCTCCTGTGGCCAGAATGAAACGAAGGGCCTAAGGCTGGAGTCTTCATACCATAAAAAATAAAGATCCCCTTTGAGCCAAAATTCTAAAATCAAATCCTTTTTAGTAGAATAAACGGCCTGAAGCCTTGCACCCTCAAGATGATGAAGAGTGTGAACAAGAAGTCGAATTTCCCCTGGCGCTAGCGTCTTCACCAGATTAATCTATACGTATGTCGCCTAAAGAAACAAGCCCTTATCAATTCGTTTTGGATGCCATTCAAAGCGGCGAATTTGATGATGCCCCTCAAGAGGATTTGGTTGAGCGTGTATTAAGTCAGTATTTAACAGCTCTCAATTCCCAAGGAACTCCACTGCCGAGTTATTCTTATGAGGCTGTAAAAACAGAAATACGTGATAGCATTAAGGCTATCACGTATGGATTTTATTCGATTCGAGAATATAATAATCGAAGGCTTGGCCGACGTTAATCATCAAGCTAGACTTCCTGGCTTCTGGCGTCCTCATTGTCTTTTAAGATCTTTTCGATCTTTCTTTGATACTCAAGCTCTTTCATAGACTCATCCTCGGCTTTTCGTCGAAGCTCCGGAAGAGAGAGCTTACGCTCTTGCTTCTGTTGCTGCTGACGACGTAGAGCTTCCATAGACTGTTGCTCGGCCTTTCGAAATTGTCTTAACTGCTCAAGTCGTTTTTGCTCAGCCTGATATTTCTTAAGCGCATCCATGGATTCCTGCTCTGCTTGGCGATGCGTTTTTGCAGCTGGCTCTTGTTGAGCCTGATACTTTTTCAACGCGTCCATGGATTCTTGCTCCGCTTGACGATGCGTTTTTGTCGCTGCTGCAGCCTGAGCTTTTTCAGCCTGGTATTTTCTTAAATTATCCATCGACTGTTGGTCAGCCTGACGAAAGCGGCGCATCTCTTCAGCACGCTTTTGCTGAGCAGCGGTTTGAGCTTTTTCAGCTTGATACTTTCTCAATGCATCCATTGACTCTTGCTCCGCTTGACGAGCTAATCGCGCTTGTTCAGCACGTCTTTGCTGATCCGCACGGCGCTGATCCGCCTGCTGCTGTTGTTGTTGTGACTGGTCTTGTGCCGCTGGAGTTTCTTCAACAGCTACTTCTTGTTGAGCCGGGGCTTCTTGCTGCTCTTCACTTTGAGTATTTTCAGTTTGAGTCTCCTCTGGTTGAGCTTCCTCAGCCGGAGTGTCTTCACCTTGTGCCTCTTCGACCTGCTCATCACCAGTTTCAATATTATCATCTTCCGCTGGCTCATCTTCCGAGCTTGTGCTTTGAGAGGCGTCATCAAAGCTCAAAAGACCTGTCGATGAACCTGAAATCTCAAACCCTTCATTGGTTTGAGAGTACTGAGCCACAAAGACTTGCTCGCTCTCTCCGCGCGTAAGCTCAACCGTTACCGAAATCTCACTGCAGACCGCATCTGCTGCGCCATTGCAATATGCAGAAATTTGGGTCTGCACATCTGAACGATTGCTGACCCATTGAAGAGCAGAGGCTTTTCCAGAAATTCTTTGATCTGTTTTGCTTAAAACCAAATTGGCAGTGAAAAAATCCAAAGTGCCATCAATATTTACGACACCCTTTATATTTAATGGAATGCTTCCCGCAGTTGCCCCTTGATTCAGAGAAAGACTTAGGCCCTTTAGAATCTGCTGATCCGCTGGAAGATTCATTGTTGTGATAGCCTTTTCGCGAAGCTCCTGCTTTTTCTCTTCAATTTCAGACTCTGTAACTTGAGTTTCGTTGCCACCTTCATTGTAAACGAAAGTCGAATCCGAAATTCTCTCAGTTCTATTCTCAATGGCCTGATCCGTTCTCTCAGTGATTTCTTCTGGTGTTAAAACAGGAGCTGTCATTTGAGGAGGTTGAGTTTCAGGCTGGTTCTCGCCGCCTGGCTTCTGATCGAAAATCGCTGGTGTTTTCAAACGCTTGGTTTGAAAGCCACGATTATCCGCGCACCCAATGGCCATAAAGGACACTGCCAAAAGGAAAATCACCGATCTATAAGATATATTTAGCTTCCTAGCCATAGCACACGTCTCCTATCCTCACATGCTCTAAAAGCAAGGATAGTGCCCAGGTTCAAGAGAGCTAGAATATGTTTAACTTGTTTTCAGTTGCCACTAACGACAAATTTTGTCCCAAAAGATCCATCTGTGACAAAAAACGTAAAACGCTCCTCAAAGCACGAAATCAGGCAGAGAAATCGTCACCACAGATGGTCTAGGCATGGAGTCGCCGCCACCTGGCCAATGGCTCAACATTTGATCCAATGAAGTCGAACGCTCTCCCGGGTGTTGCACAGAGAGAAAGAGCGTCTTTCCATCTTGCGAAAAATAGGGCCCAGTCAACTCTGAGTTGATGGGACCAGATGCCACACGATGTGCCCTACCTGCACCGGCTCCCTTCATCGGAACATAGAATAAGGAATTGTTCTTGAATGGACGATACTCTCCTTTGTTCATAACAGATCCTGACATATCGGTCGTAAACCAGAGATCACCTTTTCGATCAAATGCCAAATTATCAGGGCATGCGAAGCCAGTATCCTTACCACCTGCAAGAAAAGTCGAATGTTCGAACTCAAGCGAACTTGAATCTCCATCCTTTTCACGAATCTTTAAAAGTGATCCAAAAAGATTGCCCTTAGATTTATTGTTCGTGAGCGCCACAAACACATCACCTGTTTGCGGATGAATCTCAATATCTTCCGGGCGATCCAGTGGAGTTGCACCCACAATCTTTGCGGCTTCTCGTGTACGAATCAACAAATCAAGCTGAGATTGAAATTTAGCTTTAAGTTTTGAATCCGCATTTCTATCCAAAGGAAGCCAACGGCCCTGCTCTAAGGAAGCGACGTAAAGCCTTCCACTTTTCAAAGATGTCGGCGAATCAGATATGAATTTATAAAGATGCTCATCTTCCGCATCATCTCCAGAGTAAACAACAAGCTCACCCGATTTGGAGATCACTGTCGTTGCACATTCATGAGCATAACGTCCAATCCCAGTGTGCTTAACCGCTTTACCGGTTGAAAGGTCGACTTCCACAACCCAACCATAATGCTCTGGTGGTCGGCCTTCAAACTTATACCAACCCCATTCTGCAACTGTGTAATCAACATGCCTTTTGCCTAGAGAATCAAATCTGGCCTCACCCCAGAACGTGTCGTAATTCTCTTCACAGGTTAAAACTGTACCCCAAGGAGTCACACCACCCGCACAGTTCGCCATCGTTCCAACGGCGACATTGGAGCCTTGAATCTTCTCACCATTTGAAAAAGGAATTTTAGTGAATGCAGTGATTCTTCGATTATAAAGTGAATTCGGCACAAGCGCCCACTCACCACCGGATTGCGTAATCTCTAAAATCGATCCACCAACGGAATGCATTTCATTTTTCATTTGTTTCTTTGTGCGATCCTTTCCAAACGGAACGCCACTCACAAAAAGCGGATCGACATACTCATGGTTCACCCAAAGGAGTGATGATGAACCTTTCAATGGAAGGACAGCGAGATAATCATTGTTGAAACCAAATATTTCACCGTTGGAGTTGATCTTATCTCCCCAGGAGACAAGGCGCCGATAGGAAAACCCATCGGCCAACACCAAATCATCTTTATCGGTAGGTGCAAGTGCTTTAAATGCAGAGCCAGAAACCCATTTTTCAAGACTTGAACATCCAGAAAGCTGAGTGGCAAAAGCAGCACTGGCGGAAATACCAAGGAACTCTAAAAATTCGCGACGTGATAAGCTCATAGAGCCTATACGTACGCTCCTTTCTTGATTTTTTCCACAATAATCTTTTCCAAGATCAATGGATCTTTAGGATCCACTGAAAAGACAGCTTGCTGTTCACAACGCTTCTTTTCTTTTACAAGCCAGCGCAAGATATCCGCCAGACGCTTGTTCTTTTTATCCTGAAAGAAGGGATCGTTCTGAAGAGCATCCTTTGCCTTCTTTAAAGACCTAGCTTCGGAAACATCCTTTTCACTCACATTATAGCAAAGAAGATCATACTTCTTAACGTCTTCAGGCAATACCCCAAGAAAGTGAACCTCAGGTGCAGAGAAGTCCGAGTTTCGAATAAGACTGGCCGCAGACCCTGCTTTCAATGTCCGGTAAATGTTTTGAAGAGTGTAAGCATCCAGATCTCCGTAGAAGAACATGGGAACTTTCAATTGATCTTGAATGGTTTTACACCATCCGCGAACACCATTGGATGGCACCCCTTGAGCACCTAAGATGATGCAGTTGTGACGCTTATGCATTCCATTTGCCACAAGCGTGTTCGCCGTACCTTCTGATTCAATGACTAAGCAAAAATCAATTTTTCCTTTTTTTGATTTTAACTTGAACTGCTGCGGTTTGTTCTTCGGCTGAAACGGTGTTGTTCCAAGAGTGCTTAAATCCACAACCGCAGTTTCACCGCCGGATAAAGTTTCAGTTACGACTAAGTTCTGAGAATAGGTTTGACCACCACGATCGTTAGCAAAGCAGTTCATTTCCTCACGATAAACTTCAAGCATATCACAAATGAAATCCACAATCGAATCACTCTCAGGCTGATCATCAAAATCTAGAGGCTTAAAATGAGGATTGCTTCTCACCAAACCTTTAGAAATATAGTAAAGCTCCCTTTTTGTGTTTACCGCGCCTGATTTTAAATTCTCTAAAAGAATTTCAAGCATAAAAACGGTTCGCGCCATCTTTTGAACGGACGAAACATTGAGCTCTGTTTTTACAGTCTTATCTCCAGGAGTTAAAAAGCCCACCTTCGGATCATAAAAGGAATTATCCAGTGAACACTTCACGGCCGATAAAACCGGACGCTTTGCCTTTTCAAGATCAGAAAGCATATTCTCACAAAGATTCTTTGCTTCCTTAGGAATATCTTTTGTCAGCTCTCGAATTCGAATTTTAGCCATAATTTATATATCCTTATTTCTTCCTGGCGACTTTCTTAGTCGTGGCGGCAGCCTTTGCCGTTGTCTTCTTGGTTGCTTTCTTGGTTGAGCGCTTCACCGCTTCCTGCGCAAACTCTTCCGCAGTTTCGCTATTGATAGCTTCTTCAACTTCTTCCTCTGTACCGAGCAAAACATGTTCTTTAGCCTTCAGCGCCAGTAGCTTTTCCTCTGCCACCTTCAATGCCTCTTCAGCAGAAGATGTGTCTCGCCCTAAGAGCTTTTGGAGTCCTTCTTCCGCCTTTTTCTCTCTGGATTTAGGGGCTTTCGTGATGCGAGCCAATCCTTGAACTAAAATAGGTCCAAACTTTTCGATGTGCTGAAGCTTGCGCTCAAGATCGGCCGCCTTGTCTTCCGCTCGGATGTGACGAGAAAGCTTTTGTCCAGCTTGCATCAATGCGCGACGAATCTCTTCAACCAGCTCGTCACTTCCGTCGATGGTTTCCTTAGAAGCGTTTTTAAATTTAATAAATGGAGAGGTCACACTCACCGCGAACACATATGGTCCCGTGGGTAGTGAGTTTTTCTGCTGATTCAGTCCGTAAGCTCTCCAGCTCACAGATTCAACTGATTTCGTGATCGCACAAGCGCCTTTATCAAACTGAAGTGGAACACGGTTCGCAAATCTTAAAAGCTGAACTGGAGTTTCTTTTTCTTCGCTTCCACGATTTAAAAATCGCGCAATGGCCACCTCAACAACAACCGGCTTGAAATCGCAAATCTTTGGTTTTCGTGTAACCACACTGAAGAAGTCCACTTCTCCAAGACGTTGAATACTTTTTGAAAGGCCTTCTTCACCTACAGTCAGAACAGACTTCGTACTTGGAGCCATCAGGTCTGTTTCCTGAACAGCCTGGTAGATCTTTTTAAGATCGTTTTCAGCGATCGAGGTCAAAGATTTCGTGAGCAATGGCTTTGGAAGACCGTGCTTGACCATATCTTTAACAATGCCATCTGAAATCCTAGAGAAGCCTTTTTTTAAGAAATTATCCAATGGCATTTTCCCAAATAAAGCTGCATGAGTCATAAACTCACCTAGCTTCATGGTATGCGGGTGCGGAAGCGTTGCCGGTGGAATTTTTGGAAGCTCATCAGTGACTCGCTCAATCACTTTGATGGGCTCTTCTAATAGCTCATAAGACAAAGACAGGTGCGGGTTAACCAGGGTCGTCCCCTCTAGGTAAGTCAAAAGTCCGCCGTCTCCATTGAGCTGCACTCGACCATCGATGCGAAATTCCACACGAACGCCGTGCTTTTTCTCCCAATCAAATGTCGTCTTATTCTTAAGTGCTCCGCGGTTTCCTTTGATATCCACGTCCACAATGGCCTGAACGGCCTTTTTCATTCGAGTTGTTTTACTAGTGACCTTTACACCGGAAGCATTGGTCAACTGTGCCCAAGTGGTTGCGGCACTGATTCCGATTCCTTGCTGACCACGAGAGCATCGACCTCTCCCAAATTTAGAGGACGCCAGATACTCACCAAAAACTTTTGGTAGGTCTTCAGCTTCAAGGCCGGGTCCGTTGTCTTCAATAATCACTTCAACAAGATCTGTGTTTTTAGATGATCCATTGCCGACTTTTTTAATGGATATATAAAGTTCAGGTAAGATTCCCGCGTCCTCACAGGCATCTAGCGAGTTGTCCACCGCCTCTTTCAAGGTGGTCAAAACTGCTTTAAAGGGAGATGAAAATCCCACCTGCTGAAGGTTTTTTGCAAAATATTCTGCCGTACTACTTGAAGTAATTTTTGACACGAACTCAAGGCCCTTTCTTCAAAGTTGTTTTCTCAAAGGTGTTCTTTAGAGATTATTGAGTGCAATTTCAGCGACTGTCAGGTTTTTTTTGTGAGAATTACACCCTTTGCAAGCGACCACAACATTTTTCTTAGTCGTCCTCCCGCCTCGAGAGATGGGAATAAGATGATCCATCGTCAATGCATCTCTGCCAAATTTTTGCCCACAGTGATAGCAAACGCCTTCTCCAAGACGGTTTCGCCACCACTGAGAGGTCTTTAGCTCTCTTGCTTTTGCGCGCTCTTTCTTAATATGGCTTGGGTCTGTGGTTTCGATATACTGCCAGGACATGGCAATTGACATACCACATTATCAATGAGAGTGAAAGAGAGGTCTAGGTCAACTTTTCATTTTTTTGGAGAAAAAATTGAGCCCAAATCAAATTAAAGAGCGATTGGAATCCGCTTTCCCAGGTGATCAGGTCGATGTGTTGGATCTGACCGGCACCGAAGATCATTATGAAGTCTTTGTTAAAAGTGCAAAATTTGAGGGCCTTTCCCGCATCGAGCAGCACCAGCTGGTGATGAAAGCCTTCGCAGAAGAGCTTAAAACCGGCGAGGTCCATGCCCTTTCTATTCGCACGCAAAAGTGATAAATACCTAATACTTTAAAAGCCTATCTTATAGGGAGAGAGAATTTCCATGAACGAAGAGTTAAAGAAAAAAATCGAAGACATTATTGCACAAGACAAAGTGGTTCTTTTTATGAAAGGGACTCCCCAGTTTCCACAGTGCGGATTCTCAGCACGTGCAGTGGCTATTTTGAATGAGGTTGGAGCGAAGTTCTCTTCCTTCAACGTGTTTGATGATGACGAGATTCGTGAAGGCATTAAACAGTATGGCAACTGGCCAACCATTCCTCAGCTTTATGTCGATAAGAAGCTCATCGGCGGATCTGATATCATGATGGAAATGTATGAGGCTGGCGAGTTCAAGGATCTCATCTAGGAACGTTCCGAAAAGACCAACTTATATATGGGGCAATAGCCCCAGCTTCCCGTCGCAAGAAGATAGAGCCCGACAAAAGCCCAGCTCGGGCCGCCGCCTAAAACCCAGGCTGTTAAAAACAAGCCTAATAAAAACCGAATGATGCGCTCTATAGTGAGCAGATTTTTTCTCATTCCTTATTAAGACCAAGGACCATCTAAAAGTTCAACAAAAACCCAGAAAAATTACGGAATCATTTGAATTTTCCGATAACTCATTATGGCGAAATTGCTGGTGGTCGACGACGACAAAGATATTTTGAAACTAGCGAAAGCTGTTTTGACACATGAAAATCATGAGGTCTTAACGGCCATTGATGCAATCGCCGCAATGGATATTCTTAATAATCAGTCCATTGATTTGGTGATTTCAGATGCCAACATGCCTCACTACTCTGGATTTGATTTTATAAACACACTCAGAAAAGACTCTCGATTCAAAGATTTACCAGTGGCCATGCTCACGGGACTCCGTGAGAAAAAAGACATTGAGAAAGCCATCCGTGTTGGTGTGAACGATTACATTATCAAGCCACTCGATCCATTGATCTTTACACAAAAAATTGCAGATATTTTGGAGAAGAATCCACCAAAGACGCATCCGCAAATCGAATTCCCACCAGACTCTGAACGTGCAAAAGGAACTGTCGAAATCAATATGAAACTGGTCTCCATCTCCGAAGTCTCAATTAGTTTTACATGCACTGGAGAGATTGAAATTGGCGAAGTGATCGAGATCAATTGTGCGTTTTTTAGAAATGAAATTGGCGAAGCCCCTCCTCCATTAAAAGTTTTAGATCGCGAGCCTCATCATGAAGGTTGGCTTTACACAATGACTTATCTTGGAGCGCGAGAAAGTTACTTTCACAAAGTTAGAAAATGGATTTTCACTCATGGACACTCACGAAAAGCGGCTTAAAAGTATGAAGATTCTTCTTGCAGAGGATGATCACAACATTTCAAAAATCGCTTGCTTGGCTTTGGAAAAAATTGGCGGCCACCATGTCATCTGGATGGACAATGGGGAAAAAGCGTTGAATAAGGCGCTCGAAGAAGACTTTGATCTCATTTTACTTGATGAAATGATGCCCAATTTGAACGGGCTTAAAGTTTGTGAGCTCTATAAAGCTCAAAAAACAAATCCAGCACCCGTTATATTTTTAAGCGCGAAATCACAAGAGAATGACATAAATGCCTTTTTAGAACTGGGTCTTGGCCATATCCCAAAACCATTTGATCCAATGAAATTAAATTCACAGATTGCCGAGATTCTGGCTTCTTTAGGCGAGGTCAAGTCCGCATGAGATCCATTCGCACTCGATTGTTTTTGATTCTGAGTGTGGTCTTTTCAGCTGTCGTTGGTCTCAATTTGCTTTCTTATAAACATTTTTTGGAGTTGCGTGGTCAACGCGAACAAATACAAGCCGGTCAGAGCTTTATCTCAGAACTCGATAAAGATGGAAAAAAATCAGAAGCAGAGTTGGAAGATCTCGAAAAAAAAGCGAAAAAGCTTTTACCTCTTTTACGTCAAAAGCTCGCTCTTGAGACCTTTGAAAAGTTCAATGAAAACAAAAATAGAGCCTTTAGGAAACATCTCGACAATCTCAAGATCAACGAAGCGGAATTTCAGCGCTTCACTCTCGTTCAGATGGACTATCTCGAAAAGAAAGTCCTCTTTCTTTCAGCCCTTAGTGGAATTGTTTTTCTATTGGGCTTTGCTCTCCTTCATGGCTTTTTGAGTTCATCCGTTATGTCACCTATTCAGAACCTTTCAAGTCGTATGATGGAGTTTTTGCATAATCGTTTTACTTACCGATTTGACTCTCCTGCAAACAATGAAATCGGAGATCTCCATTCCACCTTCAATTCACTTGCACAGCGAGTAATCAATCACACCGATGAATTGATGACTCTTGATCAAGCCAAATCTGATTTTTTAAGCATTGCTAGCCATGAATTAAGAACTCCTCTCACATCCATTAAGGGGTCACTCAGCCTTCTTCGCGGCGGCCTTGGTGGAGAGTTAAATGAGGTGACTCAAGATCTCCTATCCATTGCCGAAGCCGAATCCGATCGATTGATCCGATTGATCAATGATTTGTTAGACCTGGCGAAAATTGAAGCTGGAAAAGTTCCCTTGAATTCAGAGTGGGTTTTTGCGGAAGAGTTGATCGATCTTACTTTCGATGCCCTCGGGGGCCTTTCTCAAAGTGCACAGGTTGAATTGATTAAAGAATTAGAGTCACCAAATCTTCAGGTCTTTATTGATAGAGATCGAATTCAGCAAGTGCTCACCAACCTCATGTCCAATGCGATTAAGTTTTCCCCTCAAGGAGAAACTGTTCACTTAAAAGTTAAACTGATTGATGAAAATCAAGTTTACTTTGAGGTTCGCGATCATGGAAAAGGAATTGACCCTCAAGATCAACAGGTGATTTTTCAAAAGTTTCGTCAAGCGACTGGTCCTAATAATCCCTTGGTCAAAGGCACAGGGCTTGGATTGGCCATTGCAAAAGCATTGATCGAGGAGCATGAAGGAAAAATCGGCCTCAAATCAACGCCTGGTGATGGAAGTTCATTTTATTTCACTTTGAATAAATGGCGATTCGTCGACGCAACCAAACAGAAGGAGGCCTCATGAGTCTCAATGACCTTTTACTCAAGCTTCAACAGGAATACTTAAGCGAGCTGCCTTTTAAAATTGACGGAATAAAGATTCATCATCAAAACGGCGCCATCGACGCATTGATCGAAGACTTTCACAAATTAAAAGGCACAGGAAAAACCTATGGAATTCCCGAGATCAGCGAACTCGGTGAAAAGATGGAAGGGCTTCTCTTAAGCTGCCCGGCCATTGGCTTCTCTCAAGTTCCCGCGGCAATCGAACTTCTTGTCGATATTCATCACACCAGAACCAGTGGTGACAGTTATGAAATTGATCTTGATCCCCGCTTTCAGGATCTTAAAAAATCAGCTTAATCAAAAATCTTTCCAGGGTTCATGATTCCGTCTGGATCAAAAACCTTTTTAATACCGCGAAATATTTCTATTTCCGCTTTCGATCTAGTGAAGTTTAAAAATGGCTTCTTAACAAGACCCACGCCATGCTCCGCAGAAATGCTTCCACCAAAGCTTTGCAAAGTCTTAAACAGAAGTTCACTGACTCTGTGGCACTCATTCAAAAACTTTTCTTTGGACCAATCCGCAGGCTTTAAAACATTGATATGGAGATTGCCATCCCCAATGTGGCCAAACCACACAACCTCTAAGTTTGGGTATTCCTTTTTGAGTAGCGCTTCTGTCGTTTCAAGAAACTGAGGCACTTGAGATATGCGTACCGACACATCATTTTTATAAGGGGAATAAGGAGCCGTGGATTCGCTAATATCTTCACGGTACTTCCAAAATTCTCTCGCTTGAAGCTGACTCTGTGCCAAAACCCCATCAAGCACCCATCCTTTCTCAACTGCGAATTCAAAAATTTCTAAGGCTCTTTCTTCCGCTTGCTCATCATTTTTCTCGGCTTCAACCACCAGGTAATAAGGATAGCGATCCGAAAACGGAGCCTTTAAAGAAGATTGATTTTTCAAAACAATATCAAGAGCCTTATCCGTCAACATTTCAAAAGCAAGCAAAGGCATTTTATCTCGAAATGCTTTGAAAACCTCCATAACCGATGACAGCTGATCCACAGCTAAAAGAAAAACCATGGATTCTTTAACCGGTGGACAAAGTTTCACTTCCGCCTTGGTCACAAAGCCCAACGTGCCTTCGGATCCAATAATCAAGTGTCTTAAATCATACCCCGAAGCATTTTTGATGAGGCCTTGGTTTAAGGTTAAGACTTCGCCCTGTCCTGTCACCACTTCAAGACTTAAAATCCAATCCCGTGTCAAACCATAACGAACAACATTGATTCCACCCGCATTGGTCGCAATATTTCCACCAATCTGGCTGGATCCACGAGCAGCGAAGTCCACTGGAAAGTTTAAGTTTTTTTCTTTTGCAAAATTTTGCAAATCCTCTGTGACCACACCTGGTTCCACCCAAACCGACGAGTCCGCAGCATCAAAGCTCAAAATCTTATTCATTTTCTGAAACGACACCACGATCTCGCCATTAGTGGCGGTGGCGGCACCACTCAAACCCGTTCTCCCCCCGGAAGGGACCAATGGAGTTTTGGTTTGTCTGGCCCATTGAACAAGACTTTGAACCTCTTCTTTAGTTACCGGAAAAACAACGGCCCTTGGCTTGGCATCTAGGTTTTTTGTCCAGTCATGTCCGTATTCACTGAGAGTGGATTCATCGACAAAGATGCGATCCTTTGGAAAAACATGAGAGAGTGCTTCAAGAATATCACTCACGATAGAACTCGCGTTTTTAGTGAAGTGTTTAATTTCTGAATGACGTCGCCAAGACCCTTTCCATCATCCACTTCCAAATCCATAACCAGGTAGCCAATATGTGGATCGGTTGAAAGATATTGAGCGCGTATATTCGCTCCTGCTTTCGACACCAGACCATTGATCTCCCCAAGAACTCCTGGAACGTTTTTATGGATATTTATAATTCTCGAACCCTCTTCAAGATGAGGAACTTCCAATTGTGGAAAATTAACTGCTCCGAGTGTCATCCCACGAGCAATAAAACCACTTAATGAGTGACTCACCTCGCGACCGATCGATTCTTGAGCTTCTTCTGTACTGCCCCCAATGTGAGGCGTTAAAATCACATTCGGAATATTTTGAAGTTCACACATAAAAGGTTCTTCATTGTTCTTAGGTTCTTGAGGAAAAACATCAATTGCAGCGCCTCGCAAATGACCTGACTTTAAACTCGATGCCAACGCTTCAATATCAACAACGGACCCACGGCTTGCATTAATAAGATAAGCCCCTTTTTTCATCCATGAGATCTCTTGAGTGCGAATCATATTTGCTGTCAGCGGTGTTTCTGGAACGTGTAAGGATACAAAATCGGACTCTTCCAAGAGCTCCTTCAGTGAATCCTTGGCATACGCATTGCCAAGCGGAAGCTTTTTAACAATGTCATAAAATAAAACTCGAAGCCCCAAGCTCTCTGCCAAAACGCTGAGCTGACTCCCAATATGACCATACCCGATAATTCCCAAAGTCTTCCCGCGCACTTCATAAGATCCCGAAGCACTCTTTATCCACTCTCCCTTGTGAGCCTTGGCATTCACATCCCCCAGACGGCGCGATAGGGCAATCATCTCCGCAATCACCAACTCCGCAACACTTCTGGTATTGGAATAAGGCGCATTGAAAACCGGAATTCCCAAATCATTAGCGACTTCTAAATCAATTTGATTCGTCCCAATGCAGTAAGCACCAATGGCTTGCAGATCTGGGCTTGCCAATAGGACTTTTTCAGTCACGTGAGTTTTGGAGCGAATTCCAAGAACCTGAAACCCTTTCAGTTTTGAAATCAGCTCAGATTCACTCAGCGCGCCTTTCAGCTGCGTGACTTTGAAACCTTGAGCCTCTAACAAATCCTTAGCACTGGCATGGATGTTCTCTAAAAGTAAAACGTTTAAGTTCATCGGTTGCAATTCTATCGAGCTTAGGGTTCCATTGTCACTATGAGAGATTTAACACTTCTCGTTGTAGATGATGATCCGCTCATTCACGAGTCCATCGCCATGTCGCTTCCAGCTGGATGGCGAAAGATTTCTACGCAAAACCCTTCTCACCTTCCACCACGCGGTTTTCACTGTGCGCTTGTCGATGTTCATTTGACTGGGAATCTCGAAAAAACCGAAGGTGTGGATGTCATAAAAAAATTGGTTAAAAGTCATCCTTTTCTAGAGGTGATCTCCATGTCAGGGCATCTGGATCGCACCACCATGGAAGCGTGCATTCGAGCGGGGTCTAGTCGTTTTTTACCTAAACCAATTGCCCCAGAAGAGCTCGCTATGCTGCTCAACAAAGTTTCTGCTCTTTTTGAAATTCGCGGCGCTCATGGTTCAGAAGATTCCTCTTTGTGGGTGGGCTCCAGTTCGGCTTCGCAGCGCGTGCTTAAACAAATTGCTCAACTCAAAAATGAAGGCGGCCCCGTTCTTATAGAAGGGGAAACGGGAACAGGAAAAGAAGTCACCGCCCAACTTCTTCATCTTCAAGAAAGAAGAGGCCCATTTATTTCCGTGAATGTCTCTGCCTTGCCCGAAAATCTATTTGAATCTGAAATTTTTGGCCATGTGAAAGGAGCATTCACAGGAGCCGATCGAGATAAAGTCGGACTTGTTGAAGCTGCTCATGGGGGCGATCTGTTCTTGGATGAAATTGAAGCACTTCCTCTCAATCTTCAAGCCAAGCTCCTTCGCTTTCTTGAATCCGGAGAGGGTCGCCGTGTGGGTGCGCAAGAAAATTACTTTGTGGAAACTCGCGTGATTGCTGCCTCAAACCGAAATCTTGAAAAGATGGTTCAAGACGGCGAATTCCGCGAGGATTTATTGTGGCGGCTGAGTGGAAAGAAAATAAACCTCCCCCCACTTAGAGATCGCTTGGAAGATATCAAAGAGTTGAGCCTTCACTTTCTAAAAACATCGAATTCAAGCTTTGTTGGACAAAGAAAACTCTCTATTGACGATGAAGCGGTTGAGGCTTTGAAAAAACATGATTGGCCAGGAAACTTAAGGGAATTGAAGCGAGTCATTGAGCAAGCCTCCTTGTACGCCCCACTCCCATTTCTTCGCGCAGAGGATATTCTCCATTGGCTTTCTCGAAAGGCCTCCATTTCTCATGCGGATCACCAGATTGATCTTAAAGATGGCCTAGCCAATTTAACCAATGCCTTTGAGGCACGCTTGATTCAAATGGCGCTGAGCGAATATAAGGATATTGACGAAGTCGCTAAGGTCCTTCAAATTTCCAGATCAAGTTTATATAAAAAAATCAAAGATCATAATATTGATTGGAAAACCTAATGCTCTATGGACTTTGGCATGACCCCTTGTTTCGTGAGACCTCGTTCATTTTACTGGGCTTTTTGGCTCTGCTTGGCTCAATCACATATCTATTGAGCCCTCGAGGGCCGCTCATGGCCTCCGCCTGGGCGAGCATGAAGAGTTGGATCTTTGTAACGCCATTTGTGTTTGCTGTTCTGGCCATGCCTTCGCCATGGCCGCTGGTTTTTATGGTTTTATTGAGTGTTCAGTCCGCAAAAACATTTTTCCAAATGGTTGGAGCTTATCATCGCAGCTGGTTTGTTTGGACGACCTATATTTTCATTTTCCTTCAGGGCTATCTCATTTATCAAAAAGACTATATTTCTCTATACGATATGGCTCCAATGATTTTTCTTGGAACCATCACTCTGATTCCAATGTTACAAAATTCGGCGACTCATATGATCCAGTATATGGGCTTAAGTGTGCTGTGTTTTGTGTTTTTTGGATGGTCTTTACTGTATATGGCCAGATTCACGAACCTCGATGGCGGAGTCCTTATCCTTATTTACCTGGTCCTTTTGACCGAGGTCAGCGAAAACATCGGCTGGGCTGTGAGCCGAACTTTCGGAAAAATCAAACTTTTTAGCAAAATCTCCAATAAAGTGACTTTGGAAGGGTTCGTCATTGCACTCATTGTCACTATGATTTTGGCCTGGGGAATGAGACATCTTCTTCCGGATCGAAGTGAACGTTACTGGATTGCAGCTGGTCTCATAGCAGCGGTTTTTGGACGCCTTGGCGACTTGATCCTAAGTGTGATTCGTCGTGACCTTGGAATCAAAAACACGGGCATCTTTATTTTTGGAAGAGATGATATATTGGCTCGAGTGGATAAGCTGATTTTTGTAGGACCGCTGTTCTACTATATTTACCTCTACCTTCAGGGAGACTTCTTTCTGTGAGAGATTGGAATTACGAAAATGACCAGTGGATGAAACTCCCGGCTCATATTCGCCATCTTCCCCTCTTCACCCGGCATTTCGATGTTGTGAGTTTCTTTTTTCGATGTCTCTGGGGGTTTTTCTTAAAGGCCATCGCCTTTCGCTTTTACATTCGCCTCAAAGTGATTGGGGATTTCCATAAACTCTATAAGAACAATCCGAGGCTTATTCTTATCTCCAATCATGCCAGCCACTTAGATGCCGTCTCGATTGCAGCAGGAGTCCCGTTTAGATATTGGATGGATCTCTATATTTCAGCTGCCAAGGATTATTGGTTTCGAAACTCTCTTTTTACCTTCTTCTCAAAACACTGTCTCGGGGCCATTCCCATCGATCGCAAGGATCGCAGTGGCGAGGCGATCAAGCTCTGCACCTCGCTTTTAACAAGCTTAGATCGAATCTGGATGATCATATTTCCTGAAGGAACGCGGTCCAAAGATGGAACCATTCAGCCATTTAAACGCGGAGTGAGTCTGTTTTCACTGCGAACGGACACACCCATTCTTTTTCTTTATCTGGAAGGAAATAATAACCTAATGCCAAAGGGCGTTTTACTGCCTCGCCCGGGAGTTCTAAAGATTCATATTGGCCCCGTCTTTCCGCCGGCTCCCGTAGAGGAGCTCTACGACGCCTATAAAGAATGGGTTTTGACGATCAATCCGGATGCGTACAAGACAGGAGATATCTCCTAGCGTAGACGCTTGAGGCGTGTTATATATCCAGGCCTCATGAACGATTTCTCAATACAAGTTGCAACAACGAACGGAAGCGGAAGCCAATCCTCTAATCAAGTCTTAGTGCGATCGATTTTTCGAATGGGAGCTCCCGTTGGGGCCAAAAATCTCTTTCCTTCCAATATCCAGGGGCTGCCGACCTGGTTCACAATTCGAGTGAATCAAAAAGGATTCACTGCCCGTAGAGAGTTTTCGGATATTGTTGTGGCCATGAACCCACAGACGATTCTCAATGATTTGAACACCGTCGCTGAGGGTGGCTTTTTCTTTTACAATACAGAAATTAAGATCTCAGA
The DNA here is from genome assembly GCA_964636785.1 of uncultured Pseudobdellovibrionaceae bacterium. Lineage (GTDB taxonomy): Bacteria > Bdellovibrionota > Bdellovibrionia > Bdellovibrionales > UBA1609 > UBA6776. The sequence goes on along the minus strand of CAZWVK010000001.1, from coordinate 3,911 downwards.
GGATGAACTCCGAAGAGATGGAGTCACCACTGTTGGAATCCCATTTAAGGACATTGTTGCCGACGCAAGTGATTCGATTCGAATGAGAAAGCTTCTTGTGAATATGGCCTATGTGGGAGTTCTTGCAGAGCTTTTAGGAATTGATGAAGACGCTCTTCAATCTTCTGTCTTTCATCAGTTCAAGGGCAAAGAAACAGTTATTGCGCCAAACCGGGCCGCTGTTGAAGCTGGGAAAAATTACGCCAAAGAACATCTCAAAGATCTAAACTTTCCCTTTCGCTGCAAAGCTATTTCGGATGGGAATAAAGATAAGATTCTGATTGAAGGCAATGTGGCAGCAGCATTGGGACTTGTTTTTGGCGGTTGCACACTGGCGTGTTGGTATCCCATCACTCCATCGAGTTCACTGGTTGAGAACTTTTCAAATTTCGCTGAAAAATACAGAGTGCTTGAAAATGGTGAGAAAACCTTTGCAGTTGTTCAAGCCGAAGATGAACTCGCGTCTATTTCGATGGTTGTCGGGGCTGGTTGGGCTGGTGCAAGAGCCATGACAGCGACATCCGGGCCAGGTCTTTCTTTAATGGCAGAAGTGGCCGGACTGGCCTATTACGCTGAAGTTCCCTCTGTAATTTGGAATGTGCAAAGAGTGGGGCCAAGCACAGGACTCCCCACCCGAACCATGCAAGGCGATTTATTGTTCAGCTATACACTTTCTCATGGCGACACAAGACACGTTTTACTTCTACCCGGCAATGCTGAGGATTGTTTTGAATTTGGCCAAGCCGCATTTGACTTGGCGGAGCGCCTTCAAACTTTAGTGATTGTTTTAAGTGATCTGGATTTGGGAATGAATCTTCATATTTCAAAGAGATTTTCTTATCCCGATAAACCTTTTGACCGCGGAAAAGTTCTTACCAAAGAAGAGTTAGACAAAACTCCTGATTTCGGGCGCTATAAGGATGTTGATGGTGATGGGATTCCATACCGCGCGCTTCCGGGAACGGAAAGTGATTTGGCTGGTTACTTCACTCGAGGAAGCGGTCATGACGAATACGGAAACTATACGGAAAGTCCTGCTACCTATAAGGCCAATATGCAAAGGCTTCACAGAAAGTTTGAAACAGCACGAACTCTGGTTCCAAAGCCGGAAGTTCATTGGAATGATCAGGCTGAAGTGGGATTGGTTTATTTTGGAAGCACTTCCGAGTGCATTCCAGAAGCGCAAGCACTTCTGGAAGAAAAATCAATTCTTTCAAGCACATTAAGGCTACGCGCTCTACCTCTAACTGAAGAAGCTCAAGATTTTTTCAAGCGGCATTCTAAGATTTTCGTTATTGAGCAGAATCGAGATGCTCAGCTTTTAAGTATTTTAAGAATGGAACACCCTGAATTTTCTTTGAAGTTTAAATCTGTGATACAATTTGACGGACTTCCATTGAGCGCTCAGGAAGTTGCGACACAGATTTTAAGTATTGAAGGAAAGTCTTAATAAAATGAAAGAACGGACTCGAAAAGACTATGTTGGTGCTAAAAGTACTCTCTGTACCGGTTGTGGGCATGATTCCATCACCAATCACTTAGTGACGGCACTCTTCAAATCGAAAATCAATCCATATAAGGTCGCAAAGCTTTCGGGAATTGGCTGCTCTTCAAAGACACCCAATTACTTTCTCTCGACCTCACAAGGCTTTAACTCAGTTCATGGCCGCATGGCTCCTCTTGCGACAGGTGTCTATATGGCTCAGCCTGAGTTGAAGATCATAGGAATTTCTGGAGATGGCGATACGGCGAGTATCGGACTTGGAAGTTTTATTCATCTTTTGCGACGAAACATCCCGATGATCTATGTGGTGGAGAACAACGGGGTTTATGGTCTTACAAAGGGTCAGCTCTCAGCCACCGCTGATGAAGGAACAAAGACCAGATCTGGAAAATCAAATCCGATTGAGGCCATTGATATGTGTGCGCTCGCCATTGAAATGGGCGCGACGTTTGTTGCGCGCTCTTTTTCAGGTGATGCCAAGCAACTCACCTCACTTTTTAATTTGGCGCTCAGGCATAAGGGTGTGGCATTTTTAGATGTGATTTCACCATGCATCACATTTGCTAATCATGAGGCCTCCACAAAAAGTTATGACTTCTTAAAAACTCAGAATAAGCAGCTTCAGGAGTTGGGATTTTTTCAGGCTCAGGAAGAAATTGAAGTGGACTATAATGAAAATGAAACTCAACGCATTGAACTTTTTGACGGAAGCTTTTTACTTCTCAAGAAAACCGCTGAAGATGACCATGACATCACTTCAAAAGAAAGTGCGCTGAGACTTCTACGTGAGTCGAGAAAAACAAACTCTCATCTCACTGGACTTTTTTATCTGAATCAAAATGAAAATCTGGTGCCCGACTTTAAATTGCCGAAAAATGGGTTATGCACTCTTTCTGAAAAAGAGACTCGCCCTTCAAAAGAGAAGTTTGATCAGATCTTGAATGCTTTTATCTAAGGAATAAGTTCTTCACGAGCTTCATCAATGGCTTTTGTAATCGTAAATCCGGTTAGAATCAGCGACCAGATTATAAATAGCCATAGCAAAAAAAGTGGCAAGAACGCCAAAGAACCATATATTCGGTCATAACTGAATAAATGAGTGGTCACCCATGTGTAAATTTCCTTCCCTAAATAAAGCAAAATAAAGGTAAAAATCGCCCCACTCAAAGCCGCTGATTTTGAGATTTTCTTAGGTGGCGTGTATTTAAAACACAAATACAAACATAGAAAAATAATAACTGTTGTAGAGCGCAGAAATACGGGGATGATGCGGTTTAAGACCTCCCAATCCAAAACACCAGCGGCAATAGCTAAAATAACTGGGGCAAATACGATAATTCCTGTGTAGATAAGAATCCTCTGCCACCATTTTCGATCCCGCTCTTCTTTCCATATGCGCAAAATGGATGTGTCTAAGTTGAACACCATCTTCACTGAGGTAAATAATAATCCAGCAATCCCTATGATTCCCATCCCCGCCGGCTCGACCTGAGAGATCACGGAACTGTACTCCCGAAAAAGCTCAGATCCAGAACCCGCTAGAAGGTACTGGAAAATCTCAACACCAAGCTCCTCGGTCACAACAATAAAGTTTCCAGCCAGATTAGATACAAATAAAAACAATGCAAAAACCGGAACCAGTGCAAAGATCGTATAGAATGCCAGATTTGTAGCCAACAAGGTCAGCTCCGCACTAAAGAAAGTTTCATAGGCATTGCGGGCAATCTTGAAAATGAGCTTACGTTTAGAAAACGCCATATATCCTTATAGGCACGCTTTCACCCTATTTTCATTTGTTTTTTTAAGAAACGTGGCGGAGAACTAGTCCATGAATCGAGGCCTCTTTCTCATTGCTTTCGCCTTTCTCTGCGCAAAATCTTTTGCTCTAGAGGAGCGCCACATCTGCGGAAAATTCTATTACGTCCCACAAAGTATTTTTGATCGTGGGCAAATCTTTACAAAGAATGATCAGCTGCTGATTTGCGGATCGGCAGAAACACCCGGGTGGGAAGAGGTGCCAGAGAATCAAAGCCTCTTTCATATTCGTGCACGATTGAATGCAGAAGGATTTTTTGATCCAAAGATCACCAAAGATGGAGATCGATATTTGATCGATCCAGGCGAAGCCACAGAAGTTAAAAATGTCATTTTCAGAAATGAACCCATCGGTTTTAGAGACCGAATTTTTAGAGGCTTTAAAAATCAAACACTCGATCCTGCTGCACTTGATAATGCCAAGACTTGGACGACATCACGCTTGAGATCCATGGGTTATCCCTGTCCTGAGGTTCAGGTTCGCGGCGCTTACGAAACGGGAACCATCGAGGTCGATATCGACAGTGGTCCGAGGCTGATTCTTTCTCATGTG